>DATKRH010000306.1:0-16906 GCA_035532295.1 Streptosporangiaceae bacterium
CGGCATCGGCTCGCTGATCCTGCTGGCCAACGCGGTCCTGCTGTGGGGCTACACCCTGGGCTGCCACTCGTGCCGGCACATCACGGCCGGGCGGCTCAACAACTTCTCCAAGCACCCGGTGCGGTACTGGGCCTGGACGAAGGTCTCGTGGCTGAACGCCCGGCACATGCAGTTCGCCTGGATCACCCTCGGCACGTTGATGCTGAGCGACCTGTACATCATGCTGGTGGCCAGTGGAGCCTTCGCAGATCCGAGAATCTTCAATTAGACCGAACGGGCAGTGGTAATGAGCGAGGCAGAAGTTCACAGCAGCAGCGACACGGTCTTGTCCGAAGACCCGGTCTTGTCCGAAGACACGGTGTTTTCCGAAGACACGGTCCGTTACGCCTGCGACGTGGTCATCGTCGGCGCAGGCGGCTCGGGGCTGCGCGCGGCGATCGAGGCGCGGCTGAAGGGCAAGAAGGTCGCGGTCATCTCCAAGTCCCTGTTCGGCAAGGCACACACGGTCATGGCCGAGGGCGGCTGCGCGGCCGCCATGGGCAACGTGAACCCGAACGACAACTGGCAGGTGCACTTCCGCGACACCATGCGCGGCGGCAAGTTCATGAACAGCTGGCGGATGGCCGAGCTGCACGCCAAGGAGGCCCCGGACCGGGTCTGGGAGCTGGAGGCCTGGGGCGCCCTGTTCGACCGGACCAAGGATGGCAAGATCAGCCAGCGCAACTTCGGCGGGCACGAGTACCCGCGGCTGGCCCACGTCGGTGACCGCACCGGCCTGGAGATGATCCGCACCCTGCAGCAGAAGATCGTGGCGCTGCAGCAGGAGGATGCCGTTAGTCATGGCGATCCCGAGGCGATGATCAAGGTCTTCGCCGAGACCACGATCACCAGGCTGATCACCGACGGCGGGCGGATCGCCGGGGCGTTCGGCTACGTCCGGGAGACCGGGGAGTTCATCGTCTTCGACGCGCCGGCCGTCATACTGGCCACCGGCGGCATCGGCAAGTCCTTCAAGGTCACCTCGAACTCCTGGGAGTACACCGGCGACGGGCACGCGCTCGCGCTGCTGGCCGGGGCCACGCTGCTCAACATGGAATTCGTCCAGTTCCACCCGACCGGCATGGTCTGGCCGCCGTCGGTGAAGGGGATCCTGGTCACCGAGTCCGTCCGCGGCGACGGCGGCGTACTGCGCAACTCCGAGGGCAAGCGGTTCATGTTCGGCTACGTCCCCGACGTGTTCCGCGGGCAGTACGCGGAGACCGAGGAGGAGGGCGACCGCTGGTACACCGACCCGGAACATAACCGGCGGCCGCCGGAGCTGCTGCCCCGCGACGAGGTCGCCCGGTCGATCAACTCCGAGGTCAAGGCGGGGCGCGGCAGCCCGCACGGTGGGGTGTTCCTGGACATCGCCTCCCGGCGGCCCGCCGAGCAGATCCTGCGGCTGCTGCCGTCGATGTACCACCAGTTCAAGGAGCTGGCCGACGTCGACATCACGGCCGAGCCCATGGAGGTCGGGCCCACCTGTCACTACGTCATGGGCGGGGTGGAGGTCGACCCGGACACCGAGGCGGCCACGGTGCCCGGCCTGTTCGCGGTCGGCGAGGTGTCCGGCGGGATGCACGGCTCGAACCGGCTCGGCGGTAACTCGCTGTCCGACCTGGTGGTGTTCGGACGCCGGGCCGGCGCCGGCGCGGCGGCCTACGTCGACGAGCTGGGACTGGCCGCGCGCCCGACGGTCAGCGAGGTCGCGGCGCAGGACGCGGTGGCCGAGGCGCTCGCGCCGCTGGAGCGATCCGGCGGCGAGAACCCGTACGAGGTGCACGCGGCGCTGCAGCAGACCATGAACGACCTGGTGGGCATCATCAGGCGCGAGGAAGAGGTCAAGGCCGCGCTGACCGAGCTGAAGAAGCTGCGCGAGCGCGCCGCGCAGGTCAGCGTCGACGGCGGCCGGGCCTACAACCCCGGCTGGCACCTGGCCCTGGACCTGCGCAACATGCTGCTGGTGTCCGACTGCATCGCGCAGGCGGCGCTGGAGCGGCAGGAGTCGCGCGGCGGCCACACCCGCGAGGACTACCCGCAGATGTCGCCCACCTGGCGCAAGGTCAACCTGGTCTGCACCCTCGACGGCGATGACCGGGTGGAGCTCATCCATCAGCCGCTGAACCCGATGCGGCCGGATCTGCTGAATTTGTTCGAGCGCGGCGAGCTGAAGAAATACCTCACCGACGAGGAGCTGACCGTCTTTCCGGGCGGCGCCTCGGCCGGAAGCAACACGGGCGCGGCGCAAGAGGAGGCGCACTGATGGGCTACAAGACGGTGCTACGGGTCTGGCGAGGAGAGGCCGGCGCGGGCGAGCTCGCGGACTACACGGTCGAGGCCAACGAGGGCGAGGTCGTCCTGGACGTCCTGCACCGGCTGCAGGCGACGCAGGCCGGCGACCTGGCGATCCGCTGGAACTGCAAGGCCGGCAAGTGCGGCTCCTGCTCGATGGAGATCAACGGCCGCCCCCGGCTGGCCTGCATGACCCGCATGTCGGTCTTCCCGCAGGACGAGGTGCTGACGATTACGCCGATGCGCACGTTCCCGGTGATCCGGGACCTGGTCACCGACGTGTCGTTCAACTACGAGAAGGCCCGGCAGATCCCGTCATTCACCCCGGACCCGTCGGTCAAGCCCGGCGAGTTCCGGATGCAGCAGGTCGACGTCAGCCGGTCCCAGGAGTTCCGCAAGTGCATCGAGTGCTTCCTGTGCCAGAACACCTGCCACGTCATCCGTGACCACCCCGAGAACGAGAACCCGTTCGCCGGGCCCCGGTTCCTCATGCGCATCGCCGAACTGGAGATGCACCCCGCCGACACCGCCGACCGGCGCGAGATCGCCCAGGACGACTTCGGTCTCGGCCTGTGCAACATCACCAAGTGCTGCACCGAAGTCTGCCCGGAGCACATCAAGATCACCGACAACGCGCTGATCCCGATGAAGGAGCGCGTCGCCGGCCGCAAGTACGACCCGCTGACCTGGCTCGGCGCCAAGATCTCCCGCCGCCCGCAGGCCGACACCCCCAAGGTCCCCGGCAAGCGGTCGTAACGCCGTCAGGCGTCGCGCCCGCTGCAGGTCAGCTCGTACGTGGCCACGGCGCTGCAGGACTACCAGGAACGCGAGGGCCTAGACGACATCCTGGCCGCCTGGCGCGCGGAAACCCCGGTGCCTGAGGACGTCCGGCGGCAAGCCGAGGCCGAACTGAACCAGGCCGGGCTGACTGGCCAGCCCGCGCGGGGCGGCCGGATGGCCGGGTGAGCACGGCTGCGACGACCGGGCTCACGCTCGACACCGGCGCGCTCCTCGCGCTGGACCATCCCGTCAAGGCCGTGGCCATGCAGGCCCGACTGGAGGCGGCCCGGCTGCGTGGCGGCACCATCTGCATCCCCGCCGAAGTCGTCGCGCAGGCGTGGCGCAGCTCTCGCCAGGCCCGCCTCGCCCGGCTGCTCAAGTCACCAGACGTCGACATCGCGGTCATGACGCTCAGCGTGGCCCGCAGCGTCGGGCTGATCTGCGTCGGCACGGACCATGATGACGTCGTGGACGTCCACGTCGTGCTCTGCGCCCGGCAGCGTCACCACGCCATCGTCACCAGCGACCCCCGCGACATCGCCCGCGTCGACCCGACAGTGCCACAAATCCTCGTCTAACGGGGGAAGGCGCGGTGGCTCCTGCACCTGAGCAGTCCGCCCGTGCGCTGACACCGGTCCGGGTGGGTCGGGCGAACCCGCATCCGTTACTTGTGTAGATTTAGTCCGGCTAGCGGTGCGGGAGCGGGCTTAGGTGCGGCTGGGTCTGGCCACGCGCCCGCCGCGGCGGATGGCTAACCTTACTGGCGACTCCCCCTGCATAGTGCCCCACGAAAGGCTGCCATGTCCCACATGACCTACCCTGAGGCAGCCATCATCGGGCTCATCCAGGGGGTCAGCGAGATGTTCCCGGTGTCGAGCCTGGGACACAGCGTGCTCATCCCGGCGCTGGTCGGGGGAAGCTGGGCCCAGGACCTGAACGCGGCCACGCCCCAGTCGCCCTACCTGGCCTTCATCGTCGGCCTGCACGTCGCCACCGCGATCGGGATGCTCGTCTACTTCTGGCGCGACTGGCTGCGGATCATCGGCGCCTTCTTCGGCTCGCTGCGGGCCCGGCGGGTGGAAACCGCTGACCAGAAACTGGCCTGGATGATCATCTGCGCCACGATCCCGGTGGGGCTGGTCGGTCTCGTCGCTGACCACGAGACCCGCGTGCTATTTGCCAAGCCCGTCCTGGCCGGGGTCTTCCTGATGATCAACGGCGGCATCCTGTACGCCGCGGAGCGGTTCCGGACCCGGGCGTCCCTCCAGGCCGACGCCGACCTCGAGGAGCAGCGCGAGAACGAGCGTGGCCCGCTGACCCGCACGACGGCGGCGCACGCGTCGGGTCAGCGGGCGGTCCGCCAGCAGGAGGTGTCGCTCGCCATCCGGGCCGACGAACGGCTGGCGGCGATGGGATACCGGCAGGCGACCCTGATCGGCACCGCGCAGATTCTCGCCCTGCTCGCCGGGATCAGCCGCGATGGCGTCGCCATGGTGACGGGCATGTTCCGCGGCCTGGCCCGCGAAGACGCCGTGCGGTTCGCCTTCCTGCTGGCGACCCCGGTCATCCTCGCGGCGGGCCTCCTGGAGCTCCCGAAGCTGACCGGCCCGCTAGGTCACGGGATTCACGGGCAGATCCTGGTCGGCAGCCTGCTGTCGGGGATCGGGGCGTACGTGTCGGTGCGCTACCTGGTCCGCTACTTCCAGACGCGTTCACTGACGCCGTTCGCGGTCTACTGCGTGATCTTCGGGCTCGGCAGTGTCATCTACCTGTCGGTCAAGTAGCCGGGCCTGCTGGCCGGCTCCCCGGCTCGCCTATTCGCCGCCGCGGGAGCGCCGGGCCCGCTGACGGCCGCGATCCTTGGCATCCAGCACGACCTTGCGCAGGCGCACCGCGGTGGGCGTCACCTCCGCGCACTCGTCATCGCCGCAGAACTCCAGGGCCTGCTCCAGGCTCAGCTGGCGGGGCGGGATCAGCCGCTCCAGTTCCTCGCCGGTGGACTGGCGGACGTTGGTGAGCTTCTTCTCCTTGGCGATGTTCACGTCCATGTCGTCGGCGCGGGAGTTCTCGCCCACGATCATGCCCTCGTACACGGCCGCGCCCGGCTCCACGAACAGCGAGCCGCGCTCCTGGAGCGCGAACATCGCGTAGGCCGTCGCCACCCCGGTCCGGTCGGCGACCAGCGAGCCGGTGGGCCGCATCCGCATCGGACCCGACCACGGCTCGTATCCGTCGAAGACGTGGTGGGCGATGCCGGTGCCGCGGGTCTCGGTCAGGAACTGGGTGCGGAAGCCGATCAGCCCGCGGGAGGGCACCGTGAAGTCCAGCCGGATCCACCCGGTGCCGTGGTTGGTCATGTTCTCCATGCGGCCCTTGCGCAGCGCCAGGAGCGACGTCACGGTCCCGAGGTACTCGTCCGGGCAGTCGACGGTCAGCCGCTCCACCGGCTCCTGCAGCTTGCCGTCGATCTCGCGGGTGACGACGTTCGGCCGCCCCACGGTCAGCTCGTAGCCCTCGCGCCGCATGGTCTCGACGAGCACCGCCAGGGCCAGCTCGCCGCGGCCCTGCACCTCCCAGGTGTCCGGCCGCTCGGTCGGCAGCACCATCAGCGACACGTTACCGACCAGTTCGCGGTCCAGCCGGTCCTTGACCATGCGGGCCGTGACCTTGGAGCCCTTGACCTGGCCCACGAGCGGCGAGGTGTTCACGCCGATGGTCATGGAGATCGCCGGCTCGTCGACGGTGATCAGCGGCAGGGGGCGGGGATCGTCCGGGTCGGCCAGCGTCTCGCCGATCATGATGTCGGCGATGCCCGCCACGGCGATGATGTCGCCCGGCCCGGCCTTGTCGGCGGGGACGCGGTCCAGCGCCTCGGTGCGGAACAGCTCGGTGATCTTCACCCGCTGGACGGTGCCGTCCCGGCGGCACCACGCGGCCTGCTGGCCCTTGACGATCTCCCCGCTGAAGACCCGGCACAGCGCGATCCGGCCCAGGTAGGAGGAGGCATCCAGGTTGGTGACCTGAGCCCGCAGCGGCGCGGCCGGGTCGAAAGACGGCGCGGGCACCGCCTCGCGGATCGTGGTGAACAGCGCCTCCAGGTCCGGCGAGTCAGGCATGCCGCCGTCGGCGGGCCTGATCAGCGACGCGCGCCCGGCCCGGGCGGAGGCGTAGACGATCGGGAACTCGATCTGCGCCTCGGACGCGTCCAGGTCCAGGAACAGCTCGTAGCAGGCGTCGACGACCTCGGCGATCCGGGCGTCTGGGCGGTCCACCTTGTTGATGACCAGGATGACCGGCAGGTGGGCTTCCAGCGTCTTGCGCAGTACGAACCGGGTCTGCGGCAGCGGGCCCTCGCTCGCGTCGACGAGCAGCACGACGCCGTCCACCATGGACAGGCCGCGCTCCACCTCGCCGCCGAAGTCGGCGTGCCCCGGGGTGTCCACGATGTTGATGGTCATCCCCGCGTGCTGGACCGCGGTGTTCTTGGCCAGGATCGTGATGCCCTTTTCCCGCTCCAGGTCACCGGAGTCCATGACCCGGTCGGTGACCGCGGACCCGGCGCGGAACGCGCCGGACTGCCAGAGCATCGCGTCCACCAGCGTCGTCTTGCCGTGGTCGACGTGCGCGACGATGGCCACGTTACGCAGGTCATCGCGAGTGGCCAGCTGGATGGTGTCGGCAGGCATGCGAACAAGCTCCGGGGAAATAGGGGAAAGGCCCGCGCGCGCCGGCCTGCTACTAGTCTATTCGCCCCGCCGCGCACCGCGGGCACGGCGACTCCGCGCGGCGTCCGGGGCAGCCCCGGCGCGAAGCTGACTGGTGAGCGGCCTGAGTGATCTCCGGGCTGGCCCTAAGACCATGCCGGACCACAGATAGGGCGGCTGCCCGATGCTTTCCGCGCATGCCACCTCCGCTCCGGGTCAAGAGGTTCGCATGAAGACACAGCTCAATCTAAGATCTAGGATATCTGTTCGATGAGGGATATGCTGCGATAGTGGCAGCTTATCTCCCCCCAGGGTGGCCCGCGGGGGTTCATCCGCCTGGCACCGAGGGATTCGAGCAGACGGCGGTCACCTGGCTGTTCGACGTCGTCCCGCCGGATTACCGCCTGCATGGCGTCCTGCGCCGGCATCCGCTGGCGCTGGCTGCGCTGGCCCGCCATCACGTGGCCGCGTGCGTGGCCGGGGCGCGAGAGGGTTACCGCACCGCCCGGGCCGAGCTCGGCCAGGATCTGCCGCCCGGCGGCATCACCGCCGTGCTGGCTGCTTACCGCAGCGAGGGCAGCCGGCTGGTCGCGACTGCCCGCGCGGTCGACCTGGTCAGCCGGGCGCTGCGGGGCGAGGTGTTCGTACCGCGGCTAGCCGGGTCGGCGGACACCAGGCGCGGCGCGGGCCGGGCCGCTGACCGGACCTGAGCAGGCAGGTCAGCCGGCAGCGTCCGGCTCCGCCGGCCCGGCAGCGTCGGGCTCCGCCGGCCCGGCAGCGTCCGGCTCCGCCGGCCCGGAGGTACCACCGGGCGCGCGGATCCACCCAGCGCCGGAGACATACTCACGGACGACGCGAGCCGGGACCCCGGCCACGACACAGCGGTCCGGCACCTTGCCGCGGACCACGGCGCCGGCCGCCACGACCACGTTCCGGCCGATCATGGAGCCGGGCAGGATCACCGCGCCCGTTCCGAGCCAGGTTCCGGCGCCGATGCTGACGGCGGCGTTGACCGGCCACTGCGCCCCGATCGGGGTGTCCGGGTCCTCGTAGGAGTGGTTCTGATCGGTGATGTAGACGTAGGGGCCGGTGTACACGTCGTCGCCGATCTCGATCGAGTGATGGGCCACGATGTGGCTGCCCCGGCCGATCACGCAGCGGTTCCCCAGGCGTAGCACCGGACTGGGCCCAAGGTCGTGGCCGGGTGCCAGGCCGGCGCACAGCGTCACATTCGCCGCGAGCATCGTCGCGGCCCCGACCTCTATCCAGCGCTCCCCGTACACCGACCCCGTCGGGAACGCCATCAGGGAGCCCGGCCCGAAGGCCGCGAACCTGCGGCCGGCGGCCGACTCAGCGGTGATGGTCCCGGCCCGCTCGGCGAAGTGCCAGGCGCCCTGGATCAGGCTGGCCACGGCGGCTGCGCGCTGCCTGGCCAGCTGGTGCCTCCATGACATGGCCGACCACGGTACCCTGCGCGCGGCCGCCGCGGCACAGAGGCTCGCGCAGCCGCCGCGGGCGGGGCAGTCCCGGTCCCGCGACGAGCCGCACCCGGATCGGCGTTCGTGATCGTGAAGCCTTTGGGGGTCCTGACCCCCAAAAGGCTTCACGATGACGCTAGGAATTAGTCCGGCCGGCCGCGGCTAGCTGACCGCAGGCGCCGTCGATCTGCGTTCCCCGCGTATCGCGCACGGTCACCGGCACCCCCCGAGCCGCGATCCGCTCGGTGAACTCGCGGGCCACATCCGGGTCGGAGGCAGTCCACCGCGAGCCCGGGGTGGGGTTCAGCGGGATCAGGTTCACGTGCGCCAGCCGGCCAGCCAGCAAGTCCGCCAGGGCATCGGCGCGCCAGGCGTGGTCGTTGACATCCCGGATCATCGCGTACTCGATGGACACCCGGCGGCCCGTCGCGGCGGCGTACCCCCACGCGGCGTCGAGCACTTCGGCAACCTTCCACCGCCGGTTCACCGGAACGAGCTCATCGCGCAGCCCGTCGTCGGGCGCGTGCAGGGAAACCGCCAGCCGAACCGAGAGTCCCTCGGCGGCCAGCCGCTGGATCGCCGGGACCAGTCCGACTGTCGAGACGGTCACCGACCGCTGGGAGATGCCCAGCCCGTCCGGCGCCGGATCGGTGATCCGCCGCACCGCCGCCAGCACGCTGGCGTAGTTCGCCAGTGGCTCGCCCATGCCCATGAACACCACGTTGGAGACCCGGCCAGCGCCGCCGGGCACCTCGCCGCGCGCCATGGCGGCGGCTCCCGCGAATACCTGCGACACGATCTCCGCCGTGGACAGGTTCCGGGTCAGGCCAGCCTGGCCGGTCGCGCAGAACGGGCACGCCATCCCGCAGCCAGCCTGCGAGGAGACACACATCGTCACCCGGTCGGGGTAGCGCATCAGCACCGATTCGACGTAGGCGCCGTCGAACGCGCGCCACAGGGTCTTGCGGGTGGCACCCTGGTCGCAGGTCAGCTCCCGCTCCGGCGTCAGCAGCCGCGGCAGCAGGGCGGTCGTCAGCTCCGCCCGCAGCCCGGCGGGGAGGTCGGTCATCTGCGCGGGCTCGTCGGTCAGCCGGGCGAAGTAGTGCCGCGACAACTGGTCGGCCCGGAACCCGGGCAGCCCGAGCCCGGCGACGGCATCGCGACGGCCGGCGGCGTCCAGGTCAGCCAGGTGCCGGGGCGGCCGGGGCGGCCGACTCCGGCCAGGACGCCCGGTCGCGTCGCGCCCGCTGGCCGGGCCGAGCTCCAGCTCCAGCTCCACCGGCATCAGCATCGGCATCGGCATCGGCATCGGCATCGGCGGCACGGTGCCCGGCACCGGAAGAGACGCGCTGGCCACGACGGCTCCGTTCTCGCTGGCCGCATTTCCTCGCTGGCGACGCCCATCTCGACGGCAATGCGGCAAATCGTCGATGATCTTTCGGGCAGGTCAGCACTGACCAGCTCAAGGTCTGTAGATTCCGTACTATGCCGACGCTGCGCAGAGGGGCCAGTCAGGCCAGGATATCCGCCGGGCCGGGCCAGCCTGCCGTGCTGCTCGACAGCGAGAGCCCGTATGGCAGCCGCCGGGTCGTGGTCGAGTACGACGGGACCACGACGGCCGCCTATGTGCACGACGCCACTGGCGCCATCGCCGCGACCTGGATCGCGAACCACTCGGCGGCGCCGCCGGTCGTCGACCTGGCCGGGCTGGCCGCCGGTCAGCCTCCCCAGATGCCCGCCGACCACACCAAGCATCCGGCGGGGCGGCCGCCGCTCGACCCGCAGTCGCTGCGCGCGGTCTGGCTGGAGGAGGGCGACGGCGTCGCCATCCTGGAAGACGACGAGCCGATTGCCCTGATCCCCGGCTGGTCGGACATGTCCACGGGCATGCCCGGCTACGGCCGGGACATCATCGGGCAGACCCCGTTCGGCTGGTCGCTCGATCAGGCGATGGAGGGCCTAGGTCCGCGGATCGCGGCGGCGGAACAGTTCTGGCACTGGCGCGCTGACCCGGCGAACTGGGCATCCTTCCGGCAGGCGGTCTTCGGGCACCTGCTCGGCCGGCTTGGCCCCGGCGACAAGTACTGGGACGTCAGCGGCGGCAAGCAGCCGCTTGTCGGTGTCTCCGAGCGCCCGCCGACGCCGCAGCGCCCGTTCACCGTGCTGTCCACGGTCGGGATGAGCTGCCAGCGGATGCCGGTGATTGAGCAGGCCGGCGAGCCAGCTGCGGCCCAGGCGCGGATCGAGCTGGCCCTCGCCACGACGATGCCGAGCGCGGACGCCGCCCGCATCTTCTTGTGGCTGGCCCAGTACCCGTGGCGCGAGGTCGCCTGGCTCGGTTCCGGCCACAGCATCCCCTGGTACCACGAGCCCGGTACGTTCCCGCTCCGCGGCGGAAACGAGGCCGTCCTGCTCCTGGATGACCCGGCTCGGCTGCTCGGCCCGGACGTCCCCCCGCTGGACGGCTTCGCGGTCTCGCAGACACCCGTGCGCTGGCTGTGGATCGTCCCGATCAGCGAGCGGGAGCGGCTGCTGGCCCGGGACCGCGGGACCGCGAGCCTGGTCACCCAGCTGGCGGCGCAGCGCCGTAGCTGGGTCAGCGGCTGACGGCTAGCCGCCGTGGCCCGCCGGGATGAAGGCGGCCAGGAGCAGCCAGACGACCGGCGCCATGATCAGCAGGGAGTCGATCCGGTCAAGAATGCCGCCGTGGCCGGGCAGCAGGGTGCCCATGTCCTTGATCTGCAGGTCGCGCTTGATCATCGACTCGGCCAGGTCGCCTAGGGTGGCCGCGGCGACGGCGGCCACGCCGAGCACCAGGCCCTGCCAGACCTGGCCGTGCAGGAGGACGGGCAGGCCGATCGCCCCGCCCGCCAGGCAGAAGACGACCGATCCGGCCAGCCCTTCCCAGGTCTTCTTCGGGCTGATCGCCGGTGCCATCGGATGGCGGCCGATCAGGATGCCCGCGAAGTAACCGCCGATGTCGCTGCAGACCGTCACGATGATGAACAGCAAGGCCCGGCGGTCGCCGTCCGGCCGGGCCAGCATGAGCGCGACAAACAGGGCCATCAGCGGCAGGTAGGCCAGGGTGAAGACGCTAGCCGTCACGTCGCGCACATAGCCGGTGGCGCCGCCCGGCAATCGCCAGGCCAGCAGCACGACGAAGGTCACGGCGAGCGCCGCCAGCGCGTCCTGGTCGCCGAGCCAGTAGGCCAGGGTGAGCATCGCCGCGCCGCCGACGGCCAGCGGGATCAGCGAGAGCTGAATGTCACGGGACCCGAGCGCCCGGCTGAGCTCCCAGAGCGCCACCCCGACGACCGCGCCGACGTACAGCAGGAACGTGGCCTTCACCGTGAACAGCGTGACCAGGGCCAGGCCACCCAGCACGATGCCCACGGCGATCGCCACGGGCAGGTTGCGGCCGGCTCTGCCGGGCTTGCGCTCGCCTACCCGATCCGCGTCGCCGTGCTGCGGAGGGCTGTGCTCCGGAGCACCGGAGCCCGCATCATCTTGGTCCAGGCGCAAGCTATACCTCGAGAAGCTCGGCTTCTTTGTGCCGGAGCAGCTCGTCCACCTGCGTTACGTAGCCGTGCGTGAGCTCGTCGAGCTCGCGCTCCGCGCGCCGACCGTCATCCTCACCGGCCTCGCCGTTCTTGACGAGCTTGTCGATCGAGTCCTTGGCGTGCCGTCGGATGTTGCGGATCGAGACCCTGCTGTCTTCGGCCTTGTGCCGCGCGACCTTGATGAATTCCCGGCGGCGTTCCTCGGATAGCTCAGGGAAGACCACCCGGATGAGCACGCCGTCATTCGACGGGTTCACGCCCAGGTTGCTGTTCCTGATCGCCTTCTCGATGGCGCCGAGCGACGACTTGTCGAACGGCTGGACCACGACCATCCGCGGCTCGGGCATATGGAACGAGGCCAGCTGATTCACCGGCGTCGGCGTCCCGTAGTACTCCGCCGTGATCTTGCTGAACATTGAGGGATGCGCGCGGCCGGTCCGGATGCCGCTGAAATCCTCCTTGGCAACCGTCAGGGCCTTGTCCATCTTCTCCTCGGCCTCGAGGAGCGTGTCATCAATCACAGCGACTCCCGCGCGTTGTTAGGCCTCCGGCCGGGCGCCAGCCAGGCACATCTGCATTTTCCCACGGCGGCGCCGCTCGCGGGGGGTCGGATGCTGCAGTGGCACCGGGCCGGGTTCATCAGCGGCCGTACCGGCTCACCAGCGTGCCGATCCGCTCACCGCGGACGGCCCGCACGACGTTGCCCTCCCCCATCAGGTCAAACACCACGATCGGCAGGTCGTTGTCCATGCAGAGGCTGACCGCGGTGGCATCCATGAACCGCAGCTCACGGCGGAGCACCTCCGCGTAGTCGAGCCGGTGGAAGCGGACGGCGTCGGGCACGAGGCGCGGGTCGGCGTCGTAGACCCCGTCGACCTGCGTGCCCTTAAGCACGGCCTGAGCCCCGATCTCCAGCGCGCGCTGCGCGGCGCAGGTGTCGGTGGAGAAGAACGGCGCTCCCAGCCCGGCCCCGAAGATCACCACTCGGCCCTTCTCCAGATGCCGGATAGCCCGCCGGGGAATGTAGGGCTCGGCCACCTGGCCCATGGTGATGGCCGTCTGGACCCTCGTTTCTACCCCGAGTTTCTCCAGCACGTCCTGCAGGGCCAGGCAGTTGATGACCGTCCCCAGCATGCCCATGTAGTCGGCGCGCGAGCGGTCGATGCCGCTGCGCGACAGCGCGGCGCCACGAAACATGTTGCCACCGCCCACGACCGCGGCGACCTCGATGCCCTCGCGTGCGGCGGCGGTAATCTCCCGCGCGATGTGGATGACCACATCCGGGGAGATGCCAAGCGGCTCATCGCCGGCGAATGCCTCGCCGGACAGCTTGAGCACTACGCGCCGCCAGCTGGGGTGAACATCGCGAGCGGCAGAGCCCTGACGAGCCTCGAACTCTGACTCAGGGATCCGCCCGCTCACGGCTGCGGCGCCGTCCTCCGCCAGCCTCAACCCGCCTGGCCGATCTGGAACCTCGCGAAGTGCCGGACACTGGCGCCTCGGTCGGCCAGCAGCTGCTTGACCGTCTTCTTCGGGTCGCGCACTGACGCCTGCTCGACGAGCACGATGTCCTTGAGGAACGCGTTCACCCGGCCATCGACGATCTTCGGGATGGCCTGCTCGGGCTTGCCCTCCTCGCGGGTGACCTGCTCGAAGATCCGGCGCTCGTTCGCCAGCACGTCCTGCGGCACCTCGTCGCGGGTGACGTACTGCGGGCGCATCGCCGCGACCTGGTGGGCGACGTCGAGTCCGGCCTCGGCTCCGCCCTCGTCGAGCTGCACGAGAACGCCCAGCGTCGGCGGCAGGCCCGGGTCGGACTTGTGCAGGTAGCTGGTCACGAAGCCACCCTCGAATCGGGCGAACCGGCCCAGCTCCAGCTTCTCCTTCAGGGTCGCCCCGGCCTCGTCGACCAGCTCTTGCGTGGTCTGGCCGGACCGTACGTCCAGGCCGAGAACCGCGAGACGGTCGTCGGTACCGGCCGCCAGCGCAGCCTGGGCGATGTCGGCCGCTATCTCCTGGAAGAGATCAGTCTTCGCAACGAAGTCGGTCTCGCAGTTGAGTTCCAGCAGGACGCCGGCGCCAGTCCCGTCCAGCGCGGAGATCACCAGGCCGTTCCCGGCCGTCCGCTGGGCCCGCTTGTTGACGTCCTTAGCGCCCTTAATACGCAGCGCCTCGACGGCGGCGTCGTAGTTGCCCTCGGCCTCTACCAGAGCATTCTTGCAGTCCATCATGCCCGCGCCGGTCTGCTCGCGAAGCCGCTTCACATCCGCGGCGGTGTAGTTCGCCATGTCTCCATCTCTCGTTGTCTCAATGCCGGGCAGCGTGACCTGAGCGGCGCGCCCAGGTACGCGGCAGACCCGCGCGCCGGGACGGTCAGACCGACTCGGTGCTGGCCGACGCCGGCTCGGCGCTGGCCGGCTCGGTGCTGGCCGACGCCGGCTCGGCCGCGGGCACCTCGTCCTCGGGGTCAATGGCGTCCGGCTCCGCAGCCAGGGGGTCGGAGGACGCGGCCTCGGCGCCCCCCGCGCGGGGGTGGGTGCCTGCGTCGGCCGGAGCCGGCTCAGGCGGCGCGGCCGCCTCAGCGGGGGCCGCGGCCTCGCCCGTGGTGGCCGACACCGTGGTGGCCGGTGCTGCGGCGGCCGGTGCTGCGGCGGCCGGTGCCGTCGCCGCGGCACCGTTCGCCGGAGCCTGCGCGTCTGCCTTGCCCTCTAGCAGCTCCCGCTCCCACTCGGCCAGCGGCTCCGCGGTCCCGAGCGCGCCATCCGCCGCGGCCGGCTTCTCCTCGCCCGCTGCGGCACCCGCCCGGGCAATCAGGCCGTCGGCCACCGCGTCGGCCACCACCCGAGTGAGCAGTGCAACGCTGCGGATCGCGTCGTCGTTACCCGGAATGGGGTAGGAGACCTCGTCCGGGTCACAGTTCGTGTCGAGGATCGCGATCACCGGGATGCCCAGCTTGCGGGCCTCGCTGACGGCGATGTGCTCCTTCTTGGTGTCCACCACCCAGATGGCGCTCGGCACCCTGGCCATGTCCCTGATCCCGCCGAGCGAGCGGTCCAGCTTCTCCCGCTCCCGGCGCAGGTGCAGCAGCTCCTTCTTGGTGAGGTTGGAGCCCGCCACGTCGTCGAAGTCGATCTCCTCCAGCTCCTTGAGCCGCTGCAGCCGCTTGTAGACGGTACTGAAGTTGGTCAGCATCCCGCCGAGCCAGCGCTGGTTGACGAAGGGCATCCCGACCCGGCGAGCCTGCTCGGCGATCGCCTCCTGGGCCTGCTTCTTCGTCCCCACGTACAGGACCGAGCCGCCGTGCGCGACCGTCTCGCGGATGAACTCGTAGGCGCGGTCGATGAAGTCGAGTGACTGCTGAAGATCGATGATGTAGATGCCGTTGCGCTCCGTCAGGATGAAGCGCTTCATCTTCGGGTTCCACCGCCTGGTCTGGTGGCCGAAGTGAACTCCGCTCTCCAGGAGCTGACGCATGGTGACGACCGGTGCCATGCCGGTGTCCCCTTTCCTCTCGTGGCGCCTGGCACGCGGGCACAGGAGCCGTCCGGTTTATGCCTGGCGCCCGTACGTCCTCGCGGCGGGATTGGGGTCCCGCGAACCGGTAAGGAGCGTCCCGCGCGGAGCCAGAGGAGGCATCCGACGCGGCTAGCGGGCGCGCGAATTCGACCATTAGCCGACCGCACGCAGGCGCGCGCGAACCTTTGATGGCCGTTGGCTAAGTCTACATGCCCAGACGGTCGGCGGCACGGCCGCTGACGACCCCCGGCGGCGACGCCCGGCCGGGCATGGCCAGGCGGCTAGGGCGGCTGGGCGGGGCTACGCGCGGGGATGCGCCTGCCGGTAGACCGCCAGCAGCCGCTCGATGCTGACGTGCGTGTAGATCTGAGTGGTGGCCAGGGACTCGTGGCCGAGTATCTCCTGCACGCTCCGCAGGTCGGCCCCGCCCTCCAGCAGATGGGTGGCCGCCGTGTGCCGCAGCCCGTGCGGGCCGGTGTCCGGGACCGAGCCCGTGGCCGCGATCCGCTCGTGCACGACCCGGCGAGCGGTGCGGGGATCGATCCTGCCGCCGCGTGCTCCCAGGAACAGCGCCTGGCCGGCACGCTCGCTGACCAGCGCGCCGCGGCCCTCCAGCAGCCAGGCGCGCACCGCCCGCACGGCGGGGATGCCCACCGGCACGACGCGTTCCTTATTGCGCTTGCCGAGGACGCGGATGGTGCGCCGCTCCTCGTCCAGGTCGCCGAGATCGAGACCGCACAGCTCGCTGACGCGGATGCCGGATGCGTACAGGAGCTCCATGATCGCCGTATCGCGCAGGATCAGCGCGCGCCCACCGGGCTCCTGGGCAGCTCCCTGAACGGCCAGGACCGCGGCCATCTGCTCGGTGGCGAGCACCTGCGGCAGTTTCCGGCCTGCTTTAGGGGTGCCCAGCAGCCGGCCCGGGTCGGCCGCCAGCCAGCCGCGGGCATGCCCGAACGCGGTGAACGCCCGAGCCGCGGCGGCCCGGCGAGCGATCGATGCCCGGGCCTGGCCGGCACCATGCTGGTGCGCGAGCCACGCCCGGAGTACGCCGATGTCGAGGTCGGCCAGCTCGGCGCACCCGTCCTGGCCCGCGTGCCGGAGCAGCGACGTGACATCGGCGCGGTAGGCGCGCACGGTATGCGGGGACATGCCCCGCTCAGCGACCAGGTGCCGTTCGAAGGCGGCCAGCCCGCGGCTCAGCCCGGAAGGCAGCTGATCCTCGTGGTCACTAGGCGGCTCCATGCTCTCCAGTGTCAGCCTCGTCGCGGCCCGGGCGCCTGAGCCCGGCGCGTGTCATGCCCGCTTTCTGGTCATGTCTGTCTCCTGGCCCGCCAGCCCTGCTCGCATCGCTGGACGAAGCCCGCCGCCGCGAGCAGGCCCAGGCAGCGCAGCGCCGGGTCCAGGTGATCTCGCGGCACGGCAGGACCCAGCCGCGGCCCGGCCAGGTCCGTGCCGACGGGCGATACGTGCTCGATGACGTCCCTGGCCCCAGTGACGCACAGCGCGCCCGCCTCCCTGATGAGCTCGTGGCAGC
>DATKRH010000307.1:0-21115 GCA_035532295.1 Streptosporangiaceae bacterium
CTGACCAGTCACTGCGCCGGCGGTGTGGCGGTCCATTTCCGGCGGGATCACCGGCGGCAACTCCCGCGCCCTCCTGTGACGGTGGTCCGGCGGCGGCACCTATAACAGCTACGGGGACTTCGGCCAGGTGGACGGGAACCGGACGCCGGGCGCATAGAGCAGCGCGCATAGAGTCGGCTCGGGGAACGCATAACGAGCGCATATCAGGCGGATATGGTCGAGCGGTTCCCGCGTCGCTGATGAAGCGGTGTTACAAGTCGGCGGGATCGCTTAAGCTTATGGTCTATGCGCTAGACCTAATCCCCGGAGTGGAGTGACAAGCAGTGGCTCAGCGTACGCAGATCCTGTATGTAGATGACATTGACGGCAGCGAGGCCGAGGGCACGGTGAGGTTCGGGCTCGGCGGCGTGGACTATGAGATCGACCTGAATAAGAAGCACGCGGACCAGCTCGCGAAGGCCATTGGGCCCTACCTTGCGGCGGCGCGGAAGGTGTCGTCGTCGCGGCGTCCGGTGCGGGGCGCGCGTCCGGTCCGCCATGACCAGTCCGATGTGCGGGCGTGGGCGCGTGCTCAGGGTCTCAAGGTCTCCGACCGGGGCCGTATCCCCGCGGACGTGCTCGCCAAGTACGAGGCCGCGCACTAGGCCGCAGCACTTGGCCGCAGCACTAGGCCGCAGGGCATTCTCGCTGAGCCGGCTAGCCCCGATCTCATCGTTACCGTCGACCGCCGGGCCGGGGCTCGCTGACTTTAGCTAGAACCTGTTCAGCTAGCTGCCCCCGGGGGTTCCGGGGGTTCGGGCCGGCCTGGCATCATGGTCCGGCCGGCGGGGCTGGCGTGGTCCGGGCTGCCGCCTCGGCGAGGCGCTTGATGGCCCTCAGCCGGATGTCCCACTGCGCCGCTACGTGCGCCATGGCCTGGGCGGCTACGGCGGCCGCGGCAGGCGGCGGGGGCGCTGAGTCGCGCTACCGCTGGCGGGAAGACCCGGCTTCAGCCGTCAGTGCTGCTATCGCGCCGGGCTGCGGGGTCCACGAAGGTGCCGCGACCCTGCCGGGTGATGATCAGGCCACGGTCCCGCAGTATTTCCATGGAGCGGCGGACCGTCTGATAGGCCACTCCGAAGTCCTCCGCGAGGTCGCGCTCCGCGGGCAGTCGGTGCGTGAACTCGCCGGCCTCGATGCGCGCGGCGATGGCATCGGCCACCCGCATATAGGTAAGGCCCTCGCCGAGAGGGTCGATCTTTGCCACTCGCTTAACCTAAGCAGCCCACTAGCTGCATAAGCCTTAGCTAGCTCTTAGAGCACCCATAGGACTCTCCAGATCATCCGCACCGCCGGGGCGGTGGCCTGCCCGTCCTGCGTGCGCAGGTCGTGGCGGACCGACTCGATGAAGCGTCCATCGGCGCCCTTGTCGTGGGCGAGCGGCTCGCGGAGCTCGTGGCGAGCGTGAGCACCGTCAGCGAGTTGGCCGGGAAGGTATGCCGGAAGCTGGCCGGCGCGGGACCGAGCCTGCTGGTCGCCGGGCTGATCGCGGTCGGGTGCGCGATCGAGTTCATCGCGTCCGGGCTGCCGGTCAGCACCGTCGAGGTGCCGCCGGTCACCGCGGCGACGCCGGCGAGGTCGACGTCCACCATGGCGGGCGAGTCGCCGCGATTGACCACGGTCAGGTAGGTGGTGTGACCCGCCTTGGTGGAGGCGACGGTCCAGAGGTTCCCGTTGCCGCCCACGATCTGGGACGGCGCGACCTGGTCCCCGAGAGAGTCCCCGAGCATCTTCTGCGCGTAGTACGAAGGAGATCCGTAGCTGACCAGGCCGTCGTATCCGATGAGATTGGTCGGCCAGCTCACGGCGTTGACGTTGACCAGCAGCGGCGCGTAGGAGGCGCCGATGACCACGTCAGCGTCGCGTTCCAGGCCGGTCAGGAACGCGGCCTCGCCGAGGGCGCCGGCCAGCGTGCCGGTCGGTGACCCCTGGGTGACCGCGTACTCGCCGACGATGTGCCGGGGCCCGGTCCGGCTGGTTGAGTCGTAGTTGTGCGCGTCGCCGGCGATGACAGACGGGTCGCTGGAGTAGTAGTAGTGGTCGTCGATGACGTCGGGGGTCCGGCTGGTGACATTGGTCGTGGCGATGATCTTCAGCTGCGGGTAGGCGGCCTTGATCGCGTCATAGAACATGGGAAAGCGATAGGCGTTATAGCTGCCCGAGGTGTCGAACTGGTCCTCGTTGCCGACCTCCACGTAGTGCAGGTCGAACGGCGCGGGGTGACCATCGGCGGCGCGCCGGGCACCCCACGTGCTGGTGACCGGGCCGATGGCGTACTGGATCTCGTCCAGCGCATCCTGCACGTAGGGCGCGAGCTGGCCTTGCGGCACCACCGTGTGGTTCAGGGTGTAGCCGGCGAACACGGCGAGAATCGGCTGAGCCCCGAGTTCCTCGGCCATTTCCAGGTATTCCAGCAGGCCCATCCCGTCCTGCGACCAGTAGCCCCAGGCGCTGTTGAGGTGACCCGGCCGGTCCTGGATCGGCCCGATCGCGAGCTTCCAGTTGAAGTACGTGGACAGGGTGCTGCCCTCGAGATAGTTGCCGCCGGGAATGCGGAGGTAACCGGGGTGCAGCGCCGCGATCTTCTGCATCAGGTCGATCCGCAGCCCGTTCGCCGTGCCGTCGTAGGTGGGCGGGAAGAGCGACACCAGGGTGAACAGGACCGATGAGCCGGCCGCGGCGGCCGAACTGGTCGAGATGGCCAGGCGGTTATCGAGGGTGGCGGGGATGCCGCTCGCCGTGCTGAGGGTCGCCGTGTACCTGGCCCAGCCGGTCGTCACCGCCGGAATCGTCACCGTGGCCCAGACGCGGCCCGCGCTGCTCTCCAGGGATGCGGTCAGCGGTCCCGCGAAGCTGGCATCGGCCCGGGCGTAGAAGGACAGGTGGTAGGTGGTTCCCGGGGTGACCGGCACCCCCCAGTAACCGGCGTTGGCGATGCCCGCCCGCCCGCCGGGCGGCAGGCTGCCCACCGTCAGCCTGAGCGCCACCGGGTTGGCGCTGCTGAGGGGCTGAGAGCTGTCGAGCGCGATCGCGGCGGTGGCCCCTCCGTGGACCAGCTCCGCGTAGACGCCCCCGTCACCGGAGTGGTTGATCTCCTCCAGGAACGCGCCGAGCTGTGTCGGGTTGAGCGCCGGACCGGGCTGGTCCTCGTGGACGGTAATGGATCCGGTGCCGGCCAGGGCGCGAACCTCCCGAGGCGGCTCACCCGCGTACGCGCGCACGTCGTCGATGGTCCCGCTCACCCAGTCGGTCGGGTTGCCGCCGAAGAAGCCGCGGCCGACGGCCAGCGGCCCGGAAGCTGACCAGGGAGCGAGGGCGTGAATGGTCTGCTGGAGCGCGCCGTCCACGTAGAGCGACAGAGTCTGGGCCGTCGCGTCGTACTCGCCGGTGAGCTGATACCAGACGCCGGGCTGCGGAACGATGGGGCTGGTGGCGATCATGCCGTAGGCCGCCGTCGCGTCGTAGGCCAGCCGGGTGAACGCGAAGCGGCCGGTGTCCCCGCGCAGCTGCAGGTAGAAGCCGCTGACCTGGGTACCGTCCTCGCTGACGAAGGTCTGGAACCCGCTGGTCCTGGCCAGATCGACCCAGGCGGAGACGGTGAAGCTCCTGCTGGTGTCGATCACGGGGCCGGCGCTGGCCGCATCCTGCTGCGGGGAAACGGCCAGGGCGGATGGGCCTACCACGCCGGTCGCCCAGGAAGCACCCCCCTGGAGGGTGAGCGGGTGGCCCGCCCCGGAGCTGTCCGCCGCAGTGGTTCCGGTCCCCTCATCGAATGTCCAGTGCCCGATGAGGGTGGCCGCCGCGGGCGGGCTGGCGCTGCCCGCCGTGGCGGACTGAGTTCCGAAGAGCACCAGGGCTAAGACGACGGCCGGGGCGAGGATTCGTCGACGCATGACGTTCTCCTTCGGTTGCGCAAGGGGTGGGCGAGCGTCTGTTAGCGCTCACAACGGCGCACCATTCCATGTTCGGCAAACCGCGATAAGTCGTCAAGAGGTGGCAGGCGGCACGCTGACAGCCAACCCTCATGTCAGCCGCGCGATGGTCAAGCTCGGAGCCAGGGACAGGGCCCAGCTCGTCGTCACCGCCTGCGAAACCGGCCTAGTCAGGCCCGGCCTGTCCTGATGTCATCCCGTGCTCAGGCGCTCGACGGGCTGCCCGGTGATGTCGGCGATGATCTCGAAGTCCTTATCGAGGTGCAGGACAGTGAGCCCGGCGAGTTCCGCGATAGCGGCGATGATCAGGTCGGGGAGGGATGGCGCGCGGTGCTGGCCCCGGTCAGCGAGCAGCGCCAGGATCTCGGCCGCCCGGTCCTCGATGGCCGGAGTCAGGTACTCCACGGGGATCGACGCCAGGGGCGGCTGCCGCAGCCCGGCCCGCAGTTCCGGCCCTGACCGGGCGGAGTAGCCCACTTCCAGCCGGGTGACCGTCGCGATCCGTACCAGACCGCGCTCGACCCTGCTAGCCCACTCAGCGGCGTCCGGGCTGGCCGCCAGTCGCACAAGTGCCGACTTGTCAATCAGCCAGCCGGTCACCCCCAGGCCCCGGACATGACCTCCGGGTCAGCCAGGTCCCCGAAGACCTCAGCGAACCGGGCCAGGTCCTGAACGCTGACCGCCGAGCCGGATACTGCGGCGTCTTGAGCCAGGCGGCGGCGAACATACTCGCTGCGTGACAACCCCAGCCGGCCAGCGTGCGCGTCCACGGCCGCTACGACGTCATCCGGCACATCACGAATCAGCATGTCGGTCATGCCCACCTCCACTGATATCCCATGATAGCGCAGCTCGTGAGAATCTCAGCGGGCATGCTTGTCCCGGCGCTGGTGACCCACGGCGATCCTCCCGCCGGCGCCTGCCCGCAGGGTTGGCCTGGTAGTCACCGCCAGGCTGGTGACGGGCTCTCAGCCGCCCGATCCGTGGACGAGGTCAAGGAACTTCGCCACGCGCGGCCCGTCGGTCGGGCCGCCGTCACCGCCGTCGACCACGACCATCGCAAAGGCGATGTTGCCGTTGAAGCCGATCAGCCAGGCGTCGGTGGGCAGCGGGTGGCCGGTGCCGTACTGGGCAGTGCCCGTCTTGGCGTGGGTGCCGGCGGGCAGCCCCTGGTGCGCGGCGGTTCCGGTCGCGACGACCTGCGCCATCATCTGGTGCAGATCGGAGACGACGGCACGGGGGAGCGTGGTCGCCGCCGCCTGGTCGTCGGGCGCGCCGTCGACCAGGCGCGGGGCGTGCATCGTCCCGGTGTCGGCCGTGGCGGCTGCCATCGCCATGACCAGCGGCGACACGAGCACCTGCCCCTGGCCGATCGTCGTGGCCGCCAGCCCCGCGGGGTCGGCCGGCGCCGGCACGGAACCGCCGAAGGCCGGCAGCCCCATCCGCGGGGTCTTGCCGATCCCGAACAGCGCCGCAGTGCTAGGGAAGTCCGACGCGGTGAGGTGGCCGGTGGCGAGCTGGATGAAGGCGGTGTTGCAGGACTCGGCGAAGGCATGCAGGAAATCGCTGATGGGTGCCGTGCCCGGCGCGTTATGGAAGAGCTCGCCGTCGACGGTGACCGTCGGCGGGCAGCTTGCCGCGGACGCGGGGGTGAGCCCGTGAGCGATCAGCGCGGCAGAGGTGATGACCTTGAAGGACGAGCCGGGCGGGAAGGCACCGGCGAGCGCCTGGTCGAACTGGCTCGAGGCGGGGACGCTGACGGATGCGAGGACCGCGCCGGTCGTGGCATCGACGGCGACGAGGGCCGCGCTCTTCTTCTCACCTGCCAGCGCGGCCTCCGCCGCGCGCTGCACGCCCGGGTCGAGGGTGGTTCGGACCGGCACGCCAGGCCGCGGGCTGAGTCTGGCGAGGGTCGCCTGGGGCGCGCCGCTCGGCCCCAGGACCGTGACTGTCGCGCCCGGCTCGCCGGATAGCTGGCGCTCGTCGGCCTGCTCGAGCCCGGTCTGGCCGACGACGCTCTGGGCGGTGTACGGGGCGCCCAGCGAGCGCAGTTCCTCCGCCGTAACCGGCCCCACGGTTCCGACCAGATGAGCGGCGAGCCCGGCGGTGATCGCGGTCCGCGCCCGCGTGGTCTGGAAGACCGTCCCGGGCAACGGGTAAAGGGCCGGCTTCAGCTGCTCGTACCGGGCCTGGCTGACCGTGAAGACTGGCTCGAACCACGTGGGCCGGGCCTTCGCCGCGCTGAGCGCGGCGCGGGCTTCCTGCGTGGTCGCGCCCGCGGCCGCCAGCGCGGCGGTGAGTGACGCGGCATGCCTGACCAGTTGTCCCTCCACGCCGATCGTCACCATCGGCGCCTGGGTCGTCAGCGGCGCGTCGCCCGCGCCCAGGATCGCGGCGCGCGGCGGCCAGGTTGTCTGCAGCGAGAGCCGGCCGCCCGGCCGAAGCGGCGGCGCGATCGTCGCGGGGGACCAGTGTACGAGCCACGTTCCGGTCCGGTGCGACAGCCGGAGCACCGTGCGGATCGTGATCGCGCCGATGCCGGAGATCTCGAGCTGCTCCGTCACCGGCTCGGTTGCCTGATCCCCGCTGGTCCGCAGCGCCCCGGCCCGGTAGCTGGCCCGCCGGACGCTGAGATCGGCCAGCGCTGCCGCGTTCACGGCGGCGAAGTCGGCCGGCGGGGCGGCCACGAGGCGGCGCATCCCCGCCCAGTCGCGGCTGCCCCAGTCGGCCAGATAGCTGTGGGCCACGGCCTGCGGCGAGACTCCGCCACCGCACGCAGCCAGCAGCGTCCCCGCCAGCAGCGTCCCCGCCAGCAGCGTCCCCGCGGCCGCGCCGAAAGCCGGGCGACGCCGCACGCGCGAGCGCCTCGAGCGCACAGCGCGTCCGGCGGGCTCAGCGCGTCCGGCGGGCTCAGCGCGTCCGGCGGGCACAGCGCGTCCGGCGGGCACAGTGCGTCCGGCGGGGATCCATAGCCAAGAGGCTACGCAACCTGCCTGATCCGCACCGGCAAAGACCGGTTTGCCCGGGCCGCCGACGGCAATTCTCCCGCGTTACCCCGCCCGGCGCGTGACCCCGCCCGGCGTCGTTAGCCCGTCCTGTGCGCGAGCGCCGGGTTCAGCCGGCCGCCCCGGTCAGGAACTCAAACTCCTGATCGGAGAGCTGGCCTAGGTCGTAGGCGAGCACGACGTCATCGAAAGAACCGGGAACGTAGGGCTCGGGGTCGTCGAGGGCGGCCCTGGCCTGCTCCATGTCGGGCGGCCAGACGGCCGGAACCACGGGCCACCGCCGGGCGCGGAATTCCAGTCCGAGATCTTCCAGGGTGAGCCGGCCGGCCCGGTAGGAGGCGAGCATCGCGGTCACGGCGCTGCCGGGAAACCCGCCGTCCGGCCGGTCTGCCCCGCCGGCCGCGGCCCGCGCGCCCGAGGCCCATTTGATGCGATTCCTGGCCTCCGCGGCGGCCGGGCCCGCCAGAGCCCGGATGGCCTCCGCCGGGATGCGCCGGCCGCCATAGCCCCGCCCGCGGCGGTACTCCTCCTCGCCGTGGCGGTGTGCCGACTCCGATCGGCGCACCGCCTCGTCGATGTCGATGTCGGCGAACACCGCGGTCACGGCATAGCCAGCGAACCGCAGGGCATACATCCAGGACTCGGCGGCACGCCGGGACGCCAGCGAGATATCCAGGATCAGGTTCCGGGCGTCGGTGAGAGCGAGCAGGCCGACCCGCTTGGCCAGGTACTGAGCCTCGGCATGGACCCGGTCATCGGCCGCTTCCAGCGGGGACAGGCCGGCCACCGGCGGGATGAGCCCGCGGGCGGCCATCTCCGCCAGGACCCCGTCAATGCTGACCGTGAGGTAGCGACCCCGGTCGACATCCGCCCTGGCGAGCGCATCGTCCTTGTCGGCCCCGCGCAGGCCGCCGGCCATGACCGCCAGCCGGCCGCAGGGCACGTCGCGACCGCGCTGGTAGAGCCTGATCACTAGATCACGCTGGACTTCCGGGTTGCCGGGGGCGGGGCGGCGGAGCGGCGGCACCACACCACCATATCCAGGCGGCATGTGTGATTAAGATCACATTAGAAGCAGCGCGGCGGGGGCTGGGAGCTTTTCCCGCCGGGTTGGCCAGTTCTGGGTGGTGCCCTAGAATCACGTAGAGCGAGTGGGGTATTCCTGCGATGGCCGATTCCTTTGGCGAATTGCTGCGCCGTTTCCGGGTCGCGGCCAGCCTCACCCAGGAGGCTCTTGCCGCGCGTTGCCGGATCAGTCCGGCCACGATCGCGGCGATTGAGCAAGGCCGGCGAAACGCGCCGCGGTTGTCCACGGTCCGGCTGATAGCCGAGGCACTTGAGCTGTCCCCGGCCGACCGGGAGTTGCTGGCGAAGGCCGCCGACGATGGCGGTGCCGCGCCCGTGCCTGGGCGGCCGGCCGAGGCGGTGGCGGTGGCGGCGGGCAGGCCGCTGGCTGAGCCGGAGACCGGGCAGGTGGCTGGCCTGCCGGCGGCACGGACGAGCTTCATCGGCCGGGACCGGGAGCAGGCCACGGTCCTCGCCGCCCTGGCCGACAGCCGGATGGTGAGCCTGGTCGGGCCGGGGGGCGTGGGAAAGACCCGGCTGGCGGCCAGGGCGGCCGAGGCGGTCGCCGCCGGTTACCCGCTCGGCGCTGTCTTCGTCGACCTGGTCCCGGTGCGGGAGGGCTTCATCAGCCAGTCGGTGGCGGCGCTGCTCGGCGTCACCGAGGGGCCCGGCCGGTCGCTGGACACGGCACTGCACGAGTACCTCGCCCGGGGCCGGTCGCTGCTGGTGCTCGATAACTGCGAGCACCTGCTCGAGGTCGTCGCCCCTTTCGTCGAGAAGCTGCTCGCCAATTGCGGCGACCTGACGGTCCTGGCGACCAGCCGGGAACGGCTGGCCATTCCCGGCGAGCGCCGAGTAACGGTCCCGCCGTTGTCCCTGGTCGCCAAGGGGTCGGGCGGCTCGGGCGGCTCGGAGGCCGAGGCGCTGTTCATCGACCGTGCCCGGGCCAACGACCCGGACTTCACCGCGACGCCCTCGGTCGTCAGCGAGGTGTGCGCTCGCCTGGACGGAGTGCCGCTGGCCATCGAACTGGCGGCGGCCCGCAGCGCGTCGCTGGGGGTGGACGGCCTGCTCGCCGGCCTCGACGATCATCTGCGACTGCTCGCCGGGAGCCGCGGCGCCCACGAACGGCACCGCTCGCTGCGGGCCGTTATCGACTGGAGCCACGACTTGCTTGACGACGACGAGCGGGCCATGTTCCGGCGGGCTGGAGCCTTTACCGGCGGATTCGACCTCGACGCCGCCGTGGCGGTCTCCTCCGGCAGCAACCGCGGCATGGTCGCCGACCTGGTCGGCCGGCTAGCTGACAAGAGCCTCCTGACCCATCGCCGCGGGCCGGATGGCAGCCGCTGGCAGATGCTGGAGACCATCCGCGCCTACGCCCTGGACCGGCTGGCTGAAAGCGGCGAGGAGGCGATGGTCCGCGATGCCCATCTCAGGTGGGCCGCAGCCATCGGCGACGACCTTGAGCGCCGGGTCGAGGCGGCCGGGCAGTGGCGTGCCGCCTTCGACACGGTCGCCGACGACCTGCGGGCCGCCCTGGCCAGGGCCCCCGGCCCGGCGGCGCGGGGTGTGAGTCACCGGCTGGCCCGCGCCCTTGGCCATCTGGCCTACGCCCGCCGGTTCATGGTCGAGTCGCGCGAGCATTACCGAGCCGCGGCCGACCGGGCCGAAGATCCCGCCCAGGCCGCCGCGGACCTGCGCAGCGCGGCGGACGTGGCCATGGCCGAGGGGAATGGCGCGGTGGCCTTCGACCTGCTGCTGGCCGCGGCGCGGCGAGCGGGGCTCGCCGGCGACGACGCCACCCGGACGGCGTGTCTCGCCTACGCGGTCACCATCGCCGACCGCTTCGCCGCCGGGTTCCCCGAAGAGATACCTCATGATCGTCTCCGTGGGCTGCTCGATGAGGCCGCCGGAAGCTGCCCTGCTGGCGATCAGGTCGCCGCCGCCTACCTGGCGACGGCCGCCGCCTGGATAGCCCAGCCTG
This sequence comes from Streptosporangiaceae bacterium, assembly GCA_035532295.1. Taxonomy (GTDB): domain Bacteria; phylum Actinomycetota; class Actinomycetes; order Streptosporangiales; family Streptosporangiaceae; genus DASUBV01. The sequence continues at coordinate 10,029 of DATKRH010000307.1, forward strand.
AGAAGACAGTGCCAGATCCGGCCCTGTCCAGCGCCGCCCTCGCCGCCGCGCTGCCGACCGGGGACCCGGTGCTGATCAGCGGCGCGCTGGATGCCGTCGTCGGGGTCCTGGACGCGGGCGGGCACCTGCGCGAGGCCCATCAGGTGAACAAGGAGCGCTTCCTGCTGCTCGGGCGGCTGACCCGGCACGACCCCCGGGCGGGTGCCGAGATCATCGATACCTTCCACATGGTCGCCGCGATCGCGGTAACGGCCGGTGACCTTCCCGAGGCCCTCACCACCGCCCGCCTGGCCCAGGCGGACGACATCGCCGGCGGGCAGCCCCACATGACCGCGAGCAAGCCCATCCTCGCTCTGGTCCTGCAGGGCCGCTTCGATGAGGCACTGGGCCAGGCGGCCGTCATGTGGGAGGCATGGAAGCAGGCCGGGCAGCCCGCCGCACGGTGGATGGGTCCCGCTCTCTACGGCATCGCCCTGGCCCACGGGCTGCGGGGCGATAACGGCGGGCGCCGCGACTGGCTCGCCCGGGTCGGCGAGCTCATCGGCACCGGGAGCGGTCCGGCGTCCGGGACGAACCTGGCGGCGGCCGCGGCGTTCACCGATGCGCGGATCGCCCTGCATGAGGGGCGACTGCGCGCCGCCGAGGCCGCGATAGCTGATCTGCTGCGCGAGGCGCAGCCTTGGTATGAGGCGCCGCACTGGTACTCCCTCCGCCCTTATGCCTGGGCCATCGCCGCCGAGGTGGCCGTCGTGGCCCGCCTCCCGGACGCCGCCGGGCGACTGGCCACCGCGGCGCCCGCGGGCGAGGAGAACTACTGGGCCGCGGCCTGCCTCGCCCGCGCCGCCGGCCGGCTCCACGGCGATCGCGGCGCCCTCGAGCGCTCCATCGCCGGCTGGGAGCGCATAGATGCCCGGTTCGAGCGCGCCTGCACCCTGACCCTGCTGCCCGACCGGGCCGGCGAGGGACTCGCCGAGCTGCGTGCGCTGCGCTGCCCGCCGCCGGCCGCGACGCCGTGACCGCACGGTGGCCGCCGGTCGGGCGGCCGCCGCACGGTCACGCGCGGGCGGTTAGGGCTTGGCCAGGAAGCCGTCGGTGTTGCCCTTGGAGTCGGTGTAGAAGCCGACGAGGTCGCCGGCGGTGTTGACGCCGTTGACGGTGGTAGCGCCGATGCCGTTCGGGTCATCGACGGTGTGGTAGCCGTGCTGGCGGGTCCAGGTGAAGCCGTGGGTCATGGCGCTGCCGCCGGAGCCGACGGTGTAGAAGCCGACGACCTCGCCGTGAGTGCTGACGCCGAGCGGCTGGGTGGCCGAGGAGCCGGGGAAGTTCAGGATGAACAGGTGCGGGGCGCTCTTGCGGACGAAGAAGCCCCGGACGTCGCCCTTGGAGTTGGTGAAGAAGCCGGTGACGCTGTCGGCGTCGTTGATGCCGGCGGCCGTCACACTGGTCACCCCGTGGATGCCCGGGCCCCAGCTGAAGTAGTGGTTGGTGTGGATGTTGTAGAGGTAGCCGTGGCTGTTCCCGGCCGAGTCGACGTAGAAGCCGACGGCCAGGCCGGAGTCGTTGATGCCCAGCAGCTGGTCGACCGGCGGGCTGGCAGGGTGGCGGGCCGGGAAGTTGACCTTGCGGAAGTGGCCGCTGTTGTCGACGAAGCCGAAGTTGTTGTCGGCGAGGTCGGCCCGGTTCTGGGTGGAGTAGAACCCGACGACGACGTGGCCGTTGTTGAGGCCAGTGACCTGGGTCTGCCTGGAGCCGGGGAAGTTCACGTTCTGGTAGTTGCCCTGGCGGAAGGGCGAGTACAGGTTGTAGCCCTTGTTGGGGTGGTGCGCGGCGCCGGACCCGAAGTAGCCGACGATCTTGCCGTGGTCGTTGATGCCCAGCAGCTGATTGAAGGTGCGGTCGTGGGCGTTGTTGAGGGTCCTGAAGGTGTAGGCGGGGCCGCTGAGGGCCGCGCCCGGGCTCGCCTGAGCTGGCCCGGCGGCCAGCGCCAGGGCGCCGGCCAGCGTGCCCGATGCCAGGGCGGTCGCGGCGAGAGCGCCAACGGAGCGCCGAAGGCGCTGAGCATGGGACGGGGCGAGACGCTTCATTACGGCTTCCTCTTCTGATCCTGCCCGGCCTTCTTGCCGGCGCCCTTTGATAGTGCGGCGCGGGCCGGGCCACTCCCAGCGACACGACCCCCACATCGCCCCCACATCACCCCGACACGGGCTCCCTGGGGTGCCCCGTGCCGTGGCGCGATAGCCGCTCAGCCTGACGGGGCGCGGGCGGAAGGCGGATCAGACCTGCTCGAGGACCTCGACCGGGACGGACTGGATCGCGGCGAGCAGCTCGGTCCAGTAGAAGGCGGCCATGAAGAACTGCAGCGTGTCGCCCTTCTCGAGCATCAGCTTGCGGTACATGACCATCTTGCCGACGTCGTACCCCCCGAGCATCTGCTGCCAGTCGGCGTACGAGCCGGCCAGCAGGAACACCGCGCTGGCCTGCGCGTCGCCTCGATCGACGATCGAGGCGGCGGTCACCGTGCCGCTGTCGAAATCGAGGGCCAGCGTGTCACCGTCGGCGCCGGCCGGCATGTCCGCCACGCTGAGGGCCAGGCGGCCGGTCACGAATGGGCGGATCATGTCGATCCAGTCCCAGAAGTCCTGCAGCTTGCTGGCCTTCCGCTCAGGGCCCGGCCAGCCGTCGATGGCGGCGCGGCACTCCTCCGCCCACGCGGCGGTCATGAACCGGGCCATCTCAGCCTCCCGCCAGCGTCGGCTTGACCGCCGACACCATGTCTTCCAGGTCGGCGGGGAGGGTCACGCCCACCATGGCCAGCTTGCGGTGCAACTGGTTCATGAACAGCTCCGTCACGCGCTCGTCGGACCAGCCGAGGGGCTCGTAGTAGATGTCACTCGAGCGTGCGGCGCTCATCGTGAGCAGGGTGCGCAGGGTGTCGTGCAGGTCCTTCACGTAGCCGGGATCCTCGGCCAGCAGGTCGCGGACGAACCGCAGGCCGGCCTGCACATGGCGGGCCTCGTCCCGGCAGGTGGCGGTGAAGCCGGTGTAGAAACCGGGCAGCACCTTGAAGTCGCGGGCGTAGTTGAGGGTGATCTTCATGACCGACAGGGCCAGGACTCCCTCGATCCAGATGATGTAGGTAGTCGCGTACTTCATCTGCAGGTGCTTGTTGTAGGGATCCTGGCGCAGGTCGTCGGTCAGGTACGCGAGCAGGCCGAATGGCCCGACGAACGTCTCCTGGATGTAGGGCCACGACGCGTCGAGGATGTCCATGATGCCGTCGCCTTCCAGCCCGACGACCTCCCGGTAGAACCGGTCGAAGAACACGGTGTGCCGGGCCTCGTCCTCGAGATGGCTGGTCAGGAAGATCTTGTAATCCTCGGGGACGCCGAACAGCAGCGGGGCCAGCTCGACCGCCACCTGGCGCTCGCCGTGGTGGAAGCCGGAGGCGATCGACAGGAACGAGTTACGCGAGTCGTCTGTCATCCGCTCGGTCCAGTCGGCCTTGTCCACCGTGAAGTCGAGCTCGTTGACGTTCCAGCGCTGCCGCAGGTACCGGTCGTAGAGGCTCAGGTAGGCGGGCAGCCGCGCCGTCGGGACGTGAACGTACTCGATCACGTCGTCGATGTCGGCCCGGCCGAGTCCCCGGAGGTCGTCGCCCTCGATGCGGTCCAGTCTTTCCTCGGCGACGGTTCTTTCCTCGGCGGCGGTCACGCGATTCTCCCTCCGGGAGCGGCATCCGTCGGACCCCGTTGTGGGACAGATGCCGTTTCCGCCATGCTAACGCCCGTCGGCCTGCCCCACTATCGCCCGTTGCGCCCGGCCGTTGCGCTCGCCGCGCCGAGAACCTGCCGCAGGCCTAGGCGATCACCCGGGGATCAGCCGGACCAGGTCCTCAGCCGAGCTGGGAAAGCCCCTTCTGCAGATCGTCGCTGTTCATCACCGGCGCGATCTCCACGCCCGCGCTGAGCTCGGTGAAGAAGGGCTCGGCGAACGGCGGTATGTCAGATGCGTCCGGCAGATCGAACACCATGAAGGCGGTCCGCTGACTATCGAAAGCCGTGAAATACATCGCCTCTGGCTTCCAGCGTTTCGCGGCGCCCTGCATCACCTTGCCCAGGGTGCCGTCCTTGATCGCCCGGTTCCCCGGCTCGACCGGCACTGTGATCCTCGCTATGACTCGCATGAGTACCCCCCCGATAACTCAGACTCCGTCCCAACGTACACCTTGATGGCCCCGCCTGGACGGTCGGCAGCACGCACAGGCGACCGGAAGCACGACGTACGGGGTGCCCGCGAACGATGCGCTATCTGCCGAGTCGCGGCAGCTCAGGGCGACCAGGATCAGGTAAATCAGCCCGCCGGCGGCCGGGTGGATGATAAGCCCGGCGCGCTTGGACATATCACCGTGCCGATGATGAGTGCCGCTATCAATGCAGCGCCGCCCGAAACGCCTTACCATCAGGCGCTCGTAGGATACCTGAGGATGTTTGACGCGGAGTTGCCCGCTCGATTCTTCGCCAGATCTGAACGGGATTAATACGGGGTCTTAGGAGCCGGGCAGGCAGCCTGGGTGAAGCGCGACGGCGAACCTGAACGCGATCGCGGCACTCCAGTTAACGGGACGGTGGCACGATGACGAGCGCAGCGGGTGGGAGCCGGGGGAAGCGACCCGGACCGGCGGCGCGGGCGAGGCAGCACCTGCGCCGCGTGCCGCGCTCGCGACCGGCCCTCGTGACGGCCCTCGGGATGGCCGGTGCGCTCGCCGTCGCGGCCTGCTCGGCGCCGACGCCGGCGGCCCGGCCCGCCTCGGTAGCCCCGGCCGTCAGCACTTCGCGAGCCACGCCGAGCGCCAGCGCGCACGCTACCCCGCCCCCGCCCCCGCCCCCGCCGAAGGTGATCATTTCTAGCTTCCGTGCCGCGGACGGGTCGGTCGTGACGCTGGGGCTGTTCCGCGGCCCGGTCCGCTACCGGCTGCATAGCGGGAGCAACGATCCCGGCCTGGCCGCCCTTTCTGTCGTGCACGCCGGGCCGAGGATCGTCGGCTGGGAGCATCGTCGCCTGCTCGCCGCCTTCAACGGCGGCTTCCTGCTGTCCGCGGGCGCCGGCGGCTACGAGCAGGAGGGCCACGTCATCAAGCCGCTCAGGCGGGGCCTGGCGAGCCTGGTCATCGACCGGTCGGGCACCGCCAGCATCGGTGCCTGGGGGTGGAGCGTGCCGCGGCCGGGGGAAGCGGTGTATAGCGTCCGGCAGAACCTGCGGCTGCTGATCAGCCACGGGCATGTTAACCAGGCCGCCGCGGACTGGACGGCCTGGGGAGCCACCCTCGGCGGCGGCGAGTCCGTGGCGCGCAGCGCGCTCGGCGAGAACGCGGCCGGCGAGCTCATCTACGCCGCCAGCATCTCGACGACCCCGGCGGATCTGGCGGCCGCGCTCCTGCACGCCGGCGCGCGCACCGCCATGGAGCTCGACATCAACCCCGAATGGGTTCAGCTCGATAGCGCCGGGGCCCCCGGCGGCGGCCTGAGCGCCGACATCCCCGGCCAGGTCCGTCCGGCCAGCCAGTACCTCACCGGGTGGACCCGCGACTTCATCACGGTCCTGGCCCCCTGACCGGCCGGCCCGGCCGGCCGCACCGGCGCTTCAGGCGACCTGGAAGGACCGCTTGGACAGGCCGAACTGGTAGCCCGCGACCGTGGTCTGGACGGGCTGCTCGGCGGTGGCGGCCGCCCCGAGGGTAACGAACAACGGCGTGTAGTGCTCGACGGTGGGGTGGGCATAGGGCAGCCCGGGGGCCTTGCTCCGGTAGGCGGCGAGAGTGTCGACGTCGCCGCGGGCGAGCGCCTCGGCGGCCCAGCGGTCGAAGTCGGCGGACCAGGACGGCACGACGTTGTCGCTGAACATCTCGCTGGTGAGGAACGGCAGGCCGTGGGTCATGAAGCCGGACCCGATGACCAGGACGCCTTCCTCGCGCAGCGGCCGCAGGCGACGGCCGAGGTCCAGCAGCCTGGCCGGATCATGGGTGGGCATGCTGAGCTGCAGAACCGGGACGTCGGCGTAGGGATACATGACCTTCAGCGGCACCCACGCCCCGTGGTCGAGGCCGCGACTGGCGTGCTGGTGCACCGACTCGGTCACGGGCATCGCCGCCGCGACCCGCGCGGCCAGCGCGCCGGCGTCCGGCGTGGGGTAGGTCATCTGGTAGTAGCGGGGGTGGAACCCGCCGAAGTCATACACCAGTGGCGTGCCGGCGGCGCTCGCCGACAGGCTCAGCGGCGCCGACTCCCAGTGTGCGCTCACGATCAGGATCGCTGCGGGCCTGGGCAGCGCCTGCGACCAGCCGAACAGCTGGCTGATCCACAGCGGGTCATCGAACAGTGGCGGGGCGCCATGGCTGAGGTAGAGGGCCGGCATCGCGCCATCCGACGGCGTCCACACGCGCTGCCCTCGGCTAACTGGCGCGGCCTCGCGCAGGAACGCGTCGAACGCGCCCCCGGCGACCCGCGGGTGAATCGGCGAGCTCATGGTGTCATCCTTCCCGGCCGCGCCAGTAGGCGGAACTTGAACCTTCAACTAAACCTACCGCAACGAGCCACCCCGTCAAACAGCGCGGGCGGGAGAGTAGAACGGGTGAGTGCCGGAGCTTCCCGAGGTCGAGACCGCCCGCGGCCTGATCGCTGACAAGGCCCTGCACCGGCGCATCTCGGGAGTCGACGACACCGACAGGTTCGTCTGCCGCCCGCACTCGCCCGGCCAGTTGCGCGCCGCGCTGGTGGGACGCATGCTGACCGCGGCCCATCGGCGCGGCAAGGCGATGTGGTGCGAGACTTCCGGGATCGGCCGCTCCACCGAGCCTGGCCCCGACCTCGGCATCCACCTGGGTATGAGCGGTCGCGTCGTCGTCACCTCCGCGGGCGGCGAGGCGGCCGTGGGCGGTGACCCCTACCGGCGCGACGCGCAGCCCCGCAAGGCCGAATGGAACCGCTTCACCCTCGAGTTCGCCGACGGCGGCAGCCTGGCCCTGTTCGACAAGCGCCGGCTGGGGCGCGTCCGGCTGAACCCTGACATCGGCGCGCTCGGGCCGGACGCGCAGGGCGTCACGCCGGCGGAATTCCGCGGCCTGATCATCAAGGGAACGATCGCCGTCAAGGCCCGCCTGCTCGACCAGTCAAAGATCGCAGGGGTGGGGAACCTGCTGGCCGACGAGGTGCTCTGGAAGGCCAGGGTGCCGCCCGCGGCGCGGGTCGACAGCCTGCGGCCCCAAGATGCCGACCGGCTCTACCGCGCCCTGCAGTCCGCCCTGAAGTCGGCCATCGCCAATGGCGGCGTGCACACCGGCGACGTCATCGCGGCCCGCCACCCGGGCGGCAGGTGCCCGCGCTGTGGCGCCGCGATGAGGCACGGGACGGTTGGCGGCCGGTCGACCTGGTGGTGCTCGCGCGAGCAGGCCCGCCAGGAGTCCAGCCCGCCGGCCTGACCGGCCTGACCGGCCTGACCGACTAGCAGTCCCCGTTATCCAGGCTCTTGACGGGCCGTTTCGGGAAGATTAAGTTACATCATGAAATAAGTCTTGTATCAAGGCTGCAACCTCGTGGAGTGGGTCACTCCGAAGGAGGCCATGTGCGTACCTCGCAGCGCCGGTGGCATGCGTGCCGGCGGATCTCGATCGCCAGCGTGGTGCTGGCGCTGGTCGCCGCCTTGGCGCTCGTGGCCGGGCCTGCGGGCCAGGCGCGCGCCGCGGCGACCCTGCTGTCACAGGGCCAGCCGGCCACCGCGTCCTCGCTGGAGAACGCCTCGTTCCCCGCGTCGAACGCCGTCGACGGCAACTCCGGCACCCGCTGGTCGAGCGCGTTCTCCGATCCGCAGTGGCTGGAAGTCGATCTCGGCGCCAGCGCCTCGATCTCCCAGGTGGTCCTGCAGTGGGAGGCCGCGTACGCCACGGCGTTCCAGATCCAGACCTCGCCCGACGGCACGAACTGGACCACCATCTACTCCACCACCACCGCCGCCGGCGGCACGCAGACCCTGAACGTGACCGGCACCGGCCGCTACGTCCGCATGTACGGCACCGCCCGGGCCACCCCGTACGGCTACAGCCTGTGGGAGTTCCAGGTCTACGGCACCGCCGGCGCCGGCGCCTGCGGCACGACCGACGCCGCCCTCAACCAGCCGGCCACCGCGTCCTCGCTGGAGAACGCCAGCTTCCCCGCCGCCAACGCCGTCGACGGCAACACCGGCACCCGCTGGTCCAGCGCCTTCGCCGACCCCCAATGGCTGCAAGTGGACCTCGGTTCCAGCCAGGCGATCTGCCAGGTGCGGCTGAACTGGGAGACGGCCTACGCCACCGCGTTCCAGATCCAGACCTCGCCCGACGCGACGAACTGGACCACCATCTACTCCACCACCACTGCCGCCGGCGGCATCCAGACCCTGAACGTGACCGGCACCGGCCGTTACATCCGCATGTACGGCACCGCCCGCGCGACCCAGTGGGGCTACAGCCTGTGGGAGCTCGGCGTCTACACCAGCACCGGCGGCGGCGGTGGTGGCGGTGACACCGTCACGGTGACCAACCCCGGCAGCCAGACCTCCACTGTGGGCACCGCGGTGAGCGAGCAGATCAGCGGCACCGACTCGGCGTCCGGCCAGACCCTGACCTACAGCGCCACCGGCCTGCCCGCGGGCCTGTCCATCAGTTCCTCCGGCCTGATCAGCGGGACGCCCACGACGGCGGGCTCCTCCAGCGTCACGGTCACCGCCCGGGACCCCGCCGGCGCCTCCGGGACCGCCTCGTTCGGCTGGACCGTGGATACCGCCGCCGGCTGCCCGGCGCAGTCCAACACCCCGAACTTCGGCCCGAACGTCGATATCTTCGACCCGAGCATGTCCAGCGCCACCATCCAGGCCACGCTGGACTCCGTCTTCAGCACCCAGAAGCTCAACCAGTTCGGGACGCAGCGCTACGCCCTGCTGTTCAAGCCGGGCACCTATAGCGCTGAGGCCAACATCGGGTACTACACCTCCATCCAGGGCCTCGGCCAGAACCCGGACGACGTCACCATCAACGGCGACGTCACCGTCGACGCGTTCGACGGCACCGGCAATGCCACGCAGAACTTCTGGCGGTCGGCGGAGAACATGGCGATCAACCCGTCCGCCGGGTCGGATCGCTGGGCCGTGGCGCAAGCGGGCCCCTTCCGCCGGATGGACGTGCACGGCGGCCTGGAGCTGTACCCGGCCAGCTACGGCTACGCCAGCGGCGGCTACATCGCCGACACCAAGGTCTCCGGCCAGGTCTCCTCGGTGTCCCAGCAGCAGTGGTACTCGCGGGACAGCAACTTCGGCAGCTGGTCCGGCTCGGTCTGGAACATGGTGTTCTCGGGAGTGACGGGCGCGCCGGCGCAGAGCTTCCCGAGCCCGCCGATGACCACCCTGGCCACCACCCCGGTGTCCCGGGACGTGCCGTACCTCTACATCGACTCCAGCGGCGACTACCACGTCTTCGAACCGTCGCTGCGGACGAACGCGTCCGGCGCCAGCTGGGCCAACGGCCCGACGCCGGGCACCTCCGTCCCGATGAGCCAGTTCTTCGTCGCCGACCCGTCGATGAGCGCGGCGACCATCAACACCGCGCTGGCGGAGGGCTGCAACCTGCTGTTCACCCCCGGCGTCTACAACCTGGACCAGACGCTGAACGTCACCCACGCCAACACCACGATTCTCGGCATCGGGTTCCCGACGCTGATCCCGCAGAACGGCGTGAACACCATGCAGGTCGCCGACGTCGACGGCGTCCGGCTCCAGGGCCTGCTGTTCGACGCCGGCACCGTCAACTCCGCGGCGCTCCTGACGGTCGGCACGGCCGGCTCGACGGTGAGCCACGCGAGCAACCCGATCTCCGTTCAGGACGTGTTCTTCCGGATCGGCGGCGACATCGCCGGCCAGGCCACGGCCAGCCTGGTAGTGAACGCCAACGACACCATCGTCGACGACATCTGGGCGTGGCGCGCCGACCACGGCAACTCCGGGACGGTCGGCTGGACGACCAATACCGCCGACAACGGCCTGACCGTCAACGGCAATAACGTCGAGGCGACCGGCCTGTTCGTCGAGCACTACCAGAAGACCGAGGTCGCCTGGAACGGCCAGAACGGAAAGATAATCTTCTTCCAGAACGAGATGCCCTACGACCCGCCGAACCAGGCGGCCTGGATGAACGGCAGCTCCAACGGTTATCCCGCGATCGCGGTGGCCAGCAACGTCACCTCGTTCGGCGGGTGGGGCCTGGGCAGCTACTGCTACTTCAACGTCAATCCGGCCGTCAGCTCAGCCAATGCGTTCCAGTCTCCCAATACCGCCGGGGTGGCCTGGCACGACCTGCTCACCGTCTCACTCGGCAACGTGGGGACGATCACCAACGTCGTTAACACGACCGGAGCCGTGACCCCGTCCAACACCACGCCCAGCAACGTGGTCAGTTACCCGTAGACCAGCCGCCGAAGATGTCGGCGGACCCGTTGCGCCCGGGTCCGCCGACCTAGGCGTCTCCGACCGCGGCGATGAGTTTCCGGCGTGGCGATCGTCAGAATGTCACAGGGCCGGGGGATCGTGGTCTCCAGGCAGCGAGGAGAGCGAGGAGAGCGAGGAGAGCGCAGATGAGCGGCGTACGGGTGCTGGTGGGGACGCGCAAGGGCGCGTTCATCCTGAGTTCGGATGGTCAGCGCGAGCGGTGGGACATCAGCGGGCCCCACTTCCCGGGCTGGGAGATCTACCACGTCAAGGGGTCGCCCGCGGACCCGGACCGGCTATACGCGTCGCAGTCCAGCGGCTGGTTCGGCCAGGTGATCCAGCGCTCCGATGACGGCGGTGCGACCTGGGAGCCGGTGGGTAACAAGTTCAGCTATGACGGCGTCCCCGGTACGCACCAGTGGTACGACGGCACGCCGCACCCCTGGGAGTTCGCCCGGGTCTGGCATCTCGAGCCGGCGCTGGAGGACCCGGACACGGTCTACGCGGGCGTGGAGGACGCCGGCCTGTTCCGGTCGACCGACGGCGGACGGCAGTGGCAGGAACTGCCCGGGCTGCGCCGT
>DATKRH010000308.1:0-7801 GCA_035532295.1 Streptosporangiaceae bacterium
CGGGCTCGCGGCCGGCGACGTGTCAACGCTAGAGAGTGCCAGGTGAGCCGGCGTGCGCAGCACCGAGAACTGCTGCGACAGATGCTCCTCATCCGGCAGTTCGAGGAGAAGTGCGTCGAGCTGTACAGCGCCAGCGAGATCCGCGGCTTCGTCCACTTGTACATCGGAGAGGAAGCGGTCGCGGTGGGCGTCAACCAGGCGCTCGGTCCCGATGACGCCATCGTGTCCACCTACCGCGAGCACGGCCACGCGCTGGCCCGCGGGATCCCCGTGGAATCTGTCATGGCCGAGATGTACGGCAAGGCCACCGGGTGCAGCCACGGCCGCGGCGGATCGATGCACCTGTTCGACGTCGCCCGGCGGTTCTACGGCGGGAACGCGATCGTGGGCGGCGGGCTGCCGCTGGCGATCGGACTGGCCCTCGCCGACCGGATGCGCGGCCAGTCTCGGGTCACCGCGTGCTTTTTCGGCGATGGCGCGGTGGCCGAAGGCGAATTCCATGAGTGCATGAACCTGGCCGCCCTCTGGTCCCTCCCGGTGCTCTTCTGCTGTGAGAACAACCTGTACGCCATGGGCACCGCGCTGGCCAGGGCACAGGCCCAGACGGACCTGGCGGTACGAGCGGCCACCTACGGGATGCCATCCTGGCCGGTGGATGGGATGGACGTGGTCGCCATCGAGCAGGCCGCCTGCCGGGCCGCCGAGGCGGTGCGGTCCGGCGCGGGCCCGCATTTCCTTGAGCTGCGCACCTATCGCTTCCGAGCCCACTCGATGTATGACCCCGAGCTGTACCGGGACAAGGCCGAGGTGCAGGAGTGGAAGCGCCGCGATCCGATCGAGGCGCTGGCCGGCCGCATGCGGGCGGCGGGCGAGATCGATGACGAGGAACTGGCTGCCATCGGCTCGGACCTGGCCGGCCAGATCACCCGCGCGGTCGAGGCGGCAGCGGCGGCCCCGCTCGAGCCCGTCGAGGATCTCACCCGGTTTGTCTACAGCCCGAGGTCGTCATGACGACACCATCGGCCGCGAAGACGACCTATCGCGAGGCCATGCGCGCGGCCCTGCGGGAGGCGCTCCAGCGAGACGAGCGGGTCTTCCTCATGGGTGAGGACGTCGGACGCTACGGCGGCTGCTTCGCCGTCAGCCTCGGGCTGCTGGACGAATTCGGTCCCGAGCGCATCCGGGATACCCCGCTGTCGGAGTCGGCGTTCGTCGGCGCGGGCATTGGCGCGGCCCTGGGCGGTATGCGCCCGGTCGTCGAGATCATGACCGTCAACTTCAGCCTGCTCGCCCTGGACCAGATCCTCAACAACGCCGCCACGCTCCAGCACATGTCCGGCGGCCAGATCAACGTGCCGCTGGTGATCCGGATGACGACCGGAGCCGGCCGGCAGCTGGCCGCGCAGCACTCCCACAGCCTGGAGGGCTGGTACGCGCACATCCCTGGGCTCAGGATTCTGGCTCCCGCGACGCTGGAAGACGCCCGGGGCATGCTCTGGACCGCGCTGGAAGACCCGGACCCGGTCCTGATCTTCGAGCACGGCTCGCTCTACAACCTGGCCGGTGTCCTCGCCGAGGACGCCGGGGCCGTCGACATCGACTCCGCCGCCATCCGCCGGCCCGGCCAGGATGTCACGCTCATCGCCTATGGCGGCACCCTCGGCAAGGCCATGGCCGCCGCCGAGGAACTGTCTGGCGACGGGATCGAGGCGGAAGTCATCGACCTGCGCACGCTCCGCCCGCTTGACGACGCGACCATCCTGACCTCCGTGACCGCCAGCCATCGCGCCGTGATCGTCGACGAGGGCTGGCGCTCCGGCAGTCTGGCGGCGGAGGTGAGTGCCCGCATCATGGAGCAGGCGTTTTACGATCTCGACGCGCCTGTGGAACGGGTGTGCAGCGCCGAGGTTCCGATGCCGTACCCACGTCATCTGGAGGACGCCGCGCTACCGCAGGTTCCCCGCATCGTGGCGGCGGCCCGCAGGACGGTGGGCTGAGGTGGCCGAGTTCCGCATGCCGGCTCTCGGTGCTGACATGGACGAGGGAACCCTCCTGGAGTGGCTGGTCAAGCCCGGCGACGAGGTGCACCAAGGCGACAGCATGGCCGTGGTGGACACCGATAAGGCCGCCATCGAAGTCGAGTCCTTCCACGCCGGAACGATCGAGGAGCTACTCGTTCCGCCGGGTCGGAGGGTGCCGGTCGGCACTGTGCTCGCCAGGCTCACGACGCCCGCAGCGGAGCCCGGGGCAGCGGAGCCCGTGGCAGTAGAGCCCGTGGCAGCGGAGCCCCGGGCGGGCCGCCCGCCCAGGGCTCAGCCTGCCACGCCAGCGGCGCAGGCCGGGCCGGCCAGCTCGCCGCTGGTCCGCCACGTGGCGCAAGAACGGGGAATCGACCTTTCCGAGGTCCGCGGGACCGGCCGGGATGGCGCGATCACCCGCGCGGATGTGGAGCAGGCCGCCGCGTCCCGCCGCACCAGGGCGACACCGCTGGCCCGCCGCGTCGCCGCCGATCTCGGCGTCGATCTCGGCGCGGTCACCGGAACCGGGCCTGAAGGCGCGGTGCGGGAAGATGACGTGCGCCGGGCCGCTACGCAGATCAGCGGGGCTGACTTGAAGCGCCCGCCCGCGCCCGGCCCGCCCGCGCCCGGCCCGCCCGCGCCCGGCCGGGCTGCCCGGCGGCCGGCCACCGGGGAGGAACGCGGGCGCGCCATGCGACTGGCGACCGCGCGCCTGATGGCTCGCTCCAAGCGGGAGATCCCGCACTACTACGTCAGCAACGCAGTCGACCTGGCCAGCGCGATGAAGTGGCTGCGCGACCGCAACCGCGCGCTGGAGATTTCGGATCGCATCGTGCCCGCGGCGCTGCTGCTCAAGGCAGCGGCGGTCGCGGCGCGCCAGGTCCCGCAGCTCAACGGGGTCTGGACGGACGATCAATTCGCCGCGGCGGAGGCCGTCCACCTGGGCGTGGCGATCTCGCTGCGTGGCGGCGGCCTGATCACGCCAGCGATCCACCACGCGGCCGACCTGCCCGTGGCAGACCTCATGGGTCGGCTGCGCGATCTGGTCAGCCGAGCGCGCGGCGGGCGATTGCGGCGCGCGGAGCTGACCGATGCGACGATCACTGTCACCAGCCTCGGGGACCAGGGCGTGGAGTCGGTCCTGGGCGTGATCTACCCGCCACAGGTCGCGCTGGTCGGCTTCGGGCGGATCGGGGAGCGTCCCTGGGCGGTCGACGGCCTCGTGGGCGTGCGGCCGGTCGTCATGAGCACCCTCGCCGCCGACCACCGGGCGACCGACGGCTATACCGGTGCCCGATACCTGGCCGCCGTCGCCGACCTGCTGCAACGACCGGAGGACCTGTGACCCGGACCGAAGCCCAGCAGGCGATTCACGACATCCTCGGGCAGATCGCCCCGGACGCCGACGTGGACAATATTCCTCCGGACGCGAACCTGCGCGACTGGACCGAACTCGACTCGCTGGACTTCCTGAACTTCATCGAGGCGCTGAGCGAGCGCTCCGGACAGCGTATCGACGAAGACGACTACCAGCAGCTCGCGACCATGGCCAGCGCGGTCGAGTTCCTGGCGGGAGCGGACCTACCGGGCGGGCGCCTGGGCGGTGACTAGCGGTACTCCGCCGGCCGGCGGCGTCCGGGTCACCGCCAGGCCCGCATTGCGGGCCAGGGCCGCGAAGGTGGCGGAGTTGACCACGGCCGCACCGCCGGGGTCGTTGTTGAAATAGACATACACCTCAGCGTCGCCCGGCCACGCCTGCCGCACGCGGTCGGCCCAGGACCGCAGGGCCCGCCGGCCGTAGCTGGGCCACGGGTCGGCGGTCCCCTCGTGAAATCGCAGGTATCCCCAGCCGGCGGTACGCCACAGCGGCGTCACCGGGCGGCCGAGCCGGTCCGCCCAGCACAGTGCCGCGTCGTGGGCGGCCAGGATCTGCGCGACCTCCGGCGTCCACCAGGATTCGTGCCGCGGCTCCACCGCGATCCGCGGCCGTCCGTGGCCGCCGGGGTGGCGGGCCGCGCGGAACTCCCTCAGGCAGGCGTCGAGCAGGGCCGGCTCAGCGGTGAGGGTCGGCGGCAGCTGAAGCAGGATCGGGCCGAGCTTGGGGCCGAGGCCCGCCGCCGCGCCGAGCAGCCGGGCGACCGGCTCGGCCGGGTCGCGCAGCTTCCTGACGTGGGTGAGGTACCGGCTGGCCTTCACGGCCATCACGAAGTCGTCGGGCGTGCGAGCCCGCCAGCCCGCGAAGGTTTCCGCGGCGGGCAGCCGGTAGAAGCTGCTGTTGTTCTCCACCGTCACGTACTGGGTGGCGTAGTGCTCTAGCCAGCGGCGCTGGGCCACCCCCGCCGGGTACAGGCCGCCGCGCCAGTCGCGGTACTGCCAGCCGGACGTTCCGATCAGCACGGGCATGTAGTTCATGTTCCCGCGAATGCCGCGGCGACCCGGCCCTGGAGCCCTCGCCCATGACCCGCCTGCTACGTGCAGATTAAGTTTCTCTTTATAAAAGTCTTGTATTAAGTCTCAAAGATGCTTGTATCGAGGTGGGCCACCACCAGCTAACCCGACCGCTGAGCAAGCGGCGCACGCACGGTGGTGACCTCCGTGCTACCCGTGACGGGCCCTGGGCTTGGTAGGAGGTTTGGCAGTGAATCAAGGAACGAATGCCGTGGTGCGCCTGCCGGGGCGCGCTGGGCGCTCGCCGGGATCGCTCCGGCGACGCTCGGTGCTGACCACACTGATCTTGCTGGCCGGATGCCTGACCAGCGTCGTGCTGACGACGCTGGCCGGCATCTCCCCGGCGCGAGCCGACGCCGTGCCGCCGCCCCTGTCGGGCTGGACGACGGTATTCGGCGACAACTTCGCGGGGGCGGCCGGGTCCGCGCCATCGTCGGCGAACTGGTTCTACGACATCGGGACCGGTTACGGGACGGGTGAGACCGAGCAGACCACCAACTCCACCAGCAACGTCTACCTGGACGGCAACGGCCACCTGGTCCTGAAGGCGATCAACAACGGGGGGACTTGGACCTCGGCTCGGATCGAGAGCACGCGGGACGATTTCCAGGCCCCGCCGGGCGGCGAGCTGGAGATGACCGCGTCGATCGAGCAGCCGAATCCGGCCAACGGCCTCGGGTACTGGCCGGCGTTCTGGGCCCTCGGGTCTCCCATGCGGGCGGGCGGCGGCTGGCCCACCTCCGGGGAGATCGACATGATGGAGGACGTCAACGGCCTGAACGAGGCATCCCAGACTCTCCACGACGCAGCGAATAGCCCCGGCCACGCACTGATCGCGTGCCCGGCCGCCGGGTCCACCTGCCAGACCGGTTACCACACCTACTCGGTGATCGTGAACCGGACCAATACGAGCGCGGAGACCCTGCAGTTCCTCATGGACGGCACCGTCGAGAGCACGATCACCGAGGCATCGGTGGGCACGACGGCCTGGCAGGAGGCCATCGACCACTGGCGTCCCGCTGTCCGGTGCGCCTCGTCGATGACCGCCAGGTCCCACGCCGGCAGCCCGTACCGGGCGTGCCCGGCCGCCAGGGCCCGCAGGCTCTGGTAGGTGCACAGCACGGTCACCCGGCCCGGTACCGCGGTCAGCGCGGCGAGCTGCGCCGCGTCGGTGGTCACCGCCGCATCAGCCGCGGCCAGGCCCAGCTCCGCCGCGGCCACCACCTCAGCGTCCGAGCACACCGCGACGATCCGGCCCAGCGCGACTCCGCCGTGCCCGGCGAGCGCCTGCAGCATCTGGCTCACCAGTTCCAGCGTCGGAACCGTGACCAGGACCCTGCCCGCAGGCGTCAGCCGCGCAGCCGCCCGCGCGGCGATGCGGGTCTTGCCCGTCCCGCACGCGCTTTCCACCGTCGCCCGGCCGCCGTCGCGCAGTGCCTCCACCACCGCGGCCACCGCGACGGGCTGATGCGCCCACCGCTCCGCCGCGCCCGCGCTCACCGGCCCGCCCCGGCGGATACGACACGTCCGGTCACCCAGGGCGCGGCTGCAGGGTCATCTGCCACGGCGGGCGGCACGGCGGCAGGCTGCTGGCCGGGTGAACCGCGCATGTCAGCTCCGCTCGCCCGCCGTCAGCACGCCCGCATCGTTGGCCCGGGCGGCGCGGACCAGGGCGCGGCGCAGCGGCAGCGGCGGGTGCGACGGCCCGGCCGCCCACCGCAGCACGAGCCCGCCGGCGCGCCGCCACCGGGACGCGGCACGGTCAGCGGCCTGAGCGGCGGCGATGTAGGCGAACGCGTCCAGGGAAGCGGCACGGCCCTCGGCGCGGGCCGCGCGCCGGTCGCAGGCGGCCTCCACGATCCACACCGCCAGCAGCGACGAGACCTGGAAAACCGCCGCGGCAGCCAGCACGCCCGCCCCCACCCGGCGCCGATCAGCCCGGCCACTGCCCAGCCCCACCCGCCGGCCTTGCGGGCGCCGTGCAGCACCACGAACGTCCGGTAGGTCCACCCGGTGACATGACCCAGCTCGTGGGCCAGCCTGACGGCAGCAGCGGCGGAGACAGCGGCGGCGTGCTCGCCGACGCCGGGTCCTGGCCGCTCTGGCCGGGGCGGGCCGGCCGGCCGGCGAGGTGGTGCTGGCCTTGGTCATGCGGGACACGTGCCTTTCCTCGGGGAACTGCGGGATCGGTACTGCCGGGCTGCGTGTCCCGGCCAGGACGTCAGAGGGCCGCCGCGGATCGCGGGGCAGCCCTCTCCGCCGGCCGCCGGCGCCCCGACGGGCAGCCGGGCTTCCGCCCGCCGCCCGCCGGAGCTGGCAGGCACCGCCCGCATCCCGCGCTCAACGGCACCCGCCGCGCCTGTGCGGGGGCGGCTGCCGGGGAACAGCACCCGGCTCGGCGAGCACCCGGATACGCGCGGAACCCCCGCGGATATGCCTGCATGCCGGTAATGATCACTCGCGTCACGAGGTGCCCGGAGTGCCCCGGCATTTTCCCGGCAAGCCTGCCCTCGTGCCCGGCCGTGTCGGCAGGCCAGGCACCGCCGCTACTAGCGGCGGTGCCATCACCCGGCGGACAGGCGGCGCGGGGGCGCGCAATGCCGGGCGCTGCCAGGAAACCCAGGCCGTGACTGGCTGCGCAGGACGCCGCAGTGCCCGACTGGCGGGTGCGGGGAACGGCCCGCGGCCAATGGGCGGCCGAGGGCTGGATGCGGGGACGCCGCCAGGCGGGTGCGGCCCGGCTGGCCATGACCGACAGCTGCCGGCCGGCCGGTGCCAGTCCTGGCGGCAGGCGGAATCACCGGCGGTGCCCGCCTGGCGCAGGTGCGGCTATGCGGTCACGGGTGTGCTGCCGGGCGGGGTGCGGGGATGACGCGGATGCCGCCGGGCAGGGTGAGGCCGGGCTGGCCGTGGCGGGCAACTGCGGCGGCGATATCGAGCAGGCCGAGCAGCGCGATCGACGGGGCCAGCCGCACCCGGCGCGAGGGCAGGTGCGCCCAGGCGGCCTGCTCCCCGGCAGGCAGCCGCGACGGCGGTGCCGGGATCCGGGTACCGCCGGCGTGCCAGCGGATGACCGCCCCGGCCGCGCCATCGCCGGGGGCGGGGGCGGGCTCGTTCCCGGTCCACGGGCAGCCGCCTGCCGCGGCGAGGAAATAGCACCGATCCCCTGCGGTGATCACTGCGAGGGCCTGGGCCCTGCCGCCAGCGCGCCCAGCAGCTCCTGCACGGGCTCACCGACCGCGGCCTGGCCGGGGTCCTGTCGCTGAGCATCAACGTCCGCTCCGCGACCCTCGACGCCGGCACGGTCGGCATCCTCGCGGACGCAGGCGTGCGGA
>DATKRH010000309.1:0-5224 GCA_035532295.1 Streptosporangiaceae bacterium
GCTTCCCAGCCGTCGGGGAACTTGGCCGGGACGTTCAGGTGCACCGGCTCCGTGGACGGATGGGCGTCCAGCAGTTCGGGGATGCCGGCCCGCGCCACCACGATGCAGGCATGCCGGTGCCGCGAAGTCAGCACGCACAGGCGGCCGGCTTCCAGGTGGAACGCGGTCGCGTCCCGCCGGCCCGACAGGGGATGGAGCACGATCGTCACGTCGAACTCCCGGCCCTGCAGCCGGTTCGCCGTATCCACGGTGACCCCGGCGAGCGCGGGTCCCAGCGCGGCCCGGATCGCCTTGGCCTGGTCCCGGTGCGCTGTGCCGATAGCGATCCGGTCCGGCGTGACGGGGACCCCGGCGGGGGCGCGCTCGCAGTACGCGACGCCACCCCGTTCCAGCAATCGGGTCGCCAGTGTCGTGCACGCCGCCACCGCCTCGGCGTCGGTCCGCACGGCATGCCGGGGCGGCAGCTCATACAGCGCCCAGCCCGACCTGGCCGCGGCCTCCAGGGCGGTATCGGCCGGTCCGCCGCCCAGCGCGCGGGTCCCGAACTCCAGCCGGCGCTCCCCCGGCGCGGTGCCCGGCAGGAACCCCCCGAACGGGTAGAACGCCTCGGCCACGACCGGCACCGCCGGGGCGGGCAGCCGCCAGGACACCGGCAGCCGGTGCACCGGGATACCCGGGTTGTGCGCCAGCAGGACGGCGACGGCGCTCTGGGTCGGGTCCCAGGTCAGCCCCGCCCACCGGTCGATGTCGATGGTGGAGAACGGGTCGAGCTGGCCGGGATCGCCGACGAACAGCGCGCCGTCAAACCGCCCGGCTACGCGCAGCAGCATGTCCGAGCGCATCTGGTAGGCCTCGTCCACGATGGCCCACGGCCACGCCCCGTCCTTTACTGTGGCCCACTTGGCGGCCGTGCCGACGGTGACCGGGCACCCGGCGAGGTCGGCCGCGCTGGTGGACACGATGACGTCCGCGTGCCGCGTGACCCTCGGCGATGACTGATAGTCCTGCGCTGACAGCCGCCCGACTGGCAGGCCGGGGTCGGCGCTCGCCAGCCGGTCCACCAGGTCATCGACCTGCTCGTTGGTCTGCGCGATCACCATCACCGGCTCGCCCGCCCCGGCGATGGCCGCCGCGGCTTCCGCGACGAGCTGCGACTTCCCGGCTCCTGGCGGGGAGTCCACGACGACGGCGCGATGCCCGCCGGAAAGGTCGGCCAGGACCCGGCCCGCAGCCTCGGCCGCCAGGCTGCTAGCTGTCATGACCACTCCTCGTCGGCATCCTCACCAGCCGGAACGTAAGGCGCTGGCGGCCCGCCGTGCGTCCACGGCGTTTCTTCGGCTAGTGGGAACTCGGCACTGGGCTGATAGCCATCGGTCAGCGTCGAGTAGCAGAGCCGCTCGCCGATTTCCGGCACGGTGCCGGGCGTCGCGGTCAGCTTCCGGCCCATGCCGCCGGACAGCTCCAGCACCACCGCGCCTGGCTGGCCGGCCGGGCTGGTCACCGAGACCACGCGGCCCTTCTGTCCCGGCCTGGCCGGCGCCGACACGATGGCGCCCGGCGCGAGCAGCACGGGGTCGGCGGTGGCGACGGTGATCAGCGGGCGGAGCCGGCGCCTGGGGCCGGAGTGATCGATCCGGTCCGGCTCGGCGGTCACGACCGTGCCTGCGAACGCCTCGCCGGCCAGCCGGTACTCGGCCATGACGAGCGGGTCATCGAAGGCCCGCTGCGCGCCTAAGGTGGCCTGGGCCCGCTCCAGCCAGTTGAGCCGCCGGGCGGCGGCGACGGCGCCGTCGCGGCGCGGCTGCGGGGCTCCGCCCGACTGCAGGTACCTGGCGTAGCCGGTGAACGCGTCCTTGTCCGCGTTCCAGCGCGGGCCGACATGCTCCCCGGACGGCATGGCGCGCAGCAGGCCGACGGCGCGCCAGAGCAGCCGCCAGGTCGGTACCAGCTGCCCGGCCAGCGCGTCCGCCAGCGCGGCCCGTGCCCTGCGCTCCGCGGCACCGCCCGCGGCGCGCTGGCAGGCGGCGATGAGGGGCGCCAGCACCTCGTTGTCGAAGCCAGGGTCGGTGGCGGGACCAGCCGGCGGCCACGTCAGCGGGTCCTCCGCCGCCGCGGCGGCCTGCGGGCCCGTCAGGCCGGGCGGCGGGTCGATCCAGCCGACGAGAGCCGCGAGATTGAGGTCTTCGAGATCGCTCTGGCCGCTGGCCCAATGCCGTGACAGCGAATCGGTGGCAGTCAGCAGCAGGCACGAGCCGGGGTGGGCGGCCCGCTCGGCGAGGAAGGACAGCCAGCGGCCGAGCAGCGGCACGGACGGGTCGACGGCGAACTCGCCATCGGTCCGGCGGAACCTGGTGGAGCGCCCGAGGAGCCGGACGAACCCGGCGGCGGCGGGGCCGGGAACCAGGATCTGGGGCGCATCGGCGAACCGCACGCGGCTCTCGCCGCCGCGCCCGGCCGGCACCTCCTCCTCAGTGCCGCAGAAGCCCTCGATGTAGGGCACGACCGACCCGGCCAGCTCGGCGGCGAACGCGAACCGCTGATCCCGGTTGCGGGGCTGAACGACCACGAGCAGCCGCGGCGACCGCGGGGCATCGCCGACCATCGCGGCCAGCGGCGCATTGGCCTCGCCGGCCAGGGCGAGCGGAACGAGGACCAGGGGCCGGGCGCTCACGTGCACATGAGCGACCGTGGTGATCGGCTGCGCCACGCCCAGCGCGGCCGCCTGCGCGCGGGCCAGCGCGGTCAGCGTGCTCATACCGCCTCGCCCAGGCACTCGGCGCGCAGCCGCGCGGCGGCGCGCAGCACGACCGCGGCCTCGGCCTCCTCGCTGGCGGGCTCGACCTCGCCGCTGGCCAGGCGCAGCGCGGTGTCGACGTAATCAACGCCACCGAGGTCATCCCGCACCACCCGGCCCAGCGCGGCCGTGCTCCCCCGGCACTCGTCCCGGCAGAAGTAGCACATCTCGCAGCTGGCCAGGCACTCCGGCATGTACCTCGCCGCAACGCCGCGCAGCCCGCCGGCCAGCTCGGCCGCAGGCCGGCCGGGCACCCCGGCGATGTCGAGTTCCAGGTCGAACGTCAGCCCTGGCGGCAGCTCCTGTACAAGGTCGTCGATCCGGCTCAGCCGGGACAGCTGGCGGCGCAGCACCGTGAGCTGCCTGCGCACGTCCAGCTCCGCGGCGACCGGCCGGTTGGAGAAGTTCTCCGGGCAGATCAGGATCACCTGGTCGGACACCAGGTCCGGCGGCCCCGCGCCGGTGTCCGCCAGGAGCTGGCGCAGGGCCAGCACGTAGACCGCGGACTGGATGGCGGCCGCCGCGACCTTGTCAGCGTCCGCCTGGCCGTCGATGGCCGCGAAGGACTTGATCTCGACCACCCGGAACTGGCCGCGCAGCCGGAAGGCGATCAGGTCCGGCTCGAGATAGACCGGCCGCCCGCCGACGGCGAGCCGGAGCAGCGGGTGGTCGAACAGGGTCCCGGCGTCCGCGCCGGAGGCCGCGGCCCGGCCTAGCAGGCCGCGCGTCCTGGCGTGCCGCAGGTCCAGGCCGCGGTTGCCGCCCACCTCTTCCAGGTCGTCGTAGGAAACCTCGGGGATCGGCAGCCTCAGCTGCTCGCGCAGCAGCCGCAGCAGCTCCGCGCAGCCGTTTGCCTTCACCTGCGCCTCGAAGGCATTACCCCTGGTAATGGCGAACTGCGACTGGCCGAACGGCGCCGGAAAGCCGATGTAGCTGGCCAGCCGCGGCTTGTCGATGGCGGCCGCGTCCAGGATCGCCCGCCGGGCGCAGCCCGGATTACTGGTCAGCGCCGCGATCGTCCGGGCATTGTGCGCCCGGGCCGGCATCGCGCCGCGGATCTGGTCAAGCCGGGTATCGGTGTGGCTCACGGATCGTCCCCCTGCGGGCAGGCTGGCCGGCTGTCAGGAGCCGGCCAGACGGCGGGGCGTAACCCGCAGCCTGATACCGAACAGCTGGTCGGCGTCATCGAGTTGGGCGCGGGCACGGGCCGCGGCCGCCGCGCGGTGCGCCTGATCGTCGTCCTGATGGACGGCGAGCTCGGCGCGGGCGGCCTGGACCACCTCGTCAGGTCTGGGTGACCGGGTGCCAGCGGGTGCGCCAGGAATGTTGGCAGCGAACCTCCAGAGGAGCCGCAGCGCGTCCGGGCTAGCGCCGGGAAGGCGCTGAAGGCTCTGCGCGACGCGGATCGCGGCCGTCAGGTAGTTGACGCGCGGGCTCAGCGGCCCGATGACACGCCGGTCCAGCGGCCAGGTCGATACCGATAGCAGGCCCCTGGCCGGGGCCAGCAGATCGGCGGTCAGCGCGGCGCACAGGTAATACGCGCGTGCATGGGGCGCGGTGCGGAACGAGCGCTCCTCGTCACGGCGGAGGCTGGTCAGCCTGGCAGCGATCAGCGGCCCGGCGAAGAACGCGTCGTGCACGGCGAGAATGAGCCGTGGCGCCGCGGGCACGCCGAGCAGCGCCAGTGCCTGATGGACCTGTTCTCGGATGGGCAGCAGCGAATCGGGCGGCGGTGCCGCCGGGCGATCCGTTTCGGCGGTGCGGGCCTGCCGGTCGAGCTCTTCGACGGCCTCATCCCAGGCCCGCTCGGCCTGCCGCAGCTCAGCGCGCAGCGCGTGGCTCTTCGCCCTGTCCCCGGCTGTCGCGGCTCGCCGGACCGCCGCGCGCAGCCCGTCAATACGGCGTTCCAGGCTCTCCAGCGACTCAACCATGCGGCGACGCTACACTGTTCCAGTATTTTCCAGCAAATCCCAGTATCAGACAGGCGCGCTCCCGGTGAAGGAGAACAGGCGGGCCTGTTCAGTGCTCTCGCCGCACTGCCGTGGGACCACGGCCGGATCACCACCCGCACCATCCAGGTCCTGCCCGAGCGGTCCGCGCCGCGTGACGCGGTTTTCATATCCCCCGCTGAGCGGGGATAGATTGGAGGGCCAGCGACAGATCGCCGCCCTGACTGCGCGGAATCGCGTGATCAAGATGCTCAGCCGGGTCCTGCTGGCAGTACGAGCCTGTCGGAGGTTCTGCTCCGTCCTGGAAGTACTGACTACGGACTGACGAAGTAATGCGGCCAACGGATGTCGCCGCATCAGCCGTCGAACCAGCAGGTATCCCTGACCCTGGCGGAACCCCGGCGGGCCGCATGCCGCAGTGCCAGGTGCCGGACGCGGCCCGCGCCGCGACGGCGACCAGTCGCCCTGGGCCGCCCAGCCA
>DATKRH010000310.1:0-4378 GCA_035532295.1 Streptosporangiaceae bacterium
GGGGCCAAGGTCCCTACCGGCGCAGCCCTTCTGCGGCCATGATGAGGGAGTCCGCTGCGTTCTTGTCGCGGCGTCACGCAAGACCCGACGGGCCTGAGCGCGACGGATCCCGGAGAGGGAGAGGATATGTGTGAGTACTGCGGCTGCCAGACCCTTGCCACGATCGATGAGCTGACCAGGGAACACGATCTAGTGGTGAACCTGATAGGTGAGGTGCGGGCCGCCCATGCTGGCGCGGACCTCGTACGTATGGCTGAACTGGCTCGTCAGATTGCCGTCGTGCTCGGCCCGCATACCGAGGTGGAAGAACGCGGGCTGTTTCCGGCTCTCGCGGCCGATTTCCCGGACCACATCGCCGGCCTGACGGCTGAGCACCGGCGGGTCGAGGAAGTGCTGGGCGAGGCGTCCGCGGGTACGCCGGCCGATCCGGCCTGGCCGGCCAGGCTCGTTGAGGCGCTAGCGCTGCTGCGGAAGCACATCTTCAAGGAGCAAGACGGGGTCTTCCCGGCCGCGTTGACAAGCCTGGGGACCGCCGACTGGGAGGCCGCCGAAGCGGTCCGCTCCCGGGTCGGCACGCTGCTGTCCAGTTCGGGCGGGTAACGGCTGGTGCGGGCGGGGCTGCCAGTCACGTTCCCGGCTTGTTAGTGCCGACTCGCGCTGCCGCCAGTGCGGACGCGGCGAGCAGGGGGAACGTGCCGAACCCGGCGAGCACGGCCGCCCAGGCCACGGTCGCGGCCCGGCCGCTGCTGGGCAGCGTGATCAGGGCGAGCACTCCGGCGTTGCCGAGGATCGCGCGGGTGCGCCAGCCGCGTTCCAGGATCCCGGTCAGCCGCCGGTTCCCGGCTGGCCCGCCGCCGGCCGTTACCGGCAGCAGGAACGTCAGGGCGCCGGTCAGTATCTGGCCGACCACCCCGATACCGAGGACCGGGATCAGCAGCCGGCCGAGCAGCTGGCCGGCCGGGCTCAGGCCGGCGGCCAGCCCTGCGGTGTCGGCGGTGAGCGCGGCGGCCAGCCAGGCGTTGCCGGCCAGCAGCGCCCAGGCGGCGGCCGTATGCGGTGGCCTGGCCCGCATCTCCCGGGCCGCGGGCACCAGCGACGCCGCAGTGCCCGCGAGATAAGCGGCCATCCCGGCGGCGGCCAGCCAGTGCGTGCTGGCGAGATAAGGGCTGGCGAGCAACGCGGTTACTGTCACCGCGAGGCCGCCAGCAGTGAGCACGAGCACGCGGCGGGCGACCCGCGGGGCGTCGTCGCTCATCCGGGTGCGCAACACCATCGGCCACAGCATGAACTGGGTGCCGATGATCGCGAGCCCCAGCCAGCCGAGCAGGTTCGCCTCCGCGTGCGCGAGCACCAGGGCGGCATTCAGGCTCGGCGAGCGCACCGAGCCTGCCGCCAGCACTCCGCCCAGCGCGCCGCCCGCGGCCAGCGCGGCGCCGGCCGCGACGTAATACCAGGCGACAACGGCCAGCGGCCCGGCGAGCGGCGACGACCGGGCCATCGCCACCAGGCTGGCCACATGCGCGAGTACCGCACTCACCACCAGCGCCGCCCCGGCCACGGCCAGCGGCGCCAGGCCACTCGTGATGCCGGAGAGTACGGCCACCACGCCGACGTTGAGCACGCCAAGTCGCAGGTAGGCGGGCCGCTCGGAACCTGGCCGGGCATGAAGCAGCGCCTGCGCGAAGAACCTGCTCCACACGAACACCGCGTTCGTGGCCGCGCCGAGCACCAGCAGGTGCAATGCCAGCCACTCCGGCACCGGCACCACCCGGTGGGCGATGACCACGACGGCCGCCGCCAGCAGGTAGCCGGCCACGACCGCCCCGGCGGCGGTGTGCCAGACGATCCGCGGCCGCCTGATACCCATGGCGCTTATTCTAACGATCTAATCTGTTAAAAAGTGAGTAGAATTTTTGTTTCTACTAGGATGATTCATGTAAACTGTGTCAGTGGATGTGAAGGCGCTACTGGCACCGGATGCCCAGCCAAAGCTGAGCCGCAGGCGTGCCGACGTGCTTGACCTGCTGCGTGCCACGGATGCACCGGTCGGCGTGCGGGACATCGCCGCCCGGACCGGGCTGCATCCCAATACCGCCCGGTTCCACCTGGACGCGCTGGTGGACGCCGGCCTGGCCACCCGGGCGCCCCAGCCCCAGCCCCAGCCCCAGCCCCAGCCCCAGCCCCGGCAGCCCCAGCCTCGGGCCGTACTGGGTCGGCCCAGCATGGCCTACCGCGCGGTCGAGGGCGGCGATGCCTCGGGACGGCGGCACTACCGGTTGCTAGCCGAAATGCTCACCAGCCTGATCGCGGGCACGCTGGCTGAGCCGGGCAGGGCCGCCGCGCAGGCCGGCCGGGAATGGGGCCGCTACCTCACCGAGCAGCCCGCCCCCTACCAGCGGATAACCGCTCCCGCGGCCATCGCGGCCCTGGCCGCCATCCTGGAGGAAATCGGGTTCGCCCCGGAGGCCGTGACCGACGGGACGGGGCATGAGCTCCGCTTGCGGCATTGCCCATTCCGCGAGGTGGCCGAACTTCATCAGGAGGTTGTGTGCCAGCTGCACCTTGGCCTGATGCAGGGTGCGCTGGAGCAGATGCGGGCACCACTGACCGCCGGCCGGCTCCAGCCGTTCGCCGAGCCCAGCCTGTGCATCGCCACACTGGCGCCCAGCCTCAGCCCAGCCCAGCCGAGCCCGGAGAGCTGAGGTCGAGCCGCCGGGATGCTCGCCGTCAGCTGGGACACCGTCCGGCTGTTCCTGCACGTGCTCGCGGCCACCATCTGGGTGGGTGGACAGCTGACCCTCGCGGTCCTGGTTCCGGTGCTGCGCCGGTTCGGGGCTGACGTGCCGCGGGCTGCTGCCCGCCGCTTTAGCCAGGTGGCCTGGATAGCTTTCGCCGTGCTGGTGGTCACCGGGGTATGGAACATCGTCGCCGTGCGCGGCCAGATAAGCCACGATGCCAGCTACCGGGTGACGCTGATCGTCAAGCTCGTCGTGGTCGGTGTCTCCGGTGTCACCGCGGCCCTGCACGTGCGGGCCCGCGGCACGATGGGCCTGGCGGTCTTCGGCGCCCTGACGGGTGTCAGCGCCCTGGCCGCGCTGTTTCTCGGCGTCCTGCTGGCGGGCTGACTCAGCCGCGCCCGTAGATGACCGGCCGTCGGCCGGGCTCATAGCTACTTGGGCCGCAGGTCCCCACCAGCGGCCGCGTAGCGCTGCGTTGGAATGCTTTGTTCTACTGTGCGGTCATGGCGGGGTTGAGTCGTACGAGCCGCACGGGGTTTGTCTCGTCGAGTTCGGCGACGGCTTCTCGTGATTTCACGAAGTCTGAGAATGAGCGGTAGCCGAGAGCCCTCTCGCTGAATGACGGGTCCATGCGCCTCATCTGGCTCTTCACCGCGGAGCTATGCAGCCAGTCCGCGTCATCCTTTTCCTGGCCGAGTCGCAGCGCCCGTTCGAGGAGCCTGGTCGCCAGCTCTTGCGGGTCTTCGGAATCGGGATCGGTCTCGCCGGTCACCGCGGCCGCTGGCCGCCTGGTACGTCGCGAGGCCCGCGCGGGCGACGCGGCGCCGGGCTCCTCACCTTCCTCCTGTGCGCCGGCCGCCGATGGTGCCGGCTGCTGGGTGGCGCCGGCAGGGGTAATGCCCGGAAGCGCGTCGTAGGTGACGAGTTCGTCGCACGCCGCGGCGAGTGATCTGCTGGTCGATCCTGCGACCCCGACACCCACGACGTAACGGCCCAGGCGCCTGCACCGCTGGGCGAGGGCGATGTAATCGGAGTCCCCGGCCACGATCACCACGTGGGTCAGGTCGGGAAGGCGGAACATGTCCTCCACCGCATCCACGGCCAGCCTGATGTCGGCACCATTCTTGGCGTAGGCGGCGGCGGGAAAGAGCTGCACCAGGTCCACTGCGCGGCTGACGAGCTGGCCGCGGTAGTCGGCGTTCACGGGGGCTGACCAGTCCGCGTAGGCGCGGGTCAGCACGAGGGTGCCGAACGATGAGGCGAAGTCGATCATCGCGCCGACGTCCACGGTGGCGCGCTGGAGCTTCTCCGCGATGTCGGGATCGGCCGGCCTGCCGGCCGTGCTGAACCCGCGCACCTTGTCACGCTGGAACTGGCCCCGGCCGTGAACCTGGTCGTAGCGTGAGATCACGATGTTGTCGAAGTCGATATAGACGGCGACACGGGGGACGCCAGGGTCGTTCATGGCTGCTCTCCTCCTCGGGACGCCCTCGCCAGGCCAGCTTGCCGGAAACTCAAGGGTGACCGCAGCGATGATGGAGACATGCAGCATTTTGCCGACGACGACTCTGGGTATCTCAGCTGGCTCGCGGATCACCCCGAAGGCTTCGTGCTCAACACCACCCAGACGCCTTCAGCGA
>DATKRH010000311.1:0-3555 GCA_035532295.1 Streptosporangiaceae bacterium
CCGAACAGGGCGCTGACCTGGGTGTGGCTGCGGGCGGTCAGCCCGGCCGGGACCCAGGTGCTGTAGGCGGCCACCCCGGCATTGACCTGGCCCGGTGCCAGGTCAGCGGTCAGGTGCGAGATCACCACGAAGCTGCCCGGCCTAACACGCTGGCCAGCGCGGCGACGATCCCGGCTGGGTCGTCGGTGCCGGGGATGAAGTGCAGCACCGCCAGCAGCAGGACAGCGGCAGGCTGGGTGACGCTGATGGTGGTGGTGGTCGCCGGGGCAGGCGTGGCCGCGCTGCTGGGCGGCGGGGGCGTCACTGCGGGCGCCACGGCCACTGCGATCATCCCGGCGGTCATGCTTCGCCTGTATGTGCGGGCTGCGGTGATGTGTCCGGGGCTGCCGTGGACGGTGCTGGCGGGGATCGGGACGGTCGAGTCCGGCAACGGCACGTCGGCCCTGCCGGGGGTGCACTCGGGCACCAACCAGGCGGTGGAGACCTGGTCTTCTTCGGCGCATCCAGCACCTCGGTCACCCACGTGGGGATCTACGCCGGCGTCGCTGGCGGCCAGGCGATGATGGTCGACGCCCCCCACACTGGTGCCGACGTCCGGGTCGAGGCGTTCCCCGCCACGCCCGGCGCCCCTGGGGCAGCGACATCTATCTGGGCGCCACCCGGCCCAGCCGCTGACCGGTCGTTGTTACTGACCACCACCTTGCGCGTTGCCCCTCGGGCTAGCTGGCGGCAAAGCACTCGCCGCGCGTCCACTGCCCGGCAGCGGTGCTATCAGCGCGGGGCGCGCAGTCCCGCGTAGCGAAGACAGCCGGCTTTGATGGCGCCCGCGTCGATCGCAGCCTGCTCGACGGTCGCGTCGGCGTCCAGCAGGTCTGGGAAGTAGTACGGCCCGCTGCTGTCGTGGGTGGTGACGAAGCGGGCGTCAAGTGCTCGCCGGATGGTGCTGGCGCTGTGCAGGCCGTGGTGGTGCAGCCAGCCCCGGCAGAAGACATCCCAGGAAAGTGCGGACTCTGTCCACTCCCCGCGAAGCTCGCCAAGCCAGGCACCGGGCTGCGTGGGTTCGCGGATCTCGTGACGAAAGCACCACTGTGCGGTCGCCTCATCGAACCACTCCGAGATCCACTCGATGACTATGAGGGTGCCGCCGGGAGCGAGCAGTTCGCAAACGTGGTCAAGCACCGTGGCGGAATCTGCGACGTGGTGGAGCGAAAGGCTGGCGATGACGGCATCCAGCGGGGCATCTGGCATGTGGTCCTCGAAGACGATCCGCCGGTATCCCGGTCGTCCCGGCGCTTCGGGATCGACGCCCAGGGCGTCGTAGCCGGCGTCAAGAAGGGCCGCGATATGGCCGCCGGCTTCCCCGCAGCCGAGCTCGACGACCCTGGCAGGTGGTTCGGGCAGGTGCTCGCGGACGAACGGCCAGGTTGCGGTGAGCCAGATCTCATCGGCGGAACAGCCGCTCCCTGGCAAGCTGCCCCATCTCATCGCC
Source organism: Streptosporangiaceae bacterium (assembly GCA_035532295.1). GTDB lineage: Bacteria > Actinomycetota > Actinomycetes > Streptosporangiales > Streptosporangiaceae > DASUBV01. Next base: position 1,490 of record DATKRH010000311.1, read on the forward strand.
CCGCCTTCGCTCACCGTGGCATCTCCTTCCGCTCCTGGCGCACCCCCGGCGAGCGCCGCGACCTGATCGAAAGCCCCGTCGGGGGGCTCGGCGTCCTCATCGGCGGCCGGTGGCTGCGAGCGGCGATGCTCCGCCGGACATATCCGCCGGGCATCGCCACCGATCGGGGGGCCAGCGAGATCACCGGTCCGGCTGGCCCGGTGATGGCGTTGGCCGGGAGAGCTTTGCCTCGGGGAGGATCGGCTCGAAGAGCTCGACGGGGTTGCCGGAGGGATCCTCGATGATGATCTGCCTGCCGCCGGCCCCGGTGACGATGTCGTTGCGGAACCGGGCGCCGTTGCTGCGCAGTTCCTCGACAGCGGCAGCAAGGTCGGGGACCTCGACACTGAAGCGATTCCAGCCGCCGGGCTCCTGCATCCTGCCGTCGGGCATCGGCGCGCCGCCCCCGGCTGGCCCGTCTGGGCCGACCGGCCTTACGAGCACCAGGCGGAGGTCACCATGTCCGAGCATCGCGAACAGGTCGTTCGGGCGCATCTGCAGCTCGAAGTGGAGGCGGGTGGTGTAGAAGTCGATCGCGGCGTCGATGTCGTTGACGATGTAACGGACGCTGACGGTGGTCATCGGCGATCCTCTCTTTTCTCCGGTACTGAGGTTTGGAGCGGGCTGCTCATTGCCCCGCCCGGGGTGCACGCTCGTGGTAGCCGGCGAGCGGCTCGAACAGCTCGACCGGGTTGCCGGACGGGTCCTCCAGGAGTGCCTGGCGCACGCCTACGGCGGTGACTATCTCGTGGCGGAACCGGACGCCGCGGCCGCGGAGTGCCTCGACGGCCGCCCCGAGGTCGGCGACCTCGACCACGATGCGGTTCCACCCGCCGGGGTCGGGGAGCGTCCCGTCCGGCAGGGCATGCGCCCTGCCGGGCACGCTGAGCAGCAGGCGCAGGTCCCCGCGATAGAGCATGGCGAACGATGGGGAGGGCCGAAGCTCCTCGTCGAAGCCGAGATCATCACAGTAGAACGCGACCGCGGCGTCGAGGTCGGCTACGAAATAGCGGACCGTTGCGCCGCGTCCGGTCACCGGGGCCCGCTCGCCACGGAGGCGGCGGAGCAAACTGGCGGTGAACTCCGGTCGTGGCTCGACCGGCATGATCGGCAGGCGCAGGGCCTCGAGAGGGTCAGGCGTCACGACCTTCCCCTTCTTCGTAGACGCGACGAAGCGCCGCCCGGGCTCTGACCAGGAGCGTCTCGGTGGCATGAAGGCTCCGGCCGAGCTCCCGGGCGACCTCGGCAACCGGCAGCCCGTCCAGGTAGCGCAGCGTCAGCGCTGCTCGCTGATGGGCGGGAAGACGGGAAAGGGCCGCGTGGGCAGCCGCGATGTCAAGCTGCGCCTCCCAAGGGTCGTCCACCGGCTCGGCGCCGCTCACGATCACGCCGAGGCGGCGCTCGAGGTCCGCTCGCCGCCAGTGGTCGACCAGCTTGTGGCGGGCGACGCCCACCAGCCAGGCGACAGTGAGCTCCGGCGGGCAATCCCGCTTGGCCGCCGCGACAGCTGCCATAAACGTCTCCGCCGTCAGATCCTCGGCCAGTACGGCGCTGCCGCACCGCGGCAGGAGGTATCCGTAGACCTGGGGCAGGGCACGGTGATACAAGGCAGCCAGTGGCGTCTCCCCGCCCGTGCCCTCCTGCTCAACGCCCACACCCAGATCATCGTCTGACGGCCTCAAACTCCGAACATCGCTCAACCAAAAAGCATGCGGCAGAGATGAGCCTTACGAGGACATCGCCTCCAGGGCGGCGCCTTCAGTGCCCTAAAACTTTTCTGTCCGCACCAGAGGTCGGGCCTTGGGGGAACGAAGCCGGTTTCACGCTCAACGCGCCCGTGCGGAGGTCGTGACGTGCCCGGTTGCACGTTGATCTTCCAGGCCAGCCACGTGATCTCGGAGAACGGCCGGGTGCTGGCCGCGGTGGCCCTGCTCCGGGGCGGCGGCCTGGCTGGCCTCGGCCCGGTGCTGAACGCCTCCCACGCCTCCCTGCGCGACGACTTCGAGATCTCCTGGCCGGAGGCGGAC
>DATKRH010000312.1:0-41527 GCA_035532295.1 Streptosporangiaceae bacterium
CTTGCGCTCTGCGCCCTCAACTCACCGGCCTGAGTCGCGTCTGCTCGACGCGGGCGAGCTTGCGGCGCAGTCGCTCGTACTCGCGGTCCTGCTCGGGGGTGCGCTGGTAGTGCCGGTAGGCGAGGTTCGTGCGCTCCAGCGGGTCGGTCCTCAGGTCATACATCTCCCATTGCTCAGGGGCCTTGCCGTCCGCGTCGTAGTACCGGGCGATCTTGTAACGGTGCTCGCGGATGCTGACGACGTGATTCGGCGGCTGCGGGTAGGGACCGGTCGCCTGCCCGGACTGCCAGTCGTCGTAGGTGAAGACCGTGTAGTCCTGCCCCGGACCGGGGGACGGGCTCAGGATCTGGTCCGCGTAGTCAATCCCCTGCCAGGGTGCCCGGGCCTCGGCCGGCGCATTGAGGAGGCTCGCGAGCGTCGGCAGGAAATCGACGTGCGAGACGATGGCATCGTTCGCCTGCGGCCCCTTAAACAGGCGGGGGTTTGAGTAGACCATCGGCACGCGGATCGTCTCCTCGTAGAAGTTGAAGTTCTTCTGGCGCTGCCCGCCGTGCGCGGTCCCCATCTCCCCGTGATCGGCCGTCGCGATCACGAGCGTGTTATCGAGCAGGCCCACCGTCTGGAGCGTGTCGAGGATCTTCACCAGGTAGGAGTCCGAGGCCTTCATCAGGTTGCCGTAGAAGTTCAGGTAGTCGCGCTTCATCCGCGGCGTCGGGATCGGCCCGGTGAGGTTGAATATCCGCAGGAACTGCTCCTGGACGGTCGGCTTGGTCGACAGGTCCTCGTTCACCGTCGCCGGAAGCCCGATCTCCCCTTCCAGCCATGCCTCGTCGTAGCCGCCGGCGAGGTAGTTCGATGGGTAGAACAGCACGTCGTGCGGGTTGACCAGGGAGACCACCATGAAGAACGGCTGGTTCAGCGCGGCCGTTCCGCTCAGGTACTGAAGCGTGCCCTCGGTGCCCGCGTCCGGCGTGCCCTGGGAGTTGATGAAGCGGCCGTCATTGTCGTAGATGCCGCCCCCTTCCTCCGGGATGCTCTGGTCGGCGCCGGCGTCCGGCGGGTTCCAGCGCGTGAAGCCGTACTTGTTGACGTCCTGCGGAACCCAGGTCGAGCCGTTCGCGGGCTTGTTGCAGTGGAACTTGCCCTTGTAGACCGGCAGGTAGCCGGCGGCCGTCGCGACGCTCGCCAGGTTCTTGAAGCTGGTCGACAGTTCGACCTGGGGATACTTCGGCGCGGGCATGTCAATTTCCAGCGTGTACTTGACACCATGCTGGGCCGGGAAGAAGCCGGACATCAGCGTCGAGCGCGCCGGCGAGCACATGCACGCGTTCGTGAACGCGTTGTCGAACGATAAGCCGTGCTCCTGCAGGCGGGTCAGGCCGGGCAGGTTGCGCCGGCTCCAGCCCGGCGGGAAGTGCTGGATCGCACGCTGCTGATCCGTCAGGAACAGGAGCACGTTCATGCCCGCGATTCCTCTGGAGACAGGCGCAGGGCGCGGGTGCGGTTGCTGGCGGGTGCGCGAGGCTGCCGACGCCGCCGTGGCGGCAGGCAGGCCGAGCAGCATGCCCGGCGTCGCGACAGCCGCGGCCTTCAGCACCTCGCGGCGGGTGTTGCCGCCCTTGTCGGTGCCGCCCTTGTCGGTGTCGGCTCCGTCGGTGTCAGCTCCGGATTCCATTTCCCTTCCTTTCCTGTCTTTTCCGCGTCTTGCAGGCCGCAGCGTCAACGTAGTTTGGTGAAGGGCTGCCTCTGGTGCTTGAGTGCTGAATAGCAGGATTTTGGCGATCCCCGCGATGCCGTCCTCGAGGCAATGATTGTCGGCGGGTATGTCCAGCGCTCGCGCTGACACTCCGGCCCGCGGAAGTTTCCCAGGAGGAGGCAGGAAGATCGGGCGGTTTATCCGGCGTTGCCGTCGATCTCCGGCCCGTGCGGCTGTTCAGGCGGCTCGACGGGCGCGGCTCGCCGACTGAACGAGAAGATCAGCCGAAGATGATGAGATCGCCGACGTTGTCGAGGCAGGCAGGCGGCAGATTCGCGTACGTGGACATCTCCTCGACGCTGCCGAACCTGCCCAGCTGGCCGCGTGCCGCGACGACGGCCTCGGCTTGCGGCGGGGTGAGCGAGAGGCACGCGACCAGGGCGCCGGCGGGAACGTGGTTGACGTCAACGAGGCCGCCGTCGTCATAGCCGCGCGGCAGATCCGGGCGGCCGATCTTGAGGTCACGGGCGAGGGCGGGGTTGTCGGCGGCGAGCTTGCGCGCCTCCGCGCGCTCGTGCATCCGGGCCTTAGCGGTCTGCAGGATGGCCTGCTGACTGGGCTGGCCAGTCACGGCCGGAGCAGCGACCGCGCCCGGCCGCAGCGCCACCAGGCTGTGCGCAGTGCCGAGCCCCATGAGGATCAGGATCAGGCCGCCGACCGCCGTGTCCAGGGCGCTGTCCGCCTGTCCGGCGCTCACCAGGACCACCACGGCGATGACCGCGATCAGGTAGCCGGCGAAGACGGCCCAGTCTCGGTGCCGCTGCCGCATCAGCGCGATGCACAGGAACGGCACGAAGGACAAGAAGCCCACCGACAACAAAGGCACCAGGCTCAGCCCGATCTGCAGCCGCCTGCTGGCCGCGGTCGCTGGCGAACGACTCGGACGCGAACGACTCGGACGCGGTGCATATGAACTGGGTACGGTCACCGGTTTCTCCCTGCGAGTGCGCGGCAGGCCGCGGCGCCGTCCACGCCGCAGAGCCTGCAACTGTCCCCAGAGTAACGCCGCCAACAAGGCATTTCGCGGCACTGAGTATCGGGCAGCTCGCAGATGGCCGACGGATGGCTAGCGGATGGCTGGTGTCGTTCTTATGATCGGGTCGCGATACAGCGGACTAGGGCTGGTCACCCGGCGATACGGCTGGCCAGCTCATCTGCGAGGGTTAGCTGTTAGCTCAAACCACCGCGAGGGATAGCTCAAGCCACCGCGAGGCCCGACCCCCGCCAGGCCAATGACGGCCGCCAAGGAGGCTGCATGCACGCCATCGTCGTCACCGAGCCGGGCGGCCCCGAGGTGCTGGCGCTTGAGCAGGTCCCCGACCCGGTCCCGGCGCCGGGCGAGGTCGTCATCGCGATAGCCGCCGCCGGGGTGAACCGCGCGGACCTGATGCAGCGGCAGGGTTTTTATCCGCCGCCCCCCGGCGCATCGCCCTACCCGGGCCTGGAGTGCTCGGGCCAGATCGCCGCTCTGGGCTCGGACGTGACCGGCTGGCAGGTCGGCGACGAGGTGTGCGCGCTGCTGGCCGGGGGCGGCTACGCGGAGCAGGTCGCCGTCCCCGCGGGCCTGGTACTGCCGCTGCCGCCGGGGATCGGCGTCGTCGACGCCGCCGCCCTCCCCGAGGTGGCGTGCACGGTCTACGCCAACGTCTTCATGCACGCGGCCCTGGCGCCGGGCGAGACCCTGCTCGTGCACGGCGGATCAAGCGGCATCGGCACGATGGCGATCCAGCTGGGTCATGCCATGGGCGCCCGGGTGGCGTGCACGGCCGGCTCCCCGGCGAAGCTGGAACGGTGCCGGGAGCTGGGGGCCGACCTGGCGATCTCCTACCGGGACGAGGACTTCGTCGAGGCTATCGAGCAGTTCACCGACGGGCACGGGGCAGACGTGATCCTCGACATCGTGGGCGCGGCCTACCTCCCGCGGAATGTGCGGGCGCTGGCGACCGGCGGCCGGCTCGTCGTTATCGGCATGCAGGGTGGCACGACCGGCGAGCTGAATCTCGCTCAGCTGCTGGCCAAGCGAGCCAGCGTCTTCGCCGCGTCGCTGCGGGCCCGGCCGGTCCCGGAGAAGGAGGCGATCGTGTCGGCCACCCAGGCGCACGTATGGCCGCTGATCGGTTCCGGCAAGGTCGTCCCGGTCATCGACCAGATCCTGCCGCTGGAGCAGGCAGCGCAGGCGCACCGGCTGCTGGATGCCAGCAATCACATCGGAAAAATCCTGCTCGCCACCTGAGCCCCGCAGTACCAATCTGACCCCCGGCGCTGCGGGACTCCGGCAACCTCGACAGACTAGGGACATGAGCGACGAGACGAACCCTGAGCAGCTGGACCCAGAGGCGCAGGAGCATCCGCGCGTCGTGGTTGTCGGCCCCGACGGTGTCGCCGTGGAGACCGATCAGGCGGCGAGCCGGGAGCGCCCGGTCACCGAGATGGTCGAGCAGCCGGCCAAGGTCATGCGCGTGGGCAGCATGATCCGCCAGCTCCTGGAGGAGGTCCGGGCGGCCCCCCTGGATGAGAAGAGCCGGGCCCGGCTGAAGGAGATCCACCAGAGCTCGATCAAGGAGCTCGAGGACGGCCTCGCACCCGAGCTGATCGATGAGCTTGAGCGGCTGTCGCTGCCCTTCGCCGAGGATGAGGTGCCGAGCGAGGCCGAGCTGCGCGTCGCCCAGGCGCAGCTAGTCGGCTGGCTGGAGGGCCTGTTCCACGGCATCCAGACGACGCTGTTCGCTCAGCAGATGGCGGCCAGGGCGCAGCTGGAGCAGATGCGCCGGGCCTTGCCGCCGGGCATGGTGCCGATGCCACCGGACGGCCAGGAAGAGGCCCAGCAGGTCCCGCACACCTCAGGTCCGTACCTGTAATCAGCCCGGCCGGGGCTGATCAGCCCCGGCGCACGCGATCGCGGCGCGCGCGGCGGATGGCCGGCTCCCGCACGGCGAGCGCCCGGGCGACGCCGACAAGCTGCTGCGCCCGGTGCAGCTGAGAGCGCCAGTCGTTCCCCGTGGCGCGGTGGGCCAGCGGCACCTCCACCTCCGTGATCCGCATGCCCTGGCGGATCAGGTCGATGGTCAGCCCGGTCTCGATCCCCCAGCCGGCGGCCAGTGGCAGGGCCGCCTCGAAGGCGGCCCTGGTCAGGCAGCGCTGGCCGTTGAGCGGCTGGGCCGGGCGCCAGCCGGTGGCGCGGGCGATCCCGCCGCCGGACGCGGCCATGACGACGCCGAAGCCGCCGCGGCGCACCCGGTCGCTGAACACGGCGATGGTCATGTCGGCTGTTCCGCGCCGTACCGGCTCCGCCAGCGGCCCGGCCTCGGCGGCGCTCTCCCCTAGGTCGCCGTCGAGAAAAAGCAGGTGATGAGGCGCGATCGGGGCGCCGGCCGGGGCGGCGCCAGACTCGAGCAGCCGGACGATCTCCGCGCCGGTCTCCAGGGCGGCGGCCTTCCCGCGGCTGCGCGCGTGCCGCACGACGCGGGCGCCCGCCGCCGCCGCCACGGCGGCGGTACCGTCGCTCGACCCGTCGTCCACCACCACGACGATGTCGGCGCCGAGGATGCTCGCGGCGGCTCGCACGGTCGCGCCGATCCGGTCGGCCTCGTTCTTCGCGGGGATAACGACGCCTAGGTCACCTGGCATAGCTGCGATCCTAGCGGCGCATGGCCCAGCCGACGCGCGGCGCGAAATGGCCGATCGCTAAGGGCCGGTGACCGCTGCCGGGAGGTCCACCACGGTGAAGACGGACTCCAGCCCCGTCACCTGAAGCACCTTCCTGATCGCCGACCTGGGGCTGGCCAGCTGCAGTTCGCCGCCGGCCTCGCGGGCCCGGCGGTGCGCGGCCAGCAGGACGTTCATCCCGGTGGAATCGCAGAACTCGACACCCGTCATGTCCACGACCAGCCGCAGGGGCGCGCCCGCGGACAGCGCGGCCATCAGTTCCGAGTGCAGCCTGGGCGCCGTGTACAGGTCGATCTCGCCGGCGACGGACATGATCATAAGATCGCCTTGCGACTGAGTGGTTACCTTTAGCTCCACGAGCGCACCCTACCGGCTCCGGGCCGCGCCGCCTAGATGGTCACTCTGCGCACATCGGCAATCCACGTGCGGTGAGCGCGGTTTTGCGCGAAGCTGGTCAGCGGACGCACTTTGCCGACGGACTGGAGTCCTCGGATGCACAGGCAACCAGACCAGGCAGAACACGACCGGCCGTCGTTAGCCGCCCCCCTGGAGGCCGGCCAGCGGGCCCAGTCGGCCCCGCTGGCCGGGGCCACTGCCCCGGCGCCGCGGATAGCGCCGGCGGGCTGGAACATCCCGGCTAGCCTGCTCGATGCCGACAAGGAGCGAGTCGCCCCGGAGCCGCCCGCGCCGGAGCCGGAGAGCAAGGCCGCCAGCCTGCGCGAGTACCTGGAGGAGGTGCGTTCCCGGGCGCTGGGGGCGGTGTCCTGGCTCGAGACCAGCCAGCATTACGCGCGACTGCTCAACGCCGAGGGAGTCGTCCCGGTGACGGCCCGCTTCGACGCCCGCGACCTGGCGTTCCTGGGCCGGGCGCGAGAGGACCTGCTGGCCTTCGCCGAACTGGGCCTGCGCCTAGCCGACCTGCACCGGCCGCTCGACGCCGGCGGGACGACCAGCGATCCCGCCAACCCCGCGCTGCGCTGCCGTAGCTGCATGTGGCGGTGGCCGTGCCCGACCTTGCGCCTGATCAACGAGATGCTGCCCGACAGCGGTCCGCACGCCCCCCGCACGCGCCCGGCTGACCCGCCGCTCCCGCCTCCCGGCGGTCCGTGGTGACAGCGCCCCCGGGCTGGCCGTACCTTGGAGGCATGGTGCGCTCACTCTTGCTGGGTCTGGCCGCGTTGGTCGTCGTGGTGCTACTGGTCTCGGTCCTGGTTCACGTCCTGTTCTTCGGCTTGCTGTTCGTGCTGGCTGCCGCCGTCACGTTCGTCGTCTTCCGCGTCGGCCGCCGGTCCGGCCGCGCTCGCCCCTAGGCCGGAGCGAGTTCCGGCCGGGCGAGCTGCGCCGTCTCCCGGCGCAGGGCCGCGGCAGACTCATCAGGTACCGGACCTGCGGAGTCCCGCTCGCCCTCGGCAGCGGGGTCCCGGCCGATCGGGCACGACATGCACCGGGGGCCGCCGCGGCTGCTGCCCAGCTCGCTGCCCGGAACCTGGATGACCTCGACGCCGGCCGCCTCGAGCCTGGTAATGGTCTCGGTGTTGCGCTCATGGCAGACGGCCAGCCGACGGCCCAGCGCCAGCGCGTTATTGCCATCGTCCCACTGGCTCCGGCGCCCGGAGACCGGTTCCAGGCCGGTATCGATGACCTGGAGCCGCTCGATGCCCATCGCCTGCGCGGCCGCCTCCAGGAACGGCTGCGGCCGGGATACCCGCGTCCCGTCCGGCCGCGGCGTGATGGTGTGGGCCGTGAGCGTGAAGGCCGTGGCCGGGTGCATCACCACGGTGCCGGTGTCGATGACCGTGCACAGAGTGTCCAGGTAGCCGGACCCGGCGGCCTGATCGACGGGAATGGCCAGCACCGTGTGCGCCAGGCCCGCGTCGAGCACCTGCCGGGACAGCCGCTCCACCCCGGCCGGCGTGGTCCGCTGACCGACGCCTACGGCCAGCACGCTGGGCGCCAGCAGCAGCACATCGCCGCCATCCACATGCTCAAGCTCGGGTCCGTACAGGCGCTTGATGCCCGCGAACCGCGGGTGGTGGCCGTAGATCACCCCCAGCAGCTGGGCCTCGCGGCGCCGGGAGGGGGCGGCCAGGCTGCTCACCGCGACCCGGTCACCCACCCAGAAGCTGGAATCCCTGGTGAACACCAGGTTCGGCAGCGGGTCGACGACGAATTCGTGCCGGTCGAGGAGCTGGAATACCAGGCCATGGCCGCCGGGCAGGTCCTCCGGGGTGAGCCCGGCGATCAGGACCTGGCACAGCTCCTCGGGGCCGAGCGACTCGAGCCGGGCATGTACCTGGGCCCTGAGCTCGTCGCCGAGCTCGGTACCGGCGAGGACCGATTCGATCGCCTCGTCCCTGGCGGGCTGATACTCCAGCGCGTCCTGCAGCAACTCGGTGACGTAGAGGACCTCTACTCCCTGGTCGCGCAGCGCCTGGGTCAGGACGTCGTGCTCCTGCTGGGCGCGGCCCACCCAGGGCAGCGTCTCGAACAGCAGCCGGTCCTTGTTGCGCGGTGTCATCCGCTTGAGCTCAAGGCCGGGCCGGTGCACCAGCACGGTCCGGAGCGTGCCAACCTCACTATCCACCCCGTGGGCGTGCCTCACTGTTTCCCCCCGCAGTGATCGCCGCGCCCCCTACGCGATGACCCCTGCCTGGGAGTATCACCAGTTCGCCGCCCGATTACGCATGGCAACCGAGGTCATTAACGCGAGCGGCCCGCCGACCGGGCTCAGCAGCACCGGCTGGGAACGCCGGGCCGACTGGGAACGCCGGGGCGGGGCGCCGGGAGTACGGCCCAGACGGTCTGGCCAGCGTCGTCTGTCCTGATCCCCCAGTCCTGGGAAAGATGCTCGACAATGCTCAGGCCGCGACCGCCGAGCGAGGACACCGGGGGGTAGGCCTGCCGCGGACGGGTCGGGCCACCGCCGTCGCGGACCGCGACCTCCACCGACCCCCGATCGACCGCCCAGGTCACCTGCAGCTTCTCACCCGGCAGCGGCCAGGCATGCCTGATCGCGTTGCTCAGCAGCTCGCTGACCACCAGGGCCGCATCGCCCACGGCGTGACCCAAGACGCCCGCGGCTGACAGATCAGCAGTCAGCCGCCGCCGTGCGATGCCGACGCTTGCGGGCGCGCACGGCAGTAGCACGACGTTCGTCGCTCTCACCTCCCGGGCATCCCGACCGATGCCACGTGGAACAAACGCGCCGTCTCTGGATGCCCCCGTGTGACGCTGCCGAAACCGGCGGGCTAGCCGGAAGCGGCCTGATCGGGTGCGGGCGCCTCGCTCAGCAGCCCTTCGGCGGCCAGCCCGCGGACCAGGCCGCGCAGCCCCGCCGACAGGCCGGCCCGCTCCTCGGCGGACAGCGCGCCGAGAATCCTGGCCTGCCTGGACTGCCAGGCCGCCCACACCTGAGCGGCGACCGCGCGTCCCTCCGGGGTCAGGTACAGCCGGACGTAACGCTGGTTCTCCTCATCCCGGCCACGGCGAACCCAGCCCTTGCGCTCGAGCCCGGCGGCCAGGCGGCTCACCGTGCTCTTCTCCAGGGCCAGCAGCCCGGCCAGTTCGCCCTGCGCGATGCCCCGGGCCGAGATCAGCTCGATAAGGGCCCGCGCCTCCGAAGGGGACACCGTCGGGATGTCGGGGAGGCTAGCCGCAGCACCGCCGGCCGCCCGGGCCGGGCCGGGCGGCTCGCCCGCCGCCGGGGCCGGGCTCACCACCCTGAGCAGCTGGGTGAGCAGCTGCTCCAGCTCCGCGTCGTCCATGGACTCATTAGCCACACTCACAGTTGTACCGCACAACTGAGGCAGTGGTACATTCACCGCGTGAAAGTTGCCCTCTACAACTCAGGCCACGGTCGGCGCGGCAGCGACCGCGGGCCCGGTGTCCGGCCAGACGAGCCCCCACCGGGCCGCGTCCCGAACGTGCCCGGAGATCCCCCAATATCCTCCGCATGCTCCAGGCTGTCTGGTCACGACATAGGGTCGGCGGCGTGACCGACGACAAGCGCTCCCGGCGCACCCGCGCGGCAGACCGGGCCAGCATGCGCGAAGACGGACGGCTGAGCGCGCCCGGGCGCCTGCAGCAGGGCGAGGACGTCCAGGTCGGCGGCGTCCTCACCGCCGACCTGCCCGCCGAGCCGCTGGCGCAGTACGCGGCCGCCAACGGCCTGCGGCCCAGCGCGGCGCGGCCACCAGTGCTGACGTACCTGCGCCAGCTCTGGAACCGGTGGAGCTTCATCATGGCCTTCGCCACCGCGCGAAACATCGCCATGTACACCGAGGCGCGGCTCGGCCAGCTCTGGCAGGTCCTGACCCCGCTGCTCAACGTGGCCGTCTACTGGCTGATCTTCGGCGTCATCCTGAACACCAGCAAGGGCATCCCCGACTTCATCTCGTTCCTGGTCGTCGGGGTCTTCGTCTTCAACTTCACCCAGCGCGCGTTCATCTCGACCTCTACCGTGATCACCAACAGCCTGCCGCTGATCCGCGCGCTGCAGTTCCCCCGCGCCGCGCTGCCGCTCGCCTACGTGATCATCGAGCTGCAGCAGATGTTCCTGTCGATGGCGGTGCTGATCGTCATCATCCTCGTCAAGGGCGAGCCGATCACCTGGTACTGGCTCCTGGCCATCCCGGCACTGCTGCTGCAGACGATCTTCAACGTCGGCGTGGGCATGTTCGTGGCGCGGCTGGGCTCGACGGTGAACGACTTCAGCCAGCTGCTGCCGTTCCTGCTGCGGACCTGGATGTACCTGTCCGGCGTGCTGTTCAGCGTGATGACGCTGTCGCAGTCCGCCTTCGGTAAGGCCCACCACGAGCTCGTGGCGATCTTGCAGATCAACCCGGCGGCGATCTACATCACGCTGGTCCGCAATGCGATGCTGCTGTCGCAGCGGCTGAGCGCTCCGGGCAGTAAGCCGACCAATGCGCGCATCTGCCATAAGTGGCCGGGGACCCCCAAGGATCCGCACTACTACGCCAGCGCCTACTGTCCCGCGGTCATCAACCCGAACCACCTGTGGTACTACGCCATAGGCTGGGCGGTGGTCGCTCTCATCATCGGGTTCTTCTTCTTCTGGCGAGCGGAGGCGAAGTACGGCCGTGGCTAAGCCAATGGTGGTCGTTGACGACCTGCACATCGTCTACCGCGTCTACGGCGGGGGCGGCGACAAGGGCACGGCGGCGACCGCGCTGCTGCGGATCATGGGCCGCAAGACCCGCGGCAACATCCGCGAGGTGCACGCGATCCGCGGCATCTCCTTCGTGGCCTACCGCGGCGACGCCGTCGGCATCATCGGGCGCAACGGGTCCGGCAAGTCCACCCTGCTGCGGGCGATCGCCGGCCTGCTGCCACCCGAGCAGGGCAACGTCTACAGCACCGGCGAGGCATCGCTGCTGGGCGTCAACGCCGCCCTGCTGGAGGACCTGACCGGCGAGCGCAACGTGATCCTGGGCTGCCTGGCCATGGGCATGACCAAGCAGGAGGCCAGGGAGAAGTACCAGAGCATCGTGGACTTCTCCGGGGTCGGGGACTTCATCGACCTGCCGATGAAGACCTACTCCTCGGGCATGGGCTCGCGGCTGCGGTTCGCGATCGCGGCGTCCAAGAGCCATGACGTGCTGCTCGTCGACGAGGCCCTCGCCACCGGGGACGCGGAATTCCGGGTCAAGAGCCACGCCAGGATCGAGGAGCTCCGCGCGGAGGCGGGCACGGTCTTCCTGGTCGCGCACAACCTGGAGGAGGTCGAGGCGACCTGTAACCGGGTCATCTGGATGGAGCGCGGCCAGATGGTGATGCAGGGCGAGGACGTCATCGGCATCATCGACAAGTACATCGAGGCCTCCGGCGGCACCCCGGTCGTGCGCGACCCGGTGACCAGGGAGCGAGTCGGCAGCAAGCCACGCGTCCCCGCCAAGGCGTAGCCCGCCTCACCCCGGCGGCAGCCTCGGCCCGGGCACCTCGGTGGCCGTGGCCGTGGCCGTGGCTGCGGCCACGGCCGCGCGCAGCCGCAGCCGCATCACCGTGCCGCCGCCGGGGCTGCCCTCGGCCGCCACCTCGCCGTCCTGGGCCCTGGCCAGCTGCCGGACGATGTACAGGCCCAGGCCGATGCCGCCGAACCTGCGGCGGTCGCCGGTCTCGCCCTGGACGAACCGCTCGAAGACCCGTTCCCGGTCGGCGGCCGGGATGCCGACGCCCTCGTCCGTCACGGTGACCTCGATCCGGTCCCCGGCCTGCCGGGCGCCCACCGTGACGGCGCCGCCGTCCGGCGAGTACTTGAACGCGTTCTCCAGCAACTGGCCGACGATGATGTCGGTGGCCATCGGGTCGCCGTAGGCCTGCGAGAGGTCGTCAGGAACGTCGGTGACCAGGGTGTGCCCGTCCGCCAGCGGGCGGAAGGCGACCGTCGCGCCGCGCAGCACCCCCACGAGGTCGAACGGGCCGTTACTCACGGCCAGCTGGTCGGCCCCGGCCCGCGACCCGAGCAGCAGTTGCTCCACGAGCCTGGCCAGCGACCCGGCTCGCTCGGCGATCGTCTGCACGGCCGAGCGCCGGTCGGCGTCGGCCAGCTTGTCCCAGCGGGTCGCCAGCGTGCTCGCGAAGCCCTGCACGACCGTGATCGGGGTGCGCAGCTCGTGGCTGGTCGTGGCCAGGAAGAGGTCCTTGGCCTCCTCCAGCTCCTTGGCCGCGGTGATGTCACGGAGGTCGAGTACCTGCTCCTCGCGGCCGCTCAGTCCCGTGCACAGCAGGTCCATCCAGCGGCCGTTGGGCAGCCGGTGGGTGAGCTTGGCGCCCGGCTCGGGCACCGGGAAGGGCGGCGGCTTGCCCGTCACGTCCTCCGGGGATACGCCGGTCAGCCGGTGTGCCGCCGGATTCCACTGCCGGACCAGCCCGTCGGAGTCCAGCACGGCGATGCCGTCGGCGCTGCCATCGATAACGGCCCGCTCATGCGCTCGCTGCTTGACGACTTCCTCGAAAGCCATGACGTTCGACAGGGCCACGCTCGCGTGCCCGGCCAGCAGCTCCAGGAGCTCCAGATCGATGTGGCCGACCTTGCGCCCGCTGTACAGCGCATAGAGCGCGCCGAAGGGGCGGCCGCCCACATGCGACAGGCTGAGCGTGATGGTGTGCAGGCCCGGCAGCGCGGACCAGATCAGGTCATCGAACCGGCCCGACTCGCCCGTCGCCATCAGCACGGTCTTGCCGGACCGCATCAGCTCGCCCACGGTGCTGCTGGCCAGGTCCGCGGTCCGGCCCCGCAGGGACTCGGGCAGGCCGTCGAGGCTGACCAGGCGCAGCCGGTCCTTCTCGATCAGGACGAAGCCGCCCGCGTCGGCCCTGGTCAGCTCCCGCAGGCTGGCCGCGATCCGGTCCAGCACCGCCTCCAGCTCCAGCTGGCCGTTCATGTCCGCGACCACGTCGCCGAGCCTGCGCACGACCCTGGCCCGCTCGGCCATGTAGTGCCGGACCGCCTCTTCGTCGCGGGTCTGGTGACAGATGCTCACCCAGCCGGTCAGCTGGCCGTCACCGTCGAGCAGCGCGCTCGCGTCGATGCGCAGGTCCACCACGGAGCCGTCCTTGCGAATCCGGCGGGTGGCGAAGGAAACCTGGCCGCCGCCCGCCACTCGCTCCAGGACGGCGTTGTGCTCCGCCATGAGCTCCTCGGGGATGAACGGCGGCTCCTTGCCCACGACCTCGGACGCCGCCCAGCCGAACATCCGCTCGGCGGCGGGGTTCCACACCGCTACGGTCCGGTCGGTGCCGACCGCGATGATCGCGTCCGCCGCGTACTCGATGACCGCCCGCGAGATCACGTCCGCCGGATCACGAGCTGGCGCCTGCTCCTTGCGCGTCATCGCCAGCCTCAGTCCCACGGCCTCATGTTGCCATCGCAAGGCCGCCTCTGGTCAGGGAAAACTCAAGGAGGCCCGGCGCAGATCCGGGGCAGCGGGGCCGATACCCGGCACCGCGGCGGCATACCCGGCGCCGGCCGGCGGCATACCCGGCACCGCGGCGGCATAGCCGGCGCCGGCCGGCGGAACCGGCGCCGCCCCGTGCGCGTCCAACCGGCATGAGTTCAGACACGCCAAGAGCCCACTGCGGCTCCCGGCTTCAGCTGACCACCGCCCGGTGCCTGACCGCCGTGGCCGGCGTCGCCCTCGTCGCCCTCGTCGCCGCCTGCGGGACCGCCGCCGCGCCCGGCAGCGGGACCTCGCCCGCCCCGGCCAAGGCCTCGCTGCACATCACCGTGCAGAACGGGCCCGGCGTCAAGCCCACGTTCTGGACGCTGCGCTGCGACCCGGCGGGCGGCACCCATCCCCACCCGGCGACCGCGTGCAGCGCCCTGATGTCCATGAAGGAGCCCTTCGCGCCGCCGCCCGCGCACCAGATGTGCCCGATGATGCTGGCCAGCGCCAGGCGGGTCAGCTTCACCGGCACCTGGTTCGGTGCCAAGGTGGATCGGACCATCGTCGATGGCGGCTGCGATCTGGCCCGCTGGGCGAAGCTCGGCCAGGTCGTGAACTGAGCGGGCTACTTCAGCAGGCGGGACATCCGGCGGTCGGCCAGCGGCTTGCCGCCGGTCTGGCACGTCGGGCAGTACTGCAGCGCGGAATCGGCGAAGGACACCTCGCGGATGGTGTCGCCGCACTCCGAGCAGGGCTGCCCGGCGCGCCCGTGCACGCGCAGCCCGGCCTTCTTCTCCTTCTTCAGGTCGCCGGCGGCCAGGCCGTCAGACCGGGCGATCGCGCCGGTGAGCGTGGTCACGATGACCCCGTGCAGCGCGGCGACGTCGTCGGGCGAGAGACTGGATGCGAGCCGGAAGGGCGACATCTTCGCCGCGTGCAGGACCTCGTCGGAATAGGCGTTGCCGATCCCGGCGATCAGCTTCTGGTCCCGCAGCACGCCCTTGATCTGGGTCCGGCGCCCGGCGAGGATCTCGCCCAGGACCTGCGAAGTGAACGCCGCGTCCAGCGGATCAGGGCCGAGCGCGGCCACGCCGGGGACGGCCGCCGGGTCGGTGACCAGGTACACCGCCAGCCGCTTGCGGGTCCCCGCCTCGGTCAGGTCGAACCCGGCCCCGTCACAGAACCGGAGCCGGAACGCCAGCGGCCCCTTGCCGGGCCGCGGCGGCGCGTCGGGCAGGGACTCGCGCCAGCGCAGCCAGCCGGCCCTGGCCAGGTGCACGATGAGGTGCAGCGGCGGCCCACCGCCGGCAGGCTCGGCCCCGAGATCCAGGAACTTGCCGTGCCGGCCGGCGGTGGTGATGGTCGCGCCCGAAAGCGCGGTCAGCGGCGGATCGAAGGTCTTCAGCACTGAGAACGCGGCGACGTCGCCGCGGTCGATGACGCGGCCGACGGCGCGCTCGCGCAGGTCAGCCACGAGGGCTGCTACCTCGGGAAGCTCGGGCACAGCTTCGATTCTGCCTCGTCAGGCGGGTACCCGCGCCCCGCCCGGCCGACCGCGATAGGAGATCACGTCAGGCTGCCATGGTGCCAGCCCGGCCCCCAGCAGACACATCCGGTGACAAAGACCTGGCCGGGCGCTTAAGCTGCGGCCAGCATGCAGCCGCTGGCCAGATCCTGAGGTGAGCCGATGATCGAGAAATTCGTGTGGGCGAGGAGGGATTTGAACCCTCACGTCCTTTCGGACACACGGACCTGAACCGTGCGCGTCTGCCGTTCCGCCACCCGCCCTGGGCACGTGACAGGCTAGCACGTCCGCAAGCGCTGCCATGTCGCCTATACGATCGGATGCGAGTAGCGGAGAGGAGGTACCAACGGTGGGAGTCCTGCAGCGGTTTGAGCACCGCCTGGAGGGGATGGTCGAGGGTGCCTTCGCGCGGGCCTTCAAGTCCGAGTTGCAGCCGGTCGAAGTGGCGAGCGCGGTTCAGCGGGAGATGGATGACCGGGCGGCCATCGTGGCCCAGGGCCGGACCCTGGTCCCCAACGACTTCGTGGTGGAGCTGGCCGATGCCGATCACCAGCGGCTCGAGGTCTACGCCGACAGCCTCGGGATCGAGCTGGCCACCCTGGCCCGCGAGTACGCCAGGGAGCAGGGATACTCGTTCGTCGGGCCGGTGCAGATGCGATTCGAGGGCGTGCCGGAACTCACCACAGGCACGTTCCGGATCCGGTCCGGGGTCATCCGCGGCACCACCGTGGAGGACGGCGAGATCCGCCGCCCGGCCAGCGACCTGCCCCGTCCGCCGGGAAACCTCAACGGCAAGCCCCGGCTCCTGGTGTCCGGCCCGGACCCGGGCTCGGACGGAAGCACGCAGCGGACCTATGACCTGACTGCCCCGATCACGATCCTCGGCCGTGGCACCGACTGCGACCTGCGGCTGGTGGATCCCGGTGTCTCGCGCCATCATGCCGAGCTCCGGGTCGAGGACGGCGAGGTGGTGCTGGTCGACCTCGGCTCGACCAACGGTACCTTCGTCAACGGGCAGCCGATCCGGCGCATCACGCTGACCGATGGCACGCAGGTCACCCTCGGCCGCACCACGCTGGTATTCCGCCGGGACAGCATCTACTGAGAACAGCCGGCCAAGGACTCATGACCCGATGAACGCGCTTGAGCTCACACTCGTCAGGCTTGCCTTCCTGGCTGTGCTATGGCTGTTCGTCATCGCCGCGGTGGGCGTGGTCCGGACCGACCTGTTCGGGTCGTCCCCGCGGCGGCGCAAGCAGGCTCGCAAGGCCCGGCCGCAGCGGCCCGCGCCGACGCCGCCGGCCGCCAGGCGCAACGCAGGACGCCCCAGCCGCGGCGCCCCGCACGAGATGGTGGTCACCGCCGGAACGCTCGCCGGGACCGTCATCGGGCTATCGGATGCGCAGATCACTATCGGACGTGCCGATGATGCCACGCTCGTGCTCACAGATGACTACGCTTCGACCCGTCATGCCCGGCTCTTTCCGCAGGATGGTCAGTGGCTCGTGGAGGACCTCGGCTCCACCAACGGCACCTATCTCGACCGGCAGAAGGTGACCCAGCCCACCCCGGTCCCTGTTGGCGTGCCTATTCGAATCGGTAAAACCGTCCTGGAGCTGCGCAGATGACTCTCGCACTGCACTACGCGCTCCGCTCAGACGTCGGACTCCTCCGTGAGGGCAACGAGGACTCCGCGTACGCGGGCCCGAACCTCCTGGCGATCGCCGACGGCATGGGCGGGCATGCCGCGGGCGAGGTCGCCAGCGCGGTTGCGATCGCCGCGCTCGCCCCACTTGACCACCAGAACCTGCACGACAGCAAGGCCATGCTCGCGGCGCTGGCCCAGGCGGTGGCCGCCGCGAACAACACGCTGCACGAGATGAGCATCGCCGATCCGTCCGTCGAGGGCATGGGCACCACGCTGACGGCGCTGCTGTGGTCGGGTGCGCAGGTGGCGCTCTGCCACATCGGCGACTCGCGCGGCTACCTGCTGCGCGACGGTGACTTCTACCAGATCACCCGCGATCACACGCTGGTCCAGTCGCTGGTCGACGAGGGCCGGCTGACCCCGGAGGCGGCGGCTACGCATCCGCAGCGGTCCCTGGTGATGCGGGCGCTGCAGAGCAGCACCGAAGCCGAGCCCGACCTGGCCATGCGCGAGGCGATGCTCGGGGACCGGTACCTGCTGTGCTCCGACGGGCTGTCCGACGTGGTCACCGAGCAGACCATACACAGGACCCTGGCCACGTTCCCGGACCCGGAGCAGGCCATCCTGCAGCTCATCGACCTGGCGATCCGCAGCGGCGGCCCCGACAATATCACCTGCATCGTCGCGGACGTGGTGGACACGGTCACCGGCCCGATGCCGCCGAGCACGGCCGCTGAGCTGGCCGGCGCGGCCGCCAACGGCGACGGCAAGCCGCGGCTGCGCAGCGACAGCCCGGCGGGCCGGGCGCACCTGCTCACCCAGGAGGCGCCGCGGGTGACCCGGCCGGTGACGCGCCCCGCGGAGCGGGGGCCCGACGCTCAGCCGGACGGCTATCACGGTGACGACGATTTCGACACCGACGGCGGACGGCGGCGCTGGCCGGTGGTCACCTCGATCCTGGTCATCCTGATCGTGCTGATCGCCGGCGGCAGCTACACCGCCTGGCGGGTCTCGCAGGGCCAGTACTACGTGGGAACGAATGCCGGCGAGGTGGTCATCTACCGCGGCATCAACCAGAACGTGGCGGGCCTGACCCTGTCGAGCGCCTTCCAGCGGACCGGAATCCCCCTCTCGCACGTGCAGGCCAGCGTGCTGGTGCTCCCGACCGTCGGCGGCACCCTGACCGAGGCGCGGCGGACGGTGCGGAACATCCGCCGCACGTATCAGTGCAAGCAGGCCGACCTGGCGGTGACGACGTGGGAGGCCGACAAGCCCAAGGCCCCCGTTATCAAAAAGGGCCAGAAGCCGACCAAGACGCAAAAGGCGGCTGAGGCCAAGGTCAAGGCGTACCCGCCCAAGCCGGCAATCCCGTCCTTCTGCCCGGCGCAGGGGTCCGGGTGACCGGGCTTCCCGCCGCGATCGGCGCGCCGGCCGTCTCCGGGCCCGTCCCGATGCCCCGGGGCCGGCGCCGGACCGAACTGCTGATGCTCGCCTTCGCGCTGCTCGTGGTGATCCTGGCCGACGCCTTCGCGGGGCTGGGGCTGAACGGCAAGGTGCCGCCCACCCTGCTGGAGTACGGCCTCGGGTTCGCGGCGATCATGATCGTCGCCCACCTCGCCGTGCGCAGGTTCGCGCCATGGGCCGATCCGCTGATGCTGCCGGTGGCCGCGCTCCTGAACGGCCTCGGCATCGTCATGATCTACCGGCTCCAGGAGTCCGGGCGGGGCGGCAACCCCGGCAACGTCATCAGCACCCTGACCACCTCCGCCACCTTGATCCAGCTGATGTGGACCGCCGTCGGAGTGGTCGGCTTCGTCCTGGTGCTCGCCATCATCCGGGAGCCGCGCATCCTGCAGCGCTATACCTACACCTTCGGCGCGATCGGCCTGGTCCTGCTCGCCATCCCGGCCCTGCTGCCCGCCAGCCTGAGCAGCGTGCAGGGCGCGAAGGTCTGGATCCGCGTCGGCGGCTTCTCGATCCAGCCCGGCGAGTTCGCCAAGCTCGCCCTGGCCGTGTTCTTCGCCGGTTATCTCGTGGCCAAGCGCGACGTGCTCGCCCTGGCGGGCCGGCGGCTGCTGGGGATCGACCTGCCCCGCGGCCGCGACCTCGGCCCGGTGCTCATCGCCTGGGGCGCGAGCCTGCTGATCCTGGTCTTCGAGACCGACATCGGCACCTCCGCGGTCTTCTTCGGGCTCTTCCTGGCGATGCTCTACGTCGCGACCCAGCGGACCTCCTGGCTGCTCATCGGCTTCCTGCTGTTCCTGGGCGGCGCCTACATCGCCAGCACGATCTTCGGACATGTGGCCGCGCGGTTCACCGACTGGCTGCACCCGTTCGCCGGCAACAACGCCGCGAATTCGGCTTATCAGCTGGTCCAGGGGCTGGAGGGCATGGGCTTCGGGGGCATCTTCGGCACGGGGCTGGGCCATGGCCAGCCGTACTTCACCCCGCTGGTGCAAAGCGACTTCATCATCACCGCGTTCGGCGAGGAGCTCGGCCTGACCGGCCTGATGGCCCTGCTGCTCCTGTTCGGGCTGCTGGTGCAGCGGGGCCTGCGGGCGGCGATCGCCGTCAAGGACCCGTTCGCCAAGCTGCTGGCCGGCGGCCTGGCCTTCGTGCTCGCCCTGCAGGTCTTCGTGATCGTCGGGGGCGTGACCCGCCTGATCCCGCTGACCGGCATCACCACCCCGTTCCTGTCCCAGGGCGGCTCGTCGCTGGTGGCGAGCTGGGGGCTGGTGGCCATGCTGATGCGGATCAGCGACACCGCGCGCAGGCCGGCGCCGCAGCCCATCCAGGACGAGGGCATGACCCAGGTGGTGCGGGCCGGATGAATCGCGCGCTGCTCCGCCTATCGCTGGCCTGCCTGGCCATGTTCGTGCTGCTCCTGATCAACATCAACTACGTGCAGGCCTTCGAGGCCACCAGCCTGGCGGGCAAGCCGGGCAACAGCCGGACCTTCTACCAGCAGTTCCAGTACCAGCGCGGGTCCATCGTCGCCAACGGCGACGGCACCAACCTGAAGATCGCGGAATCCCGGCTCGTCAAGGGCGGCAACGGCACCTACCAGCGGGTGTACCCCGACGGGCCGGTCTACGCGCCGGTGACCGGCTATGACTCCATCTTCAGCGCGACCGGCATGGAGGCCGCCGAGGACAAGGTGCTGTCGGGCACCGCCCCCCAGCTTCAGGTGCACAACCTCATCAGCCTGATCACCGGCAAGCAGAAGCAGGGCGCTACCGTCGCCCTCACGATCAGCCCGCGGGCCCAGCAGGCCGCCTACCAGGCGCTCGCCCAGGACGGCGGCCACTCAGGCGCCGTGGTCGCGATCGACCCGAGCACCGGGGCCATCCTGGCGATGGCGTCCTACCCGACGTTCAACCCCAACAACTACGTCACGCTCAACGGCACCCAGCTCCAGAAGGTCGACAGCAGGTACCGCGCCGACCCGGCCCAGCCGCTGCTGAACCGGGCGATCGAGGCCACCTACCCGCCGGGCTCCACTTTCAAGATCGTGACAAGCTCGGCCGCCTTCGCCACCCACACGGTGGCGGGGCCGAACACCCCGGTGCCGGCGCCGACCAACCTGCCGATCGGCAACGGCCACGTGCTCATCAACGACGCCAACGAGGTCTGCGCCAACGGCAACCCGCCGTTCATCCAGGCCTTCTGGCTCTCCTGCAACACCGCGTTCGGCAAGCTCGGGATCAAGCTGACGGGCGCGGTCCTGCACCAGTACGCCAACGCCTTCGGGGTCAACAACCCCAACCTGAAGATCCCGCTGCCGGTCGCCGCCAGCGTGGTACCCCTCGAGACCGACCCCGCCTTCACCGCGTTCACGGCGATCGGCCAGTTCGATGACCAGGTGACACCGCTGCAGGAGGCCATGTTCTCCGCCGCGATCGCTGACGGCGGCACGCTGATGACCCCGCACCTCGTGCAGAGCGTTCAGGCGCCCGACCTGTCAACGATCGAGTCGGCGACGCCGACCCCGCTGAGCCACCCGGACAGCCCGACGGTGGCCAGCAAGGTGGCCCAGATGATGGTGCAGGTCACCCAGAATCCGGCCGGCACCGCCTTTGGCACGGCCAACGCCAGCATCGTCGGCGTGGTGATCGCCGGGAAGACCGGCACGGCACAGAACGGCATCAACAACACCAACCTGGATGACGCCGTATTCACCTGTTTTGCGCCGGCGACCAACCCGCGGATAGCTGTCGGCGTCATCGTGAAGGGCGGCGGGTTCGGGTCGGCTGCCGCCGCGCCGATAGCCGTCAAGGTCATCCAGGCGTACCTGAAGGTGAAGTGAGCACTCCCGTGGCGGAGCCCGGCCATGCTGGCCAGAGCCCTCAACAAGCAGGACGGTAACGTAAGTGCGAGACATGACTCAGCCACGGCTGCTCGGCGGTCGCTACGAACTCGACGGGATCGTCGGGCGTGGCGGCATGGCCGAGGTCTTCCGGGCACGCGATATCCGCCTGGACCGCATCGTGGGGGTCAAGACGCTCCGCGATGACCTGGCCCGCGATCAGACCTTCCAGGCCAGGTTCCGCCGGGAAGCGCAGTCGGCGGCGTCCCTGAATCACCCGTCCATCGTGGCGGTCTACGACACCGGCGAGGACATGGTCGGCGGCACGCCCGTCCCCTACATCGTCATGGAGTTCGTCGACGGCCGGACCCTGCGCGACCTGCTGCGCGATGACCGCAGGCTGCTGCCCGAGCGCGCGGCCGAGATCAGCGACGGGGTGCTGCGCGCACTGGACTACAGCCACCGCAACGGCATCGTGCACCGCGACATCAAGCCGGGCAACGTCATGCTGACCCGCACCGGCGACGTCAAGGTGATGGACTTCGGCATCGCCCGGGCCGTCAGCGACGCCCAGGCCACGATGACACAGACCGCGCAGGTCATCGGCACCGCCCAGTACCTGTCCCCGGAGCAGGCCAGGGGCGAGCGGGTGGACGCCCGCAGCGACCTGTACTCGGCCGGATGCCTGCTGTATGAGCTGCTGACCGGCCGGCCGCCGTTCACCGGCGATTCCCCGGTCGCGATCGCCTACCAGCACGTGCGGGAGGACCCGATCCCGCCGTCGCAGGTTGACCCGGAGGTGCCGGACTGGGCGGACGCGATCGTCCTCAAGGCCATGATGAAGGACCCGGCCGACCGCTACCAGTCAGCCGGCGAGATGCGTAACGACCTGCAGCGCGCGCTGTCGGGCGCGCCGGTCGCCGCGCCCATGCGCACCAACACCTACGCCGTCGGCACCCGGCGCATGGGCCAGGCCACCCAGGTCGCCGGCGCGACCAGCGCCATCCCGCCCTATGCCTACGGCCAGGACACCGGGGGCCCGGAGTATGACGAGCGGCCCCGGCGTAAGGCCTGGCCCTGGATCCTCGTCGGCGTGATCGCCCTGCTCCTGATCGGCGGCGGCATCTACGCGTTCAAGTTCGCCTCGGGCAACGGCGGCAATATCTCCGTGCCGCAGGTGGACAACCTGAGCCTGGCCACGGCCCAGGCCAAGATCGTGCAGGCCGGCCTCGTCGTCGGGAAGGTCACGCCCCAGACTTCGCAGACCGTGGCCGCCAACCATGTCATCTCCACCAACCCGTCGAACGGCTCGAACGTCCCGGCCAAGTCGGTGATCAACATCACCGTGTCCAAGGGGATCGGCAGCAAGACCGTGCCGAGGGTCGTCGGCCAGTCCCAGCTGAACGCGGAGAGCGCCCTCACGAAGGCCGGCCTCCAGTACAACGTGAATAATGTCACCTCCTCCCAGCCGGTCGGCCAGGTGGTCCGGCAGAGCCCGCCGGCCGGCTCGCAGGTGGCGCCCGGCAGTTCGGTGACGATCTACGTTTCCCAGGGAGGCGTGGCGATCCCCGCCGTGATCGGGCAGAGTCAGGCCGCGGCGACCGCCGCGCTGGAGGCCAAGGGCTTCCAGGTGCAGCCGGTCACCGCCACGGCGCCGGCCGGCTTCACGCCGGGTGACGTGTTCGCCATGAGTCCCAGCTCCGGCAGCGTGGTGCCGCCCGGCACGACCGTGACCATTGACATCGCGGCCGGCTCGGCGGCCACCAGCCCGCCACCCACCACCAGCCCGCCGACCACCAGCCCGCCGACCACCCCCACCCCCAGCCCGCCGACCAACTCCACCTCGCCGCCCACGTAGGCCGCCGGCCCGTGCGGCGGGCGGGGCGGGCGCCCGCCGCACGGTAGCGCCACGGGTAGCGCCACGGGTAGCGCGACATGCCGCCGGAGCAACTACGCTTACCGCGATAGGCCGCGTACACAGCGCGGCATCCCGCGCCGCCGCGAGCGTCGCCAGGCGGCGGGCGAGTCGAGCAGGAGAAGGCCGTGCCGAAGTCCCGCACCAGAAGCAAGGCGGTCTACACGCCACCGCCGAGGTCATCGAAGGCGAAGGTCAGCCCGCGCTGGCTGGCTCCCACCATGCTGGGCTGCCTGCTGGTCGGCCTGGCCTGGATCGCGACGTTCTACGTCAGCGGCGGCTCCCTGCCGGTGAGCGCGATCAGCAGCTGGAACCTCGTGGTGGGCTTCGGCTTCCTGGTCAGCGGGGTCGTGCTCTCCACCCGGTGGCACTAGGCACTAGAGCCGGACGCCGCCCACCAGCTGGTAGTCCCTGATCACCACTCCGGCGATCAGGAGGGCCACGATGGCCACCGTCGTGGCGGCCTGGATCAGCGTGCGATGACGCCGGGGCGCGTAGGCGTAGGCGGCCGTCAGCAGCCCGCCGGCGATGAGGCCGCCGACATGTGCCTGCCAGGCGATCGAGCCGCGAAACACGAAGCTGATGACCAGGTTGAGCACGATCAGCATGACGACCTGGCGGCTGTCGACCCGCAGCCGCCGCGCTAGCACGAACCACGCGCCGAACAGGCCGAAGATAGCGCCGGAGGCGCCCAGCGCCCCCTCGTTCACCGGGGCCAGGAAGTAGAACATCACCGAGCCGCCGAGGGCGCTCACCAGGTAGACCGCGAGGTAACGCGCCCGGCCGAACTGGCTCTCGATCGCCGGGCCGACGAGGATCAGCGCCCACATGTTGAAGGCGATGTCCAGCACTCCGCTGCTGCTCAGGCCGGTCGGCGGCAGGAACGCCGCCGTGAACAGCCGGTACCACTGGCCGGTGGCCACGCCGCCCGCGTACATCGCCCAGTCGTTGCCGATAGCCGGCCGGACCAGCCCGTACAGGAACAGCACCACGTTGATGGCGACCAGCGTCCAGGTCACCACCGGCCTCCCGGCCCGCACCTGCCCGCCGAACCTGCCGGCGGGCGGGCGCGTGGTCCGGTTGCCCTCGCGGATGCAGTCCACGCACTGCTGGCCCACCGACGCGGAGCGCAGGCAATCCGGGCAGGCTGGACGGCCGCAGCGAACGCAGGACACATAGGTCTCGCGCCCGGGGTGGCGATAGCAGGTGGGCACTGCCGCGGCGGACCGCGAGTCCGGGCCCGCGGAACTGTCGGGACCCTCGGGACCCTGGGGGCTGGTCACTTTCCCTCTTAACCTGCGGATTGCCCGCCGCTGACGTCGTCGACGATCTCGACGCTCTCCAGTACCACGTCCTGCTCCGGACGGTCCCCGCGGCTGGTCTGCACCCGGCTGATCTCATTGACCACATCGGCGCCCGCCACGACCTCACCGAAGATCGTGTGCTTGCCGGTCAGCCACGGCGTCGCCGCGGTGGTGATGAAGAACTGCGAGCCGTTGGTGCCGGGGCCGGAGTTGGCCATCGCCAGCAGGTAAGGCCGGTCGAATGACAGATCGGGGTGGAACTCATCGGCGAACTTGTAGCCCGGCCCGCCGGTGCCGGTGCCGAGCGGGTCGCCGCCCTGGATCATGAAGTCGGGGATGACCCGGTGAAAGACCGTTCCGTCGTAGAGCCTGTCCTTCGAGGCCTGGCGGGTGCGCGGGTCCGTCCATTCGCGCGACCCCTCCGCCAGGTCAACGAAGTTCCGCACCGTCTTGGGCGCGTGATCGGGGAAGAGCCGGATGACGACGTCCCCGCGGTTAGTCCGCAGCTTTGCGGTGAGCGTGTTGGTCATAGAACGCATCCTTGCATGTCTGTCCCGGCGGCCGGGCACCTCCGTATCCCCCGTATCCCGCGTACCCCCCGTATCCCCCGTATCCGGGGCCAGGAGTATCCGCGGTGCCGTCCGTCCGTGATTGACATCGCCGCTCAGGGGAAGTGTGGGAGAGCGAACCGAAAATAGTCTGGGAGGACTCAGTGTCACTTATGACCAGGAAGCACCCAGTCGACAGCGTAGTCGGCGTGCGGGACCGTGCCGTACAAGGCGCTCAGCGCGCCGTGCCCGCGGCGAAGAAGGCGGTGCCCCTCGCCAGGAACGCGGGCACGGCGGCCGTGCGCGGCGCGGAGGACGCCGCCGCCTGGGCGCGGCCCCGGGTGGACGACGCGGCCGCGTGGGCCAGGCCCCACGTCGACGAGGCCCGGGCGTGGGCAGCGCCGCGCCTTGAGCGCTCCGGGCTGGCCGTGCAGGAGACCCTCGCCCCCGCCATCTCCGAGGCCATCCTCGGCGCGGCCCGGCGACTGGAGGTCAAGCCGGCCCGCAAGCGCCGTCGCTGGGCCAGCGTGCTCGCCGTCACGATGATGCTCGCGGCGGCCGGGAGCGCGGCGGCGGCCGTAGCGCTGCGGCGGCGGCCACCGGTGGTGGGCTACGAGCCGGCCGACCTGAACCCCGATGACGTCGCGGCACCGCCAGCCGGCGAGCACGCGGCCGGCGGCGGCCCGGTGGATGCCGAGGTCAACGGCCAGTCCCCGGAGGTCTGAAAGGGCTGGCTGTAGCCCCTCGTCACCGCCGGCCCGGCCCGGCCGGCCGGTCCGGGCCGGCCGGCCGGTCGGGGGGATCCCGGCGGTCGGCCCGGTCGGCATCCCGGCCCGCCCCGCCGACAATCAGCGTGAAGCCGGGTGGTCCGGCGCGCCCTGGCGAGGGCCCCGGCGGCCTGGCCGGGACCCAGGCAAAGGCCAGCGCGCCGCCAGCGGCGCCCAGCACGGTCCCGGCCAGGTAGCCGCCGAGATGGGCCGTCGTCAGGGCCGAGACGGCCAGCAGGACCGCCGCCGTGGCGTACATCGAGCGCTGGACAGGGTCAAGCAGGAGTAGCAGGCCGCAGGCGACAATCCCGGCGGCGATCAGGACGCCAGGCGGGACGATGGTCAGCGGGCTGCGGCTCGGCAGCGAGAGCCGGACGGCCGCGATCTCGCTGCCCCCCGCCACGGTGAGGAGCGCCCCCGGGAACGGCCGGCTCCGGCGCCAGCCGCCCCAGTCGTGGCGGGCGACCCAGTCGTGGCGGGCGGCCCCGGCCAGGCGGGCCGCCCGGGCCAGGCCACGGGCACCTCGCGATTTCCGGGCATGAGAGGGCACCCAGTCAGCCCTCTCCGGCGAATCCAAGTCGCGCGCCGCGGCCGCGCCGACGCCTGCTGGCCATGTCCGCTCCCGTCCCGGCCACGCCGCCGGCCGACACGCGGGCCCGCCGCCCCTGGGCAGCTGTGACCTGCCGGTAAGCGGCCGGGCGGAGCGCGGTCGACCCAGTCTTCCTGGCCGCGCCGCGGCCCGTCCCGGCAGGGACCCGCCCGGGCGAAGCTAGCGCGTTGACGATAGAGCGGTCAAGTTACTATCTGTAACTTACGCACGGCTGGCCGGCCGGCCCGGCCGGCCAGTGTCAGCGCCGTCGAGGACAATCACTGCATGCTGCTAGACGGGGTGGTACGCACCTCGGCGGCCGTGGCTGCCTCGCCCGGACGCCTGGCCAAGATCGCGGAGATCGCCAGCCTGCTCCGGCAGGTACCCGCGGCGGAGATCCCGGCCGCCGTCGCGTTCCTCTCCGGCGAGCTGACCCAGCGCCAGATCGGCGTCGGCTACGCCGCGATCGTCGACCTGCTGGGCCCGGCCGGCGGCGGAGCGGAGCTGCCGCCCGGCCTTGCCTCGCCGCCGGCGGAGCCGACCCTGACGCTGACCGAGGCTGACGAGGCGTTCGGTGTCATCGGCGCCCAGACCGGGCCCGGATCCCAGGCGGAGCGGCGGCTGCTGCTGCGCGGGCTGCTGGCCCGGGCCACCGCGGACGAACGGCAGTTCCTGGTCCGGCTGCTGGCCGGCGACCTGGGTCAGGGGGCGCTCGCGGGCGTGATGACCGAGGCCGTCGCCGCCGCGGCCGGCGTCCCGGCCGCGGCCGTCCGCCGCGCGCACCAGCTCAGCGGATCCCTGGCCCTGGCGGCCACTACGGCCCTGAGTGATCCCGCAGCCGACCCGGCGCGAGCGCAGGCGGCCCTGCGCGCCGTCGCGCTCCAGGTGGGACGCCCGGTGCGGCCGATGCTGGCGGCCTCCGCGCCGACCATCACCGCCGCGCTGGAGCGGATCTCCCCCGCCGCCGCGGAGTGGAAAATCGACGGCATCAGGATCCAGGTGCACCGGGCCGGGGACGACGTTCGCGTCTTCACCCGGACGCTGGATGACATCACGGCCAGGGTGCCCGAGATCGTGGCCGCGGCGCGCTCGCTCGACGCGCGGACGGCCGTTCTCGACGGCGAGGCGGTCGCGCTGCACCCGGATGGCCGGCCGCGCCCGTTCCAGGTCACCTCGGCCCGCACCGCGAGCCAGGCCGACGCGACGCGGCACGGTGAGCAGACCCCGCTGACCCCGTTCCTGTTCGACCTGCTGCACCTCGACGGCGCCGACCTGCTGGACGCCCCGGCCAGCGAGCGGTTCAGCCGGCTGGCGGCGATCACCCCCGCGGCCCTGGTCATCCCGCGGGTCGTCACCGCCGAGCCGGCGCAGGCCGAGGCGTTCTTCCGCGCGGCCATCGCCGCCGGCCACGAGGGCGTGCTGATCAAGTCGCTGGGCGCCCCGTATGGCGCCGGGCGGCGGGGCAGTGACTGGATCAAGGTCAAGCCACGGCACACGCTGGACCTGGTCGTGCTCGCCGCCGAGTGGGGGCACGGCCGCCGGCAGGGCTGGCTGTCCAACCTGCATCTCGGGGCCCGCGACCCCGCCACCGGCGGCATGGTCATGCTCGGCAAGACCTTCAAGGGCCTGACCGACGCGCTGCTGGCCTGGCAGACCACCCGGCTGCTGGAGATCTCCGACCCGCCGCGCCCGGCCGGCCGGCCAGGCGACCGGCGCGGCGTGGTCCGGGTGCACCCGGAACTCGTCGTGGAGATCGCGTTCGACGGCGTCCAGGCCAGCACCCGTTATCCCGGCGGGGTCACGCTCCGGTTCGCCCGGGTGCTGCGCTACCGGGAGGACAAGGCCGCCGCCGAGGCGGACACCATCGAGGCAGTCCGGGCCCTGTGGAGCGGGGGAGACCTCAGCCCGACGTGATCTGCAGGCCGCCGATCTGCAGGGCATCAGACGAGGTGTCCGGCCGCTCGGTGACCACGTTCGTGAACACCATGACCGGCAGCACCAGCGGCGGCGGGCTCGACGGGGTGAAGGTCAGCGGGATGCCGAGCAGGTCCCCGGAGAATTTCGTGGTCAGCAGCGTCACGTTCCCGCTGAAGTCGAGCGACGCGGCCCGCACCGTGAGGGTGTGCCCGCCCTGTGTCACGGTCAGGTTGTCGTTTCCCGACAGGCTGAGGCCGCTCATGCTGAACTTGAGCATCTGCACCGGGCCGCTCGCGGTCGGCACGCTGGCCACGCCGTCATAGGACAGGCCCGTCAGCGTCGCCGAGGCCGCGCTGATGGCCGACGGGACCGCGGCGATCACCAGGCCCGCCGAGGCGGCGGCCTTCTTGTTCCTGGCCGGGCTCAGGCTAGGCCTCGGCCCCGGGCTTGTCGTCGGGCCGGGACTTGTCGTAGGGCCGGGACTCGCGGTCGGCCCGGGACTCGCGGTCGGCCCGGGACTCGCAGTCGGGCTGGGGCTCGGCGAGGGACCGGGACTGTCCGTAGGACCGGGACTCACGGTCGAGGTCGGGCTCGGACTTGCCGTGCCGCATGTGCTCGCGGGAGCCGCGCTCGCCGGGGACAGCGGGGTCCGGCTGGGGTGCGGCCGCGCTACCGCCGTGGCCGCCGGGGGCGAGCAGGACTGGCCGGGGGCGACCGCCGGCATAGCCGGATGCGCCACGGCGGCGACCAGTCCCAGCAGCACGGGCAGCAGCGGAATCCCGCGGTAGATGCTGCCGCCGTGGCCCGGCCTGTCGTCCGCCGGCAGGTCGGACGGGTCGATAGGCGTCCAGGCGAAGCCGAGCGAGCCGCCCACCACTCCGAGCAGGGTGCCGATGATGAAGCCGCCGAGATTCGTCGCGATCAGCGCGGCGATCGCCAGCAGCACCGCCACGACCGAGTAGAAGGTGCGCTGGGCCGGGCTGAACCACAGCAGCAGGGCGCAGACGATGAGCAGCGCGCCGATCAGGATGCCGAGCACTCCGCCCGTCCCGATGTGCAGGATCAGGCCCATGGCGTCAATCGGCAGGGGGATCAGCAGGATCTCAGCGCCGGCCAGGATCAGGAGGACTCCGGCCCAGAACGGCCGGGCTCGCCGCCAGGCTCGCGCGCCGCGCCAGGCCCGCAGCGGGAGGCCCGAGGCGCGCGACTCGTCCGCCGGCTCGGGAAGGTCCGTATCGCGGGGGCTAACAGCAGACTCCGCCGGGTCTGGCCCGGCGGAGTCGCCATCCTGAGGTTCGTCTGGCATGCCGCTAGAAGCAGGGATGGGTGCCGGCGGCGAGGTTCAGGCTGAACCCGGGCAAGGTGAAAGTGCCCGCCGAGGTGGAGTAAGCCGTCTGCTGCAGATTGTCGATGGTCACGTCGCTGGCCTGCTGCCCGAACGTCCCGGCGGCACCAGCCGGCGCGCCCGGTACGGCGTTCAGCGTGCTCGCGTCCTGGCCAATGTTGATGTGGTGGAAGATAGCGGTGCTGCCCGAGAGCTGATTGGCATCGATGATCAGCGAGCTGGCACTCACCGGGGTGCCGCCGCCCCCGGCGGTGATGCGCAGGGTGAAGGTGCCCAGGCCGAACGGGAAGGGCGCGACGACGCTCTGGCAGAGGTTAGTGATCTTCGCGGAGCCGATCTGGGACTCCGCCACCGCCACCGGCTTGCCACTCGCCTCCTGGTCCACCGTTCCGAACTGCTGGAACCCGGTGCCGCTCAGCGAGTTAGCGGAGACCTCGAACTGCTGTCCGGAGATCGAGAACGACGAGGCGAGCGCGCCGCCGGCCGTCAGTCCCAGCAAGGCGCCGGTCGCCGCCAGGGACGGTACCGCGATAAGGGCGAAGCGCTTCCACCTGACCCGGCCAGGTCTGCCGGATCTCGCTGATGTGTTGTCGGATGAACTCATGTCGGCTCCCTGCACAGCGGTGTACGGCGGGCGAGTACTGCGGCCTGCGCGCCAGCGCAGGCCGTTGCCAACCACCCGAAGATGCGACACATGCCACATCAAGGTGGCCGAGCCAGAAGTTACCGCCTAGTAGCTATGTCGGTCAACCCTTCCAGCCGGCGAACTTGCGCGGTTGCTCGCGGGCACCGCGCCGCTCAGAATCAGCACCGCTGACCGGCGGCCCTCGGGCAAGGAGGAAAATGGCTCCGATTCGCGTTCCGTCGCCGACGTGGGCGGCGGGCACAGGTGAAAGGGCCCGGATGCGGACCGTGTGGGCGGACAGCGACGGAGCGTGGCGGACGACACTGCGCCGCCGCCAGGTCCTCGCCGACCCGAGGATTAACAAGGGCACCGCGTTCAGCGACACCGAGCGCGCCGACCTGGGCGTCATCGGCCTGATTCCGGCCGGCCACATGACGCTGGAGGAGCAGGCATCCCGGGTCTACGCCCAGTACCGGCGGCAGACGACCGACCTCGAGCGGAACGTGCTGCTCACCGAGCTGCACGACCGCAACGAGGTGCTCTTCTACCGGCTGCTCGCCAGTCACCTGCCGGAGATGCTGCCGATCATCTACACGCCCACGGTCGGCGAGGCGATCGAGAACTACAGCCACGAGTACCGGCGGCCGCGGGGCGTCTACCTGTCGGTCGACCGACCGGAGCTGATCGAGGCCTCGCTGCAGGCGCCCGGCCTGGGGCCGGACGAGGTGGACCTGATCGTCGCCACGGACGCCGGGGCCATCCTCGGCATCGGGGACTGGGGCGTCGGCGGCATCCATATCGCGGTCGGCAAGCTGGCCGTCTACACCGCGGCGGGCGGCATCGACCCGAACCGGGCACTTCCGGTCATGCTGGATGTCGGCACGGACCGGCAGAGCCTGCTCGATGACCCGCTGTACATAGGCAACCGTCATCCGCGGGTGCCGGTGGCCGAGTACGACGCATTCCTGGACGCCTTTGTCACCGCCGTGGGCAGGGTCTTCCCGCGCGCGCTGCTGCACTGGGAGGACATCGGCGTCAGCAACGCCCGGCGGCTGCTGGAGCGGTACCGGAACCAGATGCTCACCTTCAACGACGACATCCAGGGCACCGGCGCGGTCAACCTCGCGGCGGTCCTGGCCGCGGTCCGCGCCACCGGGATCAAGCTGGCCGATCACCGCATCGTGATTTTCGGGGCCGGCACCGCCGGCATCGGCATCGCCGACCAGCTGTCGGCGGCCCTGGTCGCCAGCGGCCTGACCGGCGAGCAGGCGCTGGCCCGGATCTGGGCGCTCGACAGGACGGGCCTGATGACGGCCGGCGATGCGAGCCTGAGTCAGCAGCAGCGCCGTTACGCGCGCGATCCGGCCGACGTGGCCGGCTGGCGGCGCGACCCTGGCCTGGGCGGAATCGCGCTCGCCGAGGTCGTCCGCCGGGTGCACCCGACGATCCTGATCGGCACCTCGGCCCGGAGCGGGGCCTTCGACGAGGGCATCGTGACCGAGATGGCCGCGCAGGTCCGCCGACCGGTGATCATGCCCATGTCCAACCCGACCAGCCTGGCCGAGGCCCGGCCGGCCGACCTGATCAGGTGGACCGACGGGCGCGCGCTGGTCGCGGCCGGGAGCCCGTTCGGGCCCGTGGACTACGCCGGCACCCGCTATATCCCCGGTCAGGCCAACAACGCGCTGGTATTCCCCGGTCTGGGGCTGGGCGTCATCGCGGCGCGCGCGACCCGGGTCACCGACGGGATGCTGAGCGCCGCCGCGCACGCCGTCGCCGCGCTGGTGGACACCGTCACGCCCGGCGCCCCGCTGCTGCCGCGCGTCGAGACCCTGCGCGAGACGTCGCTGGCCGTCGCGGTCGCCGTGGCGCAGGCCGCCGCCGCCGATGGCGTGGCGGACCGCCCGCTGGCCGGCGACATCGCCGGGCAGGTCCGCGCGCTCATGTGGCAGCCGGTCTACCGCCCCGTCCGGCCGGGCTGAGCACGGAAAGCCGGCCATCAGCGTGCCTGCCCCGCCCGCGTTGTCCGCGTTGTCCGCGGTCCGCCGCGGCCTGCGGCGGTACCTCGCCGATCTGCGCGCCAGCCGGACGTTCGTGGCCGGCGAGGTCACGCAGACCGGCTGGCTGGACCTCGGGCAGTTCCGGTGGCGCAATGTCTCGCCCGGGCCGGCGGCGCGAGCAGCGCTCGGCGTCGTGGTCCCGCTCGCGGCGGGCATCGCGGCCGGTCATCCCGAGTACGGCACGTTCGCCGCGCTAGGTGCGCTGCCGGCCGGGTTCGTTTCCTTCCGCGGCATTACCCGGACCCGGGTCCTGCTGGTGGCCATCACGGCCGTCGGGATGGCCATCTCGACCTTCGTCGGGGCGGCGGCCGCGGCCGGATCGCCGTGGCTCCTGGTGCCGGTGATCATGGCGTGGGCCTACGTGGCCGGCGTCTGCGCGGCCCTGGGCCCGGGTGCCACCGCGGTCTGCCTGCAATGGCCCGTCGCCGTGCTCATCGGCAGCGCGATCCCGCTCAGCCCGGCCCAGGCCGCCGTGCGGGGCGGACTGGTGCTGGCCGGCGGCCTCTGGCAGGGCGCACTGGTGATGACATCCTGGGCGTTCAGCCGGGACAGCGCGGAACGCACCGCCATGGCGGAGTCCTACGCCGCGCTGAGCCGGTATGCCGCCGACCTGGCGGCCGGCCGCACCGGGCCGCCGTCGCCGGATACCCTGCCGGGCGCCTACGCGCTTCGCGATCCCAATCCGCTGATGCGCAGCGCATCGCGCCAGCATCTCGTCGACCTGATGGAGGAGGCCGAGCGGATCCGGACCACGCTCACCGTCGTGGGAGCCGCGGGCACGGCCGCTCCGGACACCGGCGTGCCCGGTCCCGATCGCCGGGCGCTGCTATCGGCCAGCGCCCGCTCACTAGGTGAGATCGCCGCGGCGCTCAGCTCACGGCCCTCCCAGCGGGCCGGTCACCTTGATCTCGCCCGCCAGGACATCGGCGCGGGCCTGCCTGCCGACGGCCACCCGTGGAGCTGGGCCGGCGAGTCGCTGGACGGCCAGCTGCGCGGCGCTACCCGGATGACCCAGCGGCTCAACGACGCCGAGCCCGGCCGGTCCGGCAAGCCGCCGCGGCCGCCCCTGCGCCTGCCCGCCCGCGACCTGCTGGTCACGCTGCGGGCGAGCCTGGGCACCTCATCGGAGGCCGGGCGCCATGCCCTGCGGCTGGCGGCCGTCGCCGGCGTGGCCGAAGTGATCGCGCAGGCGGCCAGCCTCCCGCACGGTTACTGGGCCACGCTCACGGTCCTGATCGTGCTGCGGCCGGACTACGGCTCCACGCTGCAGCGGGGCCTGCAGCGGGCCGCCGGGACGGTGCTGGGGGCCGGCCTGGGCGTCGCCACCGTGCTGCTCGCCCATCTCGGCAGCGACGTGCTGCTGATCGGCATCGGCGTATCGCTATTCGCCGCGTATGCCGTGTTTCCGGTCAACTACCTGTTCTTCGCGGTCTTCCTGACCGATTTCGTGGTGGTCCTGCTCGCCCTGGCCGGCCTGCCGGCCGACCAGACGGCCCTGGACCGGCTGATCGGAACGGGCGTGGGAGCGGGCCTGGCGTTCGTGGCTTACATCCTGTGGCCGACCTGGGAGCGCACCTCGGCCACCGAGAAGTTCGCGCGCGTGATCCTGGCCCAGTGCCACTACGTCGATCTGCTGCTGCGCGCGTGGGGCCGTCCTGCGGTCGTGAACTCCAGCCAGGCCCGGTCGCTCAAGCTGGCCGCCCGCCGGGCGCGCATCGACGCGGAGGCATCGGCCGACCGGCTGGCCGACGAGCCCGACCGGCCGCCGATGACCCGCGAGTTCGCCCAGGCCCTGGTCTCGGCCGGGCACCGCCTCGCGCTCGCCGGGCTGGCGCTGGAAGCAGCGGTCAGCGCCTGCGGCGACCCTGACCAGCACAGCGCCTGCGGCGACCCTGGCCCGTTGCAGGCGCAGCTCGGCCACCTCGCCGGGATGGTGCGCCAGGCAGCCACGCAGCTAGCCGAGGCACTGCGCAGAATGGGGCCGCCCGGTCCGCTTCCGCCCCTGCGCGAAGTACAGTCTGGGATCCCGCGTACGCCGCGCGATCGGGGTGGCTCACCTGCCCTGTTCGTGGCCACCGACAGCCTGGTGGATGCCCTGAACACCGCCGCCGACATCATCCGGCGCTACCTGACGCCCGCGAGGGATTCCGGGCACCGCTAGCTGTCAATGCCGGCCTTCGCGAACAGGGCCAGGACAGTCCCGGCGACCGTGTCCCTGGCCTGCTCCGGACATCCGAGAGCAGCGCGGCCAGCGCCCTCACGCCCCGGGCTGCCGGGACGGCCCCCCCTTGCTCACAATCCGGTCATAAAGCCCTTGTCGGATGAGTTATGGCGGCAACCGGGATAGTGACGCAGCCGACTGCCGGAAATCTGACCAGAAAGCCATCCAAAATTCCCCGAGCGGACCGCTTCAGCCCGTACGATGCGCTAAGCCCGCTATCGGGGGATAGCTCTGCCTACGGGAGAAGACGTGCTTGTCCGGAGGATGTACTCGGTTCCCGAGCACATCACGATGTTCGGCGCCGCGGCCGCCATGGTGGGCTCGGTATATCCAATGATCATGGCGCACACCGGCGGCCAGGGCATTCCCTGCCCGCTCCGGACGCTGACGGGCGTGCCGTGCCCGTTCTGCGGCATGACCACCGCCACGGTCGCGCTCACTCACGGCGAGTGGGCCGCCGCGGCCCGGACCAGCCCGCTCGCCTGCCTGGCCGCCGGCCTCGTGGTCGCCACGGCACCGGTCCTGGTCGCCAGGACCGCGGGGAAGGCCTCGCCGCCGCGTCCGTGGTCCGCCGCCGCGCGCCAGCGCACCGGCCGCGTCATGGCGGTCATCGTGGCGGCCAGCTGGCTCTTCCAGTTGCACCGCTTCGGCTTCCTGTAGGGCGCTGCCCTGCTGGCAGGCACTGCCCCCTTCCGGAGCCCCGCTCAACAGCAAATTCCCACTGAGAAAGGTCCACCATGACCGGCTATCCCACCGACTACCCGGCTTCGGCCGCGCCCTCCGTCCCCTATGCCAGCTGGATTCAGCGCGTTGGCGCCTATGTCGTCGACATCCTTCCTATCTGGATCCTCGACATCATCGGGGTCAGCATCGGCAACCTGTCGGTCTCGCTGCTGATCGACCTGATCTCGATCGTCTACATCGGCTATAACCGCTGGTACATGGGCGGAACGACCGGCCAGTCCTTCGGCAAGAAGGCACTGAACCTGCGCCTGATCAGCGAGCAGACCGGCCAGCCCATCGGCCCGCTGATGGCGTTCGTCCGCGACATCTGCCACCTCCTGGACACCATTGCCTGCTTTATTGGCTGGCTGTTCCCGCTCTGGGACGCCAAGCGGCAGACCTTCGCCGACAAGATCGTCGGCACTGTGGTCATCCCGGCCTGACCTGTCGTCAAGCCCGGCGGCGGACTGCGGGGCCTCGCGGCGCTGATCGCGCGCGGGGCCCCACCGCCTTAGCGCCGTCGCGCGGGGCCCGGCCCGGACGTCATGCAGGCGGCGACCGCGACCGCCGCCGCGTCGGCCGCCGCGATCCCGGCCGCCTCGGTCGGCTGACCGCGAGACAGCACCGCCATCAGCAGCCGCTGACCGTCGTGATCGAGCGCGCCGATGCTGTTGATCACCCACTGGCGGGCCGGGCCGTCCGCCAGCCAGCCGTTCTTGATCGCATAAACGCTGCCGGGGCTGGCGGCCGCGGAAACCCCCCAGCGCTGCGTCGCCTGGACATTTCGCATGAGGCCCAGTTCGTAGGCCCGCTCGCCGGAACCGAGCGGCGACTTCGCCGTAGTCAGATCCGACAACAGGGTGAGCTGGTCACCGACGGTCGTCCTGGTCAGGGCCCAGTCTTCACCCGGTCCCGGAGTCGTGTGCCGCAGACCCAGAGCCCGGTCCGCGGCGGCCAGCCCCCCGGCCCGGCCGACCAGATCCCACAGCCGGTTAGCCGCGCCGTCGTTGCTGGCCTCGATCATCCGCGTCGCCAGGCCCTCGTCGGTATTGCTGAGCCCGGCTCGTGACTGCCTCCGCAGCAGCAGCGCCGCCAGAATCTCGGACTTGACGATGCTCGCCGCGTCAAATCGGCGCCGGCCACCGTAGACGGCCACGGCCCCCGTCGAACGGTCGATCACCCCCACCGCGAGCCTCCCCGGGTAATCCCGCAGAACCGGGGCCAGGACAGTGGCCAGGCGATGGTCCCAGTGGGCGCGGGATGCGCGGGATGCGCGGGATGCGCCGCTAGCCTGCGCATCGCCGATTCGGCCGGCCGCCGGTGCCAGCCGGTCGCCGCCAGCCGAGGCCGGCCCGCCGGCCGCC
This sequence comes from Streptosporangiaceae bacterium, assembly GCA_035532295.1. GTDB lineage: Bacteria > Actinomycetota > Actinomycetes > Streptosporangiales > Streptosporangiaceae > DASUBV01. The sequence goes on from DATKRH010000312.1 coordinate 36,184, forward strand.
GCCGCAGCCGGCGCCGCGGACCGAAGCTCGCGATCGCGGGCCGACGAGATAGTGACCACCGTGACAAACGCCAGCATGAGCGCGAACACCACCGCGAAGGCCAGTCGCTCCCACCCGGCCAGGCTGCCCGCGTGGACCGGGCGGGCGGGCGTCGTCGGCCGTAGACGCGGCGCCGGGCCCACACGGCGCCGCCCGCTCATCTGACTGCCTCGAGCATCGATTTCTCCCCCGAATGCCCATTAACCTGCCCCCGCGTCTATTGCGCGCGCGCCGGCATTCCTGGGAAGAATGCAGGCGTGCGGCGCGAGACGTGCAAGTAATGTGGATTCCCCCAGATATGACAAAGTCATATTCCGCATTACGCTAGCACCCTCGCCGACCTGCGGAAAGGCGCCACCAGGCTGACATTCCACCGCGCCGTATTATCCCGAATCACGGCTAAGAAATTAATGGTCCCCGTGATGACCGTTTGCCCGGCCGCAAATGGCGTCATATTAACGGCGCCGGCGCCAGCCACCGGGACCGATCGCCGGGCCTGGCAGCGCCTGGCAGCAGCGCTTAGCCAGACAAGCAGCTACCAGCCCCGCCGGGGAGGTAACCTCGGCGCGGATCGGCCGAACTGTCCCGGAGGTGCTTGACCATGCCGCGTTACCGCAGGGTTGTCGTCAAGCTCAGCGGCGAAGCGCTGGCCGGATCGGCCGGCTGGGGCGTGGATCCGGCCAGCCTGGCCCACGTCGCCACGGAGGTCCTGTCCGTCTGTGATCTTGGCGTGCAGGTGGCGGTCGTGGTGGGCGGGGGTAACTACTTCCGCGGCCGGATGGCGGAGGGCTGGGGCATCAGCCGGGCCGAGGCCGACAACATCGGCATGCTCGGCACCGTCATGAATGCCCTGATGCTGCGCGGCGCGCTGACGGCCCGGACCACGGCGGATGTGCGCGTCATGACCGCGGTGCCGATCCAGAGCGTCGCGGAGCCGTTCATCCGGCTGCGGGCCGCGCGGCATCTCGATGAGGGCCGGATCGTCCTGCTGGCGGGAGGCATCGGCCAGCCCTACGTCACGACCGACTATCCGGCCGTGCAGCGGGCGCTTGAGCTGGACGCCGACGCGCTACTCGTGGCCAAGCGCGGCGTCGACGGGGTCTACGACAGTGACCCGCGCCTCAATCCGTCCGCCGTTCGCTACTCGCGGCTCACCTATGACGAGGCCCTGGCCGCGGGCGTTCGCGTCATGGACACCAGCGCGTTCGTCCTGGCCAACGAGCAGGAGCTCACGATGCATGTCTTCGACGTCGCCGCCGTGGGCGTGATGCGCGGAATCTGCGAAGGCGCCGAGCTCGGCACGCGGATCAGCCGCAAGGCGGCGGAGCCAGAGGCCTGAGGAACGGCCGCCCGCTGACGCTACGCGAGCCATGGCGCTGTGACGAGGCTCGGTGCATCATGGAAGGCATCAGTGCGGACGAGATGACATGGCCGCGTCTGGACGCTGATGCGCAGGAAGAAGATGAGTGCGATGAGTGCCATCCCCCAATTTCAGACCGCAATTCGCCAGCCGTCCAACCTTGACCGCTGCAACCGCTGCAGTAGTCCCCGGTCGGCGCACGGCATTGACTGGGCCTGCCCGCGGCCCGTCTCGGTCCGCAGCTCGCGCCTCGTCCTGCTGGTCGTCGTCGCCGGGCTGCTCGCCCTGGGCGGCGTGGCGGTACTGACGGTCACGAGCACGACCGAGACGAGCCCCGGCACGCTGGCCGCATCGAGCTGCCTCACCGCATTCACCCTGCTGGCCTGCGCCGCGGCCTTCGCCAGCAGGCACTAGCCGCCCGGGGCGCGTGCCCTCGCCCCGGCGACGCGTCTACCTCGCCCCGGCGAACTGGGCACGGGCGTCTCGGCAACAATGAGTCGGCCCTGAAGTGGTCCCGGATGCGGGCTGGATGGCGCGGAACTCATACCCGGGGACGGTGTGCCCGGCGGTCAGCGGCTTGCCCTCCAGGGATCGCTGAGGACCCGTTCTCCTCACCGCTCAGGCATTAGGCCCGGGGATGCTCGTGGCATCTGGGGCGGCAGGACAGGCAACCTGATTCGCGCAGCTGTCGTCTTAGCGGTGATCGCGGAGATTAGGAGGTTGCATGGATAAACGGCAGACGCGGGCCTTCGAGGAGTTCGCCGCCGAGTCCGGAGCCGAACTGCTGCGGATCGCGATATTGCTCACGCCCGATCCGCATACCGCCGAAGACGTCTACCAGGAAACGCTGCAACGGCTCGCAGCGCGCTGGTCCCGTGTGGATAACCCCAAGGCGTTCTGCCGCCGGGTCATGCACAACATCGTCGTCGACCAGACGCGGGCTCGGGCCCGGCGGCCGCACGAGCTACGCCTTTTCGACACCGGGGAGAAGATCGACCCGCGGTCCACCGATCCGCATCACTCCGTCGAGCTGTGGCCATCGCTGCGCGCGGCGCTGGACAGCCTTACCGTCCAGCAGCGCACGGTCCTCGTGCTCCGCTACTTCGACGACCGCAGCGAGGCCGAAGTGGCCACGCTGCTGGGCATCTCCGTCGGGACCGTCAAGAGCACGACCTCGCGCGCCATCGCGCACTTGCGTGACTTTCCGGGCCTGGCCGCCACCTTCACCACTGACAGCATGCTGTGAAAGGACTGACAATGCCTGCCACCGATGAAGACATCATCCGTGACCTGCTGCACCGGTACACCGGCCACGTGCGCCCGCCCGCGTCCATCGCGACCGAGGTGGTGGCCCGCCAGCGCCGCCGGGACCGCCGCCGCCGGCGGGTCGTGTCCCTCGCGGCCACGGGCGCGGCGCTAGGCACCGCGGCCGCCGTGATCGCCGTCGTCCCGGGGCAGTCGTCCCCGGCATCCGGCCCGTCCTCGGCATCCGGCGGGACGCAGCCCGTGATGACGCTGACAGCGGATCAGCGCGTGCTGTATCACCTCAGTTCCGTCACGGCCGGGCAGCCGCAGGGCCAGGGCCGCTACGCGGTGATGAGCACGGAGGGGAACCAGGTGAAGGACACCTCCGTCATCGACAGCCGCACCGGGAGCATGTGGTCCTACCAGGAGGGCAGCGACGGCACGCCGTCCGGCAAGGGCTACACCCCGCACTACTCGCCGACCGAGGCGCAGTTTGGGGCCATGCCGACCGGCCTGGCAGCCTTGCGCGCCGCCCTCATCACCCAGTGGCACAGCGAGCACAAGGCGCCCACCCCGGTCCCTAGCCCCCGGAAGAAGGGGCCCACCCTGGTCCCGCGCCCGGTCTCGGTGAGCGACAACGACATCGTATTTCAGCAGGCGAGCGACATGCTCTGGAACCCGCTCGTCGGCCCGGGCCTGCGCTCGGCGCTGTACAAGGTGCTCGCGGCCGTGCCGGGGGTGAAGGTCAATCCCTCCGCGCGCGACAGCACCGGCCGGCCGGCCGTGGAGATCCGCCGTGTTGACAACAGCGGGCTTCCCGGCGGCAGGTCGGACGGGGTCATCTACGCGACGTACGAGAGTCCCGCCACCGGTGCCGTGCTCGAATCGACGGCCACCTACCCGCCGGGCTCCGACATCGTCACTCCCCAGAACCCGCGCGGCAAGGGCACAGTGGTCGACACGACCGTGTACCTGTCCGTTACCTGGGCCAGCGCCGTCCCCGCCGACCCCTACCGCGGCTGACCGAGTCCACGCTGGCGAGCGGGCGGGCGCGTCCTTCGTGATATCCGGAGGACGCGCTCGCCCCGAGGCAGCCCCTGTTAACTGCCGCGGAGCAGGCCGTTGACCCGATTCTCGCCGACCCGGCCGCGTGCCTCGTCCGGGCACGTCGGCCTACTTAGCCCAGCGTACTTAGCTGAGCCGCCGAGATCAGCGAAGCCCGGCGGCTCGGAATCAGTCCCCAGGCGGGCTAGCGGCGACATTCGCCTGATCGTGTGCGGTGCCAGAACTAGTGCAGAGCATCTGACCTGGGCTTCTATCCTCGGCGGTCGTGCTCTTCCGCCTCGTCTATCTGCTCGTGGTCCGGTTGTTCGGCTGGCTCGTGCTCCTCGCCCGAAGCGAAGCTGGGCGGCGGGACCGTCATACCGATCGAATCCGTGTCGGGACGAGAGGGCGGCTACCGGCTGGCCTCCGACCAGCCACTCGCACCACTGACCCTGGACGCCGACGGGGTGGGATAGGTCTTGGCCCAGGTCGCCTTCACTGCGTTCGTTCCGTGGGTCGGGCGAGGACGTAGGTGATGGTGGCGGTCGTGGTGACGGGCCCGTCCGGGAGGCGGGCGTGCAGTTCGGCGGCGAGCGCCTCGGGTCGGCGGAGCTGGTCGGGCAGCGGGTATTGGGGGCAGGTCGCCAGGTAGGCGGAGGTGTGGGCGAGGTCGGCGAAGGTGAAGGTGTGGGTCTCGATGATCGTCGGCCGGGCGGGAAGGCGGGTGGTGTCGGCGAGTCCGCAGATCACCTCGCTGATGTTCCGCCCGCTGCCCTCGGCCGACAGGAGCGCAGACCTTGCGGTGCAGGTGACGCGGAACGCGCTCACCGGCTCACCGCCGCTGCCAGGACCTCGCTCAGGGTCTTGACCTGGTGGGAGGCGCGCATGAGGTCGAGCCGTTCCAGGCAGCCGGCCAGCAGCTCGGCTCGGACAGCGGGGCGGGCAACGGTCAGGTCGCCGATGACCGCGGCGGCCTCAGCGCCGCTGGAGACGATCAGCTGGCAGGGGATGAGGCGGAGCGCGGAGCGGAAGTCGATCGGGCACAGCGGCAGGCACCCGGCAAGGACGGCCTCGAACAGCCGCTGTGTCATCTGCCCGGTCTTCAGGTGCCGGTCGGGTAGGAGCAGGATCGTGGTCAGGGACATCCCGTACAGTTCGGCGACCTTGCCGAAGGCGACGCGGCCGATGAACCGGACGTGCGGCCAGGCACTGGTGTCAGTCCACTTGCCTGCGACCAGATGATCGACGTGGATGTCGGCGGCGGGCGCGAAGTAGGAGTCGAAGCAGTCGTCGCGGCCGTACTGGTTGCCGACGTAGGTGAGCAGCCACCGCCGATCACCGGCCGCCAGCGCGGTCGGGTCGGCGCGGTCGAGCACGGCGTCGGCGACCGGGAACAACAGGGAGGTCGCTCCCGGGCTGGGGTGCAGCGCGGCCTCGCACACCGTCACGTTCTGCCGGGAGCGCAGCGGGTCGTCTGCGGGGAGTTGCCGGTCCTTGTCCCACAGGATCGTCGGCAGTCCTTCGGCCGTGTAGCGGCCGATCAGGGTGGCTTGCCGGTGCAGGTCGCAGGTGTGGCCCTGTGCCCTGCACGGCGTGGTGTTGCGGCGCTCGATCGGCCACCGCCACTCCAGCATCAGCACGTCGATCTCCGGGAAA
>DATKRH010000313.1:0-20933 GCA_035532295.1 Streptosporangiaceae bacterium
TGGCCCTGGCCCCGGCCCGCAGGGCGGCGGCCAGCGCGACGCCGGCCGCGGCCGCCAGCGCCCACCCGCAGAACGCCAGGACGGCGGCGACGGCCAGCAGCGCCGGCAGGGCCGCGACGCGCGCCGGCCCGGCCAGGACCCGGCTGGCTGACGCGGTGCACGTCAGGTACACGCACAGGAACATGGTGGTCGGCAGCGTGACCAGCGCCGTCGTGTTCACCACGCGCAGCGCGTACAGCCCGATGAGCACCAGGCCCGCGGCGCCGATCAGCAGCAGCAGCGGGCGCGCCGATCGCTGGGCGGGCTGCGCAGAGCGCCGGGTGCGGTGGGTGCGGTGGGTGCGGTGAGTGCGGGTTAGCTGCAGGATCATCTCGGTGGCGCCGGACAGGTAGGCGTTGTTCGCGCCCAGGGTCAGCACGAGCGCCGCCACCGCCGCGGCCGCCCGGCCCGCCGGCCCGATGGCCAGCTGGAGCAGGTCGGCCAGCGGGACGTCGGTCCCGGCCCGGTGGCCGAGGCTGCCGATGGTCGCGACCGCCAGGCCCAGGTAGAGCGCGGCGGTGGCGCCGAACGCGATGGCGATGACTCGCGGCAGCTGCCGGGCCGGATCGGCGAACCGGGCGGTGAGCGGGGCGACCGCCTCCCAGCCGACGAACGACAGCATCAGCGTCGACGCGGCCCGGCCGATGGACGGCCAGCCGTGCGGCGCGAACGGAACCCAGTTCGCGGCCCTGGCGGCTGGCGCCGACCCGGCGACGGCGACCACGACGACGGCGATCAGCAGCGCGACGAGCACCAGCTGCGCCGCCGTCGTCGCCCGGACCCCGCCCAGGGCCAGGCCGAGCGTGGCCAGCAGCAGGCCGCCCGCCACGGCCGCGCGCATGAGCTGGCCGCCGCCGGTCAGCTCCGCGACGTAACTCGCCCCGATGAGGCACACGATCGGGGCGCCGCAGACCACGCCCGCCAGGAAGCACCAGCCGGCCACCGCGCCTGCCCGCCGGCCCAGGCCCGCGGCCGTGTAACCGATCACGCCGCCCGCCGCCGGCACCGCGCGGCCCAGCGCCGCGAACACGACGGCGAGCAGCGCGGACAGCCCGATCAGCGCCAGCCACGCGAGGACCGACGCCGGGCCCGCCTGCGCCGCGGCCAGCCCCGGCAGCAACAGCAGGCCGGGACCCAGCAGCGCGCCGATGTAAAGCGCCGCACCGCGCGGCACGGACAGGGGCCTGACGGACAGGGGCCTGACGGGACGCGTCCCGAGCGGTGCTGGCTGCGCTGACGGGACCTTCGGCCCTGACTTCGTCATGGCAGCAGCCTGCCCGAAACGGCCTCGCACGCGATGGCAAAGAGTGCGCCGGATAAGGGTCTTCACGCAATATCGTGCGGCCAATCTGGCGTTATAATGAATTTCATGCCATCCGATAACCCAGACCGGATCGATCGTGCCATCGTGGCCGAGCTGCAGCGCGACGGGCGGATCGCGAACGTGGACCTGGCCGAGGCGGTCTCGCTGTCGCCGTCAGCCTGCCTGCGCCGGGTCAAGGCGCTGGAGAGCAGCGGCATCATCGCGGGCTACCGCGCCGAGGTGGACCGGGCCAGGGCCGGACTCGGCCTGACGGCCTTCATCGACCTGCGCGTCGAGGGTCACTCGCGAGAGACCTCGGCGCAGGTCGAGCGGGCGCTGACGGCCATCCCCGCCGTCGTGGCCTGCTACGTCACCTCCGGCACCGAGGACTTCATGGTCGAGGTGGCGGTGCCGGACCTGGTCGGCTACGAGCAGCTGCTCCTGGATCAGGCGCTGACCATCCCGTCGGTGGTGGAGGCCCGCAGCACCTTCGCCATCCGCACGGTCCTGAGCCGCGGCCCGGTGCCGCTGGACCACTGGCGCTGACCCCCGCGAGCGTCAGCGCTGGCTGGCGATGACGTACTTCGGGTCGGCCACCGAGGCGGGCCCCGCCCGGAAGACGCCGAACCTGGTCGCCAGGGCGCCGGCGGTCAGCAGGCCGGCGGCCGCGACCGCCGCGACCCGGCTGCGCGGGGCGGCCAGCGCCGCCAGCCCGCCCGCCGGCGTGAGCCAGCGCGCGGCCCGCATCATCTGGCCCGCGCCGCCCTGCCGGTACGTCTCGCCGGTGAGGCCGAGCCCGCGTTCCAGGTCGGCCGTCACCGCTAGCTCGATCGCCGCGCCGATGACTGCCAGCCGGGCGGGGGGCACCCGCTCCTGGCGCGACCGCAGCGCCGTGGCCACCAGCCCGGCCGCGCCGGCCGACGCCATCGCGCTGCCGGCGAACAGGAACGGCAGGTGCCGCTGGGCCTCATGCCAGGCCGGCACGGCCGTGTCGGAGAGCAGGACCCCCGTGTAGGTGGCCAGCAGCGGCCCGGTCACCCCGGTAGCCGCGCCCGCGAGCGCGCCCAGCCGCGGCAGCAGCCCGGTGAGGTCGCTGCCCACCGCGGCGCTGGCCAGGCCGGAATGGGCGGCCAGCAGCCAGGCGCCCATGCTCATCGGGGAGGTCGGCTTGGCGACCCGCAGCATGTGCAAAAAGCGCTCGGGGCGGCCGAGCTCTGCGATCAGGAACGCGGTGCCGCTCATGCCGGCCCCGGCCCCCACCAGCCGGCCCGCCCTGGCCAGCGGTCGCCGGCCGGTCGCCGCGGCCACCGCGCCCATGGCGGCCGCCGCCCCGGACAGGCCGCCGAGATACAGGTAGGCGGGCAGCTCAGGTTCCCGCCAGCGGGGTGGCTTCAGGATCGGCCGCCCGTAGTAGGAGCGGAAGTCGGCCTCGGGAACCTGCGGCTGCTCGGTCACGGGCGCCGCCCCGCGAACGCCACGGCCACGCCGGCGGCCAGCATCGCCGCCGCCACGCCGGCCCGGCGCCACATCGCCGGCAGGTCCCGGGTGGTCACCACCGGATCCGGCGGCAGGCCGTAGACCTCCGGCTCGTCCAGCAGCAGGAAGAACGCTCCCGCCCCGCCGATCCCGTCGTCCGGGTCGGCGCCGTACAGCCTGGCTTCGGTTGTCCCGGCCTCGTGCAGCTCCGCCAGCCGGGTCTGCGCGATCGCGCGCAGCTCGTCGAGCGGCCCGAACTGGATCGAGTCGGTCGGGCAGGCCTTCGCGCAGGCCGGCTCGAGGCCGCCGCGCAGGCGGTCATAGCACATCGTGCACTTCCAGGCCCGGCCGTCGCCCTCGCGCCGGTCGATCACCCCGAACGGGCAGGCCGACACGCAGTAGGCGCACCCGTTGCACACATCGGGCTGGACGATCACGGTCCCGAACTCGGTCCGCACCAGCGCCCCGGTCGGGCACACATCCAGGCAGGCAGCATGCGTGCAGTGCTTGCACACATCCGACGACATCAGCCACCGCGTAGCCCCGGTATCCCCGTCGTCCATAACCGCCGAGATCACGTCAGCCGACGAGGAAACGGCCGTGACGACGTCAGCCACAGTGGTGCCGTCCGCGACGGCCGGCAAGCCGGCCCGAGCGGACGGCAAGGGGGCTCCGGGGGGTCCCGCCCCCCGGCCTGGGGGGCTCGGGGGATCGCCGCCCCGTGCTGACGTAGCCCCCTGCTCGATGAACGCCACGTGCCGCCAGGCGTTCGAGCCGAGCTCGCTGGTGTTGTCGTAGGACATGCCCGTCAGCGTGAGGGCGTCGCCGTCGGGATCGGGCAGCCCGTTCCACTCCTTGCAGGCCACCTCGCAGGCCTTGCAGCCGATGCAGACGCTGGTGTCCGTGAAGAACCCGACTCGCGGGGGGTGGCCGACGTAGCCGGCGTCGCCGGACACGTCCGCCAGCGGTCCCGACAGCCGGTTACTCGTCATGGTGCCAGGTCCCGCCCGGCGCGGCGGGATGAGCCTCGGAGTCCGGCTCCTGGTCGGCAGCTGCGTCGGGCGTGACTGCAGTCACGTCATCATCCTCTCCGAGGCCGGCCTCGCGCCGGTATCGCTGCACCAGCTCGGTCCGGGCGACGCCGCGAGGGCGGCGTCCGGGCCGGATGTCGCAGGTGGCCGCCTTGCTCTCCTGGATGTACACGTTCGGGTCCAAGACGATCGGCAGCAGGTCGTTGACCGAGTCGCCGGTCACCAGTCCCTCGCTGCCCCAGTGGTAGGGCAGGCCCACCTGCTGGATCACGCCCTCACCGGGGATCCGCAACGGCCGCAGGCGCCGGGTCACCAGCACCCGGGCCTCGATCGCCGCGCGGGCGGTCACGATCGTCGCCCAGCCGCCGTTCTCCAGGCCCCGCTCGGCCGCGAGCGACGGCGAGACCTCGCAGAACATCTCCGGCTGCAGCTCGGCCAGCCGGCCCAGCGTGCGGCTCATCCCGCCGGCCGTGTGGTGCTCGGTCAGCCGGTAGGTCGTGACCACGTACGGGAAGGTGGCCGAGTGCCCGGCCAGCTGTCCGTGGGTGGGCCGCCGGTTCCGGTACTGGACGGAGACCGGGCTGCCGTCCTGCCGGTAGACGCGGTTACGCTGCGGCGACTCGGCGGCCTCGAAGTGCGCCGGCAGCGGGCCGTCGACCAGCCCGCGCGGGACGAACAGCGCCGCCTTGCCGTCGGACTGCAGGATGAACGGGTCGGCGCCGCCGATCGCCGCCGGGCCGGTGGCGCCCGGCTCAGGCACGAACGAGGGCGGCTTGGTCTTCTCGAAGTCGGGGACGTCCTGCCCGGTCCACTCGCCCGCCTGCTCGTCCCACCAGACGTAGGCCTTAGCGGCGCTCCACGGGCGGCCCTGCGGATCGGCCGACGCCCGGTTGTAGAGGATCCGCCGGTTGGCCGGCCACGCCCAGCCCCACTCCGGCGCCACGTAGGACTGCTCCGTCCACGGGACGCGCCGCGCGGTCTGGTTCACCCCGCCGGCGTAGGAGCCCGCGTGGATCCAGCTGCCGCACGAGGTGGACCCGTCGTCGGCGAGCTGGGTGAAGGCTGACAGCGGGGTCCCGTCGGCGGCGTAGCCGTTGAGCTCGGCCAGCACCGCCGCCGCGGACGGCTCCGCGTGCTCGCCCTCCTCGGGGTAGTCCCAGGTCAGGTCCAGCACCGGCCGGTCGGCCTCGGCCGTGGAGCCGGCCAGCTTGGCTCGGATCCGCTTGCCCAGGTGATACATGAACGACAGGTCGCTGCGCGCGTCGCCGGGCGGGTCGAGCGCCTTCTCGTGCCACTGCAGCAGCCGCTGGGTGTTCGTGAAGCTGCCGTCCTTCTCCGTGTGCGCGGCGGCCGGCAGGAAGAAGATCTCCGTGGGGATCTGCCCGGTCACTAGCTCGCCGGTCGCGATCTCCGGACTGTTCTTCCAGAAGGTGGCGCTCTCGATCATGGCCAGGTCCTTGACCACCAGCCAGTCCAGGCTGGCCAGCGCCAGCCGCTGCAGCCGTCCGCCCGCCGATCCGACCGCGGGGTTCTCGCCGAGCAGGAAGTAGCCCTTGACCTTCTTGTCGATCATGTCAAGGATCGTCCGGTACGTGCCGTGGTCGCCGGTGATCCTCGGCAGGTAGCCGAAGCAGTAGTCGTTGTCCGCGGTCGCCGCGTCCCCGAACCAGGCCTTGAGCATGCTGACCAGGAACGCGCGCTTGTTGCCCCAGAACCCGGTGTCGGGCATCCGGCCCAGGTAGTCCTCCAGGCTCTCGTCCGGGCCCGGCATCGGCATGTACCCGCCGAGCAGGTGGAACAGGGTCGGCACGTCGGTCGCGCCCTGGATGTTGGCGTGCCCGCGCAGCGCCAGGATGCCGCCGCCCGGCCGGCCCATGTTGCCGAGCAGCATCTGCAGGATCGAGGCGGTCCGGATGTGCTGCACGCCGGTGCTGTGCTGGGTCCAGCCGACGGCGTAGACCCACGCCGTGGTCTTCTCCCGGCCGCTGGCGGCGACCAGCGTGGCGGCGATCCGCGCGAAGTCGGCCGGCCTGATCCCGCACACCTGCTCCACCAGTTCGGGCGTGTACCGCGCGAAGTGCCGCTTCAGTACCTGGAACACGCACCGCGGGTGGGTCAGGGTCGGGTCCTTCTCGCCGGTCGGCTGCCAGGTGGCGTTGTCGTAGGTCCGGGTCTGCGGATCGAAGCCGGAGAACAGCCCGCCGCCGTCCTCGGCGTCGGTGAAGTCCTCGGGCAGGATGTCGGCGGCGTTGGTGTAGGCGGTGACGTACTCGCGGAACTCGTGGCCCCCGGACAGCACGTGGCTGATCAGGGCGCCCAGGAACACGATGTCGCCGCCGGCCCGGGTCGGGACGTGCAGGTCCGCGAACGCGCTCGTCCTGGTGAACCGCGGGTCGACGTGGATGACGGTCGCGCCGCGCTTCTTCGCCTCCACCACCCACTGGAACGCCACGGGATGGCACTCGGCCATGTTGGAGCCGCAGATGACGATGGCGTCGGAGTTAGTCAGGTCACGCGGGAAGGTGGTGGCCCCGCCGCGGCCAAAGCTCGTTCCCAGACCGGGAACGGTGGCGGAGTGTCATATGCGGGCCTGGTTCTCGATCTGGATCGCGCCCAGCGCACTCCAGAGCTTCTTGATGAGGTAGTTCTCCTCGTTGTCCAGCGTCGCCCCGCCCAGGCTGGCGAACCCGAGCGTGCGCCGGACCCGCTGGCCCTGGTAGGTCTCCTCCCAGGTCTGCGCCCTGGTCGCGAGCACCCGGTCGGCGATCATGTCCATCGCCTGGCCGAGGTCCAGCCGCTCCCAGTCAGTCCCGTAGGGCCGCCGGTACAGGACGCGGGACTGCCGGCCCGGGTGCGTGACCAGCTGCTTGCTGGCCGCGCCCTTGGGGCACAGCCGCCCGCGCGATACCGGGGAGTCCGGGTCGCCCTCGATCTGAGTAACGGTGTCCTTGCCGTCCACCTGCTGGACGTACACGCGCTGCCCGCAGCCCACCGCGCAGTACGGGCAGATGGAGCTGACCACGCGATCGGCCGTCTGCGTGCGGGGCACGGAGTTCTCGGTGTGCGGCGACCGGACGGCGTCACCCCGGCCCAGCCGGTCGGGACCGGCCAGCTGCCGGTAGGCCGGCCAGTTGGCGATCAAGCCGCGCGGATCAACGCGCTTGCTGCGAGCCACGCTCCCATCAAATCGGACGTAGCCTCGGAAAGGCAAGGCGGGGTCGCCCTGACGGCCTGAAGGGGGTACGGATGACGGGCAGGACGGCGCGGCGCCGGGTGCTGCGGATCTCGCTGCCGGGCGACGCCGCGGGCGCTGTGACGACGACGGAGCGGGCCGACTTCCTGGCGGCGGAGGAGCCGCTGGGCATCCGGGTCGGCGGCGAGGCCCTCGCCCTGACCATGCGCACCCCCGGCGATGACATCGACCTGGCGGCCGGATTCCTGGTCAGCGAGGGCGTCGTCACCTCACCCGGCGACATCGCGGGCATCGTGATCTGCTCGGGCGAGCGCTGCGGCCACGCCGGCCACGGGGCCTCTGACCACGGGGCCTCTGACCACGGTGCCGCTGACCACGGGGCCGCGGGGGACGCCGGAAATATCGCGGATGTCACGCTGCGGCCCGGCCTGGCGGTCCGGCCCGGGCTGCGCCGCAACTTCATGACTACCAGCGCGTGCGGGGTCTGCGGCAAGACCAGCATCGCCGAGCTGGCCGCCACGGCCGACCTTGACCTGTCCGCCGACCAGGCCCGGGTCAGGCCGGCCGTGCTCGCGGGCCTGCCGGACGCGCTGCGGGCCGCCCAGCGGGTGTTCGACCGCACCGGCGGCCTGCACGCGGCCGGGCTGTTCACCGCCGCGGGCGACCTGCTGGCCGTGCGCGAGGACGTGGGCCGGCACAACGCGGTCGACAAGATCATCGGCTGGGCGCTGCGCACCGGACGGCTGCCGCTGGCGGGATGCGTCCTGCTGGTGAGCGGCCGCGCGTCGTTCGAGCTGGTGCAGAAGGCCGTGCTGGCGGGCATCCCGGTGCTGGCGGCGGTGTCGGCCCCGTCGTCGCTGGCCGCCGACCTCGCGCAGGAGACCGGGCTGACGCTGGTCGGCTTCCTGCGCGGCGGCTCGATGAACGTCTACACCGGCCAGCAGCGGGTGGTCCCCGCCGCGCAGCCCGCTGAGATCCGCGGCTAGCCCGCGGCTAGCCCTTATTGCCCGTGTCCCGGAAGGAGACCCCGGAGACCGCGCTGAACCGCTCCAGGCAGGCCTTCAGGGCGGCCAGGTCGGCGCCGGTGGCCTTGCTGGTCTGGTAGCGCACCGAGTACGTCACCGCCAGCTGACTGGCGGTCCGCGGCGCCGTCAGCGGCCGCACGTTCGGCACGTGCGAGCAGGCTTCCCGGACCTTGAGCAGCGTGCTCACGGTGGTATCGGGCTTAAAGGTGACCACTGCCCACTGCTTGCTGAGGGCCGCGTCGATCTGGGAGCAGCCTGCCAGCGCCAGGATGGCCGCGACCGCGGGCGCCAGGAGCGCAGGGGCGGCCCGCACCCGCGCGGGCGTCCGGGCACGAGCTGATGGCACGCCTGGAATCTTACGGCGGCCCGCCGGCGGGCCGGGCTGCCGGGCCGTGTTCTTGGCAGTCCGTTTACGCGCCCTGGTCCCCGGAGTCGCCGGGCGTGAAGCCCTGCACCGACCTGAACTTCTGCAGGCACTCCTGCAGCTGCGCCACGTTCGCGACGGTGGCGTTGCTGGTGTCGTACCGGATGCCGGCCATCATGCTGAGCACGGTGTGCTGCTTGGGCAGCGGATACGGGTGCACGTTGGGCACATGCGAGCAGGCGGCCCGGATCTGCTTCATCTTGGCCAGGGTGGTGCTGGAGGTGAAGGTCACGTCCACCCACTGCTTGCCGAGGGCGGCGTTCATCTGGGCGCAGCCGCCGAGCGTGACGATGAGCGCGGCGGCGGCGGCGCTCAGGAAGGCAGGCCGCCGTGGCCGACGAAAAGACAACACGCCAGGCAGCTTACGTCCAGCCGCCGACGGGTACCGCGACGGCTCCCGCCACGACTGTAGGTTGGCACCCAGTTGCACCCAGGCGACGCAGGAGGCGGCATGGCCGGGCTGATCGAGGACTACGCGCTCATCGGGGACATGCAGTCCGCGGCTCTCGTCGGCCGCGACGGGTCGGTCGACTGGCTCTGCCTCCCCCGGTTCGACTCGGATGCCTGCTTCGCGGCCCTGCTGGGCGACGAGCGCAACGGGCAGTGGCGGATCAGCCCGACGGCGGCCGACGGCCCGGAGCCTCGTCGCGGCGAGGTCACCCGCCGCTACGAGGACGGCACGCTCATCCTCCAGACGCGGTGGGAGACGATGAGCGGCACCGTGACGGTGACCGACTTCATGCCGCCGCGCGACGGCCAGGAGCCGGTGCTGGTCCGGATCGTCGAGGGCATCGAGGGCACGGTGGAGCTGGAGTGCGTCCTGCGGGTGCGCTTCGGCTACGGCAAGGTGCTCCCCTGGGTGCGGCGGATCGACCACTGCCTGTCGGCGGTCGCCGGCCCGGACGCGGTCTGGCTGCGCACCCCCGTCCACCTCGCCCCGGCCGGCCTGGCGCACGAGGCCGCCTTCACCGTGCGGGCCGGCGAGCGGGTCCCGTTCGTGCTGTGCTGGATGCCCTCGCACGCCGGGGCGCCCGCGGTCACCGACGCCCAGGCCGACGACCTGCTCGCCAGGACCCGCGCATTCTGGAGCGACTGGACGGCCGCCTGCAGCTACCAGGGCGAGTACTCCGATACCGTCCGCCGGTCGCTGATCACGCTCAAGGCGCTGACCTACGCCCCGACCGGCGGGATCGTGGCGGCACCGACCACCTCGCTGCCCGAGGACATCGGCGGCGTGCGGAACTGGGACTACCGGTACTGCTGGCTGCGCGACGCGACCATCACCCTGGAGGCGCTGCTGCGGACCGGCTATACGGCCGAGGCCGGGGCCTGGCGCGAGTGGCTGGAGCGCACGGTGGCCGGGAGCGCCCGCGACGTGCAGATCATGTACGGGGTGGCCGGCGAGCGGCGGCTCGCCGAGTGGGAGGCGACCTGGCTGCCCGGCTATGAGGGATCGGTGCCGGTACGAATCGGCAACGCCGCCGTGGACCAGCGCCAGCTCGATGTCTACGGCGAGGTCATCGACGCGATGACCCTCGGCAAGCAGGCCGGCCTGCCCTTCGACAAGCACACCTGGGCGCTGGTCCGGCAGCTGCTGGAGTTCCTGGAGAAGCACTGGAGCGAGCCCGACGAGGGCATCTGGGAGGTGCGCGGCCCGCGACGGCACTTCGTGCACTCCAAGATCATGGCCTGGGTCGCCTTCGACCGGGCCATCCAGGTGGCCGAGCTCGGCAGCCCCGGCGCGCACGACCGCTGGCGGACGATCCGGGACCAGATTCACGCCGAGATCTGCGATCAGGGCTACGACGCCGAGCGCGGCACCTTCACCCAGTACTACGGCAGCTCGGAGCTGGATGCCTCGGTGCTGCTGCTGATCGAGGTCGGCTTCCTGCCGCCCGGCGACCCGCGGGTCGTCTCGACCGTCCGCACGATCCAGCGCGAGCTGGTCCGGGACGGGCTGGTGCTCCGGTACACCCAGGCGGCCACGGCCACCAGCGGCGGCCCGGCCGACGTCGACGGCCTGACCGGCGGCGAGGGCGCGTTCCTGGCCTGCAGCTTCTGGCTCGTCAACGCGCTGCACCTGGTCGGCGACTACGAGGAGGCCGTGGCCCTGTTCAAGCGACTGCTGGCGCTGCGCAATGACGTCGGGCTGCTCAGCGAGGAGTACGACCCCCGGTACAGCCGGCTGGTCGGGAACATGCCGCAGGCGTTCAGCCACGTGCCGCTGATCCAGGCGGCGCTGAACCTGGATAACCACGCCGGCCACCACTGCCGGGTGCCCGCGGGCCGCCCGGAGGCGGTCGCGCCCACGGCGCGGGCGTAGCGATCACGAGGGCTCAGCCAAGATCAATCGCACTGGCCGCCGCGCCGCCCGGGCAATGTCACACTGATGGGTAGTCATGCCACCCCGTCCGCACATCCTGGTCGTTAACGGCCGCAAGGTCCGCCATCCGGTCTTTATCATCGGAGCCCCGTACTCGGGCGCGGACCTGCTGGCCCGTGCCCTGAAGCAGTCACCGGGCTTCCACGTCACCATCGGCCAGCAGAGCGTGCTGAGCGTGGTCTACGCGTTCGCGCGCAGCCCGTCGATTCAGCGTGGCCGGGGCGAGGCGGCCGCGACGGTGCTCCGGGATGCCTTCGCCCAGGCCTGGCAGGTGTCCGCGCACAGCTGCCTGGCCTGCTCGGCCGCGTGCCGGGAGACCGGCCGGGTCGATGGCGCCGCTACCTGCCTCCAGGAGCGGGACATCGGCCGGTACGGCGACGCGACCCCCGACCTCATGTACTGCGCCGAGTCCGTCGTGGACGCCTTCCCCGATGCCCGGATCGTGCAGGTCATCCGCGACGGCCGGGATGTCGTCGCGGCGATGCTCGGCGATGCCCAGATGCTCGGTTTCCTCAAGCGCGGCACGGCCAACGTCGAGAGCGAGTTTCCCAACCCGTTTTTCGGCATCGAGACGGATCAGGACCTGGCCGCCTGGCCGGGGCTGTCCCCGGCGGGAAAGTGCGCGATGCGCTGGCGCGGCTCGGTGCACAAGATGGCCCGGCTGCGGACCAGCCTGGACGCCGAGCAGCTGACGACGCTCCGCTACGAGCAGATGATCAAGCATCCCGGCGCGGCGACCGCCGCCGTCTCGCAGTTCATCGGCGCGAGCATGAACCAGATATCGCTGCGCGACCGGGACCGGCTGGCCGGGCCGCCGGCCGGGCCGCCCGCGATCGAGCCGGGCGGCTGGCGGCGGCTGCTCAGCGCCGCGCAGCTCGCCGAGATCGAGAAGGTCGCCGGGCAGGAGCTGCGCCGGGTGGGCTACGGCGCCTGACTATCGCGGGTCAAGATCGAGGAGAAACTCGCGGAGCGCGCGGTAGTACGGGGCGATCGAGTCGATATCGACGTGCTCGCTGGCGCCGTGCAGCCCGTCACCGCCCACGCCGAAGATGACGGCGTCGACGCCCCGCTGGTAGTAGAACCGCCCGTCCGCCGCGCCGTGCTTGCGCAGGAAGTCGGGACGGTAACCCTGGTGGCGGATGGCCTGCTGGAGCGCGCGGACCTCCGGGCTGTCCGGGCGGGCGTGGTGCGGCGGGTCGGCCTGATCGACGACGGCCGTGACGCCGGGCTCGCAAAAGCCCGACAGGTAGCTGGTGATCTGCTGCAGGGTCTTGCCGTTCAGGCGGGCATCCTCCGGCGGGAAGCGGATGTCGAGCCACGCCTCCGCCAGGTCGGGGATCTGGTTACGCGCCTGGTTGGGGGTCTCGATGCGCGCGACGTTCACGGTGGTCCGCCACTCCTCCTGCGCCGGGACCGGGTAGGCGGCCAGCACGTTGCCCAGGGTGGCCTGCAGCTTGAGCAGCGCGTTATCGCCCTGCCACGGGTAGGCGCTGTGGCCGCCGCGGCCGACCGCCCGCAGGGCCGCGCTGACCCTGCCCTTGGAGTCGGTCACGATGCGCAGTCCGCTGTGCTCCCCGATGACGACGAAATCGCCGCGGACGCCTTGCTCGATCTGATGCAGCGTGCCGTCGCGCCCGCCGACCTCCTCGTCGGTGACCAGTTGCAGCGCGAGCGGATACCGCAGCCCGCGGGCCAGCTCGCGGAAGACCTGGGCCTCCACCAGGGCGGACACCTTCATGTCCTGGGCACCCCTGGCGTACAGGCGGCCGCCGTCGCGGCGCGGCCGGAACTGCTCTGCCGACGCCGGCACGACGTCGAGGTGCGCGTTGAGGATGATCCGGAAATGCGGCCGGGGCGCGCCGCGGTAGACCAGCGCGCCGGGCTTTCCGCCGGATTCAAACCGCTCGACCGTGAAGCCAGGGCCGACGAAGCCGAGCACGGCTTCGAGCGCCCGGCGCAGCTCCGCGGGCCGGTCCGCGGTCGACGGCACGGCCAGCAGCTCGCTCGCGGCCGCGAGGAACGACCCGATGTCCAGCGACCCGGTGCCTGGTGACCCGGTGCCTGGTGACCCGGTGCCTGGTGACCCGGTGCCTGGTGACCCGGTGCCTGGTGACTCAGTGTCCACGGCACCATCCTGCCCGCCGCGCGGCCGCCCCGGGGCCGCGCCGGGCCGGGCCGCGCCGGGTTAGCCAGCTCGGATCAGGCCAGCGCGGCCGGCTCCTGGCGGGCGAACTGAGTCCGGTACAGCTCCGCGTACAGGCCATCGGCGGCGAGCAGTTCCTCGTGCCGCCCGCGCTCGCGGACCCGGCCCTCGTCGATCACCAGGATCTGCTCGGCCTCGCGGATCGTCGACAGGCGGTGCGCGATGACCAGCGAGGTCCGGTCGGCCAGCGCCGCCTTGAGCGCGCGCTGCACGGCGGCCTCGGACTCGGAGTCCAGGTGCGCGGTGGCCTCGTCGAGCACGACCACGGCCGGCGCCTTCAGCAGCAGCCGGGCCAGGGCCACCCGCTGCTTCTCGCCCCCCGACAGCCGGTACCCGCGGTCGCCCACGACGGTGTCGAGCCCGTCGGGCAGCAGCGAGATCAGGTCCCAGATCTGCGCCGCCTGGCAGGCCTGCGCCAGCTCCTCTGCCGACGCCTCCTGCCGTGCGTACAGGAGATTGGCCCGGATGGTGTCGTGGAACATGTGCGCGTCCTGAGTCACCACGCCGACCGCGTCGTGCAGCGACGCCTGCGTCACCTCCCGCAGGTCGGTGCCGCCGATGCGCACCACCCCGGACTCCGGGTCGTACAGCCGGGACACCAGGTGGGTGATGGTCGTCTTGCCCGCGCCCGACGGCCCGACCAGCGCGGTCAGCCGGCCGGCCGGCGCGCGGAAGCTCAGGTCGTGCAGCACGTCCTGACCCGCGTCCGTCCGCTCGGGGCTGGGCAGGGCGATCGACTCCAGGGAGGCGAGCGATACCTGCGCCGCGGTGGGGTAGCGGAACGACACCTGATCGAACTCGATGGTGGCGGCGGGATCGCCCGGCTGTCCGCCCCGCCCGCCCGCCCCCGGCTGCCCGGCGAGCCGCATCGCGGTGGCGCCCGGCCGGTCCTCGATCAGCGGCTTGAGGTCCAGCACCTCGAAGACCCGGTCGAAGCTGACCAGCGCCGTCATGACGTCGACCTGGACGTTGGACAGCGCCGTGATCGGCCCGTAGAGCCGGCCGAGCAGCGCCGTGAGCGCCACCACCGTGCCCAGCTGGATCGAGCCGCGGATGACCAGGTCACCGCCGACACCGTAGACGGCGGCGGTGGCCAGGGACGCTAGCAGGGTGAGCGCGATGAACAGGGTGCTGCCGTACACGGCGGTGACTACCCCAATATCACGCACCCGGGCAGCCCGGCCCGAGAAGACCTCCGCCTCCTCCCCCGGCCGGCCGAAGAGCTTGACCAGCATCGCGCCCGCGACGTTGAAGCGCTCGGTCATGGTGGACCCCATCTGGGCATCCAGCTGCATCGACTCCCTGGTCAGCCGCTGCAGCCGGCGGCCCACGAGGCGGGCGGGGAGGATGAACAGCGGCGCCAGCACCAGCGAGATGACGGTGACCTGCCACGACAGCGTGAACATGATGGCCAGCACCAGGACCAGCGACACCGCGTTGGACACCACCGAGGACAGCGTCGAGGTCAGCGCCCGCTGAGCACCGATCACGTCACTGTTGAGCCGGCTGACCAGCGAGCCTGTCTGCGCCCGGGTGAAGAACGCGATCGGCTGCTGCTGCACGTGCCGGAACACCTGCGAGCGCAGGTCGTAGATCAGTCCCTCGCCGATCCGGGAGGAGAGCCACCGCTGGACCATGGTCAGCAGCGCGTCGACCAGGGCCAGCCCGGCGATCAGCGCGGCGAGGCCGATGACCAGCCCGGTGTTCTTGGCCAGGATGCCCTGGTCGATGATCACCTTCAGCAGCAGCGGCACGGTCACCATCACGACCGCGTCCAGTACGACCGCGCTCAGGAACAGGGCCAGCGAGCCACGGTAGGGCCGGGCGTAGGCGGCGATCCGGCGCACGCTGCCCGGCTTGAGCCGCTGGCTGGTGACCGAGCGATCGCGGCTAAAGGATCGCATGGCCTGCCAGCTGCTCATCGACATAACGCGGTGAACCTCTCTGCCGAGGCGGTTCTTCCCGTGTCAGCTCACGGCGAAGCGCGCCGCCCGCGGAACCACCGCTGGCCCCGCGGTTCCGCCGGCTGCTACCGCGGGAGCCGGGAGCGCAGCAGCCGGGCCTGGGCCCGCCGCTCCGCGGCGGCCTGCTCCGCCAGCGTGCCGCCCGCCGCGGCCTCGATCAGCAGGGCCTTGGTCGCCCGTGACGCCGCGGCGTCGGTGGCGAGCAGCGCGGCCACCAGGTCGGCCACGGCCCCGTCGAGCTCAGCGTTCGGCACGACCAGCTCGGCCAGCCGGAGCTCAGCGGCCTCGCGCGCGTCCACGGTCCGCGCGGTCAGGCACATCTCCAGCGCCCGCGGCAGGCCGACGATGTCGACAAGTGGCTTTGTCCCCGTAAGGTCAGGCACCAGCCCGAGGGCCGGCTCCTTCATGCACAGGCTCGCGTCCTGCGCTAGCACCCGCAGGTCGCAGGACAGAGCGAGCTGACAGCCCGCGCCGATCGCGTGTCCCTGGACGACGGCGACCGACACGATGGCCGGGTCCCGCAGCCACGTGTATCCGGCCTGACAGGCCGCGATCCAGTCCTCGAAGCCCGGTTCCGCGGCGCTCGGCACCCGCTCCTCGCCCGGCACGCCCTGCGCCGAGAACATGCGCAGGTCGATCCCGGCGCAGAACGATGGCCCGGCGCCGCGCACCAGCACCACCCGCACCTGGGCCGGCAGGCTGGCGCCGATAGCCGCCAGGCCGTGCCACATCCCCGGCGTCATCGCGTTGCGTCGCTCGGGACGGCTCAGCGTCACGGTGGCGACCGCGTCGCTGATCTCGACGCTCACGGGATCCACGCTCGCTGTCACCGGCCCTCCCGGAAGTCAGGGCAGCCGGCGCCCGACTGTGTAACCAACCCTGACGTGTAACAAAGGCCGACCGTATCAGCGCTTCGCCTTGGCCTTGCCCCGGGTGGCCCCGCCCCGCCCGCGGAGCGTTACGCCGTTCTCCGACAGGATGCGGTGAATGAAGCCATAGGACCGGCCCGTGGATGCGGCCAGCGAGCGAATGCTCTCGCCGGAGTTGTATCTCTTCTTGAGATCCGACGCGAGCTTGGTCCGGTCGGCACCAGTAACTCGGGTACCTTTCTTTAGCGTCTCCGTCACGCGTTCCTCCCGGTGAACTGAAGTGACCCCAGCGTTACCGTATCTCCGCCATGATCACGCATCAGCCCGGGATCGGCTACCCACACGGAAGCAAAAAGATCTGGCTTCTGCGCCGGAACCGGCAGACAGTCCTTTATCAGGCCAGCGCGACCAGGTCCCCCAGCTCCTCGCTCCAGGCATCCTCGATGCCGTCCGGGAGGAGCACGACGCGCTCGGGCTGGAGCGCCTCCACCGCCCCCTCATCGTGGGTGACCAGCACAATCGCTCCCTGGTAGCGGCGCAGGGCACCGAGGATCTCGGCCCGGCTGGCCGGGTCCAGGTTGTTGGTCGGCTCATCGAGGAGCAGCACGTTCGCGCCCGATACGACGAGCAGGGCGAGCGCGAGCCTGGTCTTCTCGCCACCCGACAGCACACCCACCGGTTTGGCCACATCATCCCCGGAGAAAAGGAACGAGCCGAGGATGCCGCGCTGATCCGCCTCGGTCAAGTCAGGTGCGGCAGAACGCATGTTCGCTAGCACGGTCCGCTCGTTATCCAGTGTCTCGTGCTCTTGGGCGTAATAACCCAGCCGCAGCCCGTGCCCGGGCAGTACCTCTCCGGCATCAGGATCCTCAACTCCGGCCAGCAGCCGCAGCAGGGTCGTCTTGCCGGCCCCGTTGAGCCCGAGAACCACCACCCGTGAGCCCCGGTCGACCGCCATGTCGACGCCGGCGAAGACCTCGAGCGACCCGTAGGACTTCGTCAGGCCGCGCGCCGTGACCGGGGTCCGCCCGCAGTGCACCGGGACCGGGAAGCGCAGCCGGGCCACCCGGTCCGGCGCGCGGTCGGCACTGACGCCCGCCAGGAGCTTCTCGGCGCGTTTGGCCATGCTCTGCGCGGCCCTGGCCTTGGTGGCCTTGGCGCGCATCTTGTCGGCCTGTCCCTGCAGGGCAGTGGCCTGCCGCTCGGCGTTCAGCCGCTCCCGGCGCCGGCGCCGGGCATCGGTCTCGCGCTGGTCGAGATACGCCTTCCAGCCCAGGTTGTAGACGTCCAGCGTGGACCGGTCGGCATCGAGGTGGAACACCTTGTTGACGACGCTGTCGAGCAGCGCGGTGTCGTGGCTGATGACCACCAGGCCGCCGCGGAAGGACCGCAGGTGATCGCGCAGCCAGGACACCGAGTCGGCATCGAGGTGGTTCGTCGGCTCGTCCAGCAGCAGCGTCTCCGAGCCGCCGAACAGGATCCGGGCCAGCTCCACTCGGCGCCGCTGACCACCCGACAGGGTGCGCAGCGGCTGCCGGAGCACCTTCTGCGGGAGGCCCAGGCTGGCCGACAGGGACGCGGCCTCCGATTCGGCCGCGTAGCCGCCGAGCACCGACAGGCGCTCCTCCAGGTGGCCGTACCGGCGTACCGCGGCATCCCGGCGCGCCGGATCGGTGCTGGCCATCTCCACCTCGGCGGTCCGCAGGCCGGCGAGCAGGGCGTCCAGGCCGCGCGCCGACAGGATCCGGTCAACTGCCAGCGCCTCCAGATCGCCGACCCGCGTGTCCTGCGGCAGGTAGCCGACGGCACCGCCGACCTTAACGGCTCCGGCGGCCGGCTGACCCTCGCCTGCCAGCACCCTGGCCAGGGTGGTCTTGCCCGCGCCGTTGCGGCCGACCAGGCCGATCTTGTCACCCGCGGCGACTTGAAAGGACACCGAGTCCAGCAGCAGGCGCGCGCCCGCGCGCAACTCCACATCGTGGGCCGAGATCATGAGAAAATCGCTCCGTAACATGCGGCGCCCTTCAGGGGCGCAGCGCCCTTCAGGGGCGCAGCGGGCATCACGCGGACTGCGTTCCCCGGGGCCGACTCACCCAGGGCACGACAACGTCAGCGCAGGAGCGGATGCATGCGTACAGTTTACCCAGCCGCCGGACCGGGGCCAACGCGTTAACGGCCGTCCGCCACGCCGCTCACCCATGATCACTACCGTTTCGTCGCTCATAGCGCGACGAAACGGTAGTGATCATGCTAATCCGGCTTCCTGGACGGTGCAGCGGGGGCCGCAACGGCGCAGCCGGACGGCTGTGCCACGCAGCCGCAGCACCTCAGCGACCTGTCCGGCGACCAGGCACGGCCGCAAGGTCACGTCCGCCCAGCTATAGCGCAGCGTGATGAGGCCGGCGGTGGCGTGCGCGTTGTCCCGGTGCATATCCGCCCAGCGATCCTCGATCGGGTGCGCGGCCTGGCCGTCGAGCTCGACAGCCAGGCCGGCGTCCTCGTACAGGTTGTCCAAGTAGCGGGTTCGCAGGCCGAGCACTACCTTGGCCTGCCGGCGGGCGGGCGGAACGCCGTGGCTCCGTTCAACGTCCCTGACGTAGCGGTGCTCCAGGCTGGACATCACCCCCGAGCCGATGTCGCTCAGCGCGGCGCTCAGGCCGGCCCGCCAGCGGACCTTCGGGCGGGCATCTAGCGCGGCCTGCAAGCGGGCGGCCGTCGTCAGCCGCCGGCCGACGCCGCGGCACAGCCAGCCGAACGCGTCGTCGAAGCTGGCCGCCCCCTGGGTCAGGTCAATCACCGTGTCCTCGACCCGGGTCCTGGGCGGCAGCAGGGCCGGATGCCGGGCCTGGTCGAGCCGGCTCGCCAGATGGACGATCGCGCCGCGGACCGGCACGGGATGCCGGGTCGCGGGCACCGTGACATGGATCGCCTGGCCGCGGCGGTCGGTCATCCCATGCAGCTCCGCCGCGGTCTGATGGCTGAGCGCCGCACCAGGCCCGGCACGCAGCACGACGGCCCAGAGTTCTGCGTCGCGGCTGGGGACGCCGGTGAAGGTGGCGTACACACCGCTTTGCAGACGCTGCCACCGGCCGGTGCGCAACTGGTTGTTCATGGCGGCCACGGGCACCCGGCAACTCACCGCCTGGCGACGCGAGATGACGCCGGACTGGCGGCTGAGCACCTCCTGGCAGTCGGGCGGGAGGTCCATGCGCATGGCAGCCAGCGTGCTCCGCGGCCACCGCCGTGTCGTCTGTGAAGCGGGCCCTGTGGACGGCGACCGTCACTCCCGCCGTCCTGTGGACGCGGTCCGCCCGCGCGCCCTTCATGGCGGATGAGCGGGGGCGCGGGGCGGGGCGGCCGCGCTGCGGGCTAGCTGGGGGGCGGGGCGGGTTCGGTGAGGCGGATGCGGATGGCGCGGAACATGCGCGGCGTTCCCCGGAGCACAGCCAGCCGGGGGTCGGGCACCGTCAGGAACCTGTCGACGGCCAGCTCGAGGTAGGGCCGCAGCCGCGGGTCGCCGGCGAGACCGGTCATCGCGCGCTTGTCGCCGCCGAGTACCACCGCGTCGAGTCGGCCGGAGTACGGCCCGAACACCGCCGCGGCGGTGTTGGCGGCCGCCGTGAGCGCCTCGCTCGCCTGCTTCTCGCGGCGCCGGGCGAAGCGCCGCTGTGACTGGCCGCCGGCCGCGCTGCGGCCGTGCACCAGGCGGGAGCCGACCTTGGACGCGACCAGTTGCTGATCGGGGCCCGCGAACACCCCGGCCGCGTAGCCGCCGAGCCGGACCAGCAGGACGCCCACGACCCGTTCGGCGCTCGCATGCGCCGCCATCCGCCCGGCGAGCGCCGCCGGGCCCACCGCGGCCGCGTCGGACGGCAAAGGCGGGAACGGGATGTGACACTGCGCGACGGAGCCGTCGCCGGCGCGGAAGGTGACCACCGCCGCCGGCTGTCCCGGCTCCAGCTCGGCCGTGAGGGCCCCGTGCCGCTGCGCGAACGAGTCCAGCCAGCCCGCGATCCGGTCAGGTGCGACATCTAGCCAGCGCGCCACGCCAGGTGCCCCGTTTCCCATTACCCACCGCTCTCCAGCGCCTACTATCCGTTACATGGAGTCACCCGAGCTGAGTGTCATGACGGATGACAACACTGCCAGCACCTACCGCGCCGCCGTCCCGGCTCAGGCCGGCGTGGTGATCAGCACCGGCAACCAGGATGACGCCGTCGAGCGAGCCCTGGCGGCCGCGGTGCGCGATCAGGCCCGGCTGGGCGACCTGCTCGATGCTCTCAGCCAGGGCAGGCTCTGGCTGCCGCTGCCCGACGACGGGCGTCCGGTGACCGACGGCTCGGCGGTACACCTGCCCACTGTCCGCTATCTGGGCAGCGTGTTCGTTCCGGCCTATACCTCGGCCGCCAGGCTGCTGCGCGCGACGGAGGACCTGCCCGCGGGCCAGCGGGCGGCGGGCGTTCCGCACGCGGTGGTCCGGACCGCCGACCTGGCCAGGCGGCTGCCGAGGGCGCTGGGCATCGCGCTGAACCCGGGCGCCAGCGAGAGCGTGCCCGTCTATCCGCCGGGAGTGGCCCACCTGGCCGCCGAGCGGGCCACCGTCGGGAACAGCCGGGTCAGCGTCGGGCCGCTGCCCGCGACGCCCGCCGACCTGCTGACCGCGATCCGGGCCCGGCTCGCCGGGATCCGCACGGCGCACGAGGCCGCGGCGGCCTGGCTGTCGGTCGAGCGGGCCGGCGAGGGCATGATCATCTCCGTCACGCTGGATGATCCCGCCGACGAGGCCGCCAAAGCGGCGGCCATGACGGCGGTGCAGGAAGCGGTGGCCGCCGCACCGCGCGGTATCGGCTGGCCCATAGACGTCACGTTTCCCGGCGAGGGCGAGCCCGATGTCATTGACCGCTGGATCGCCTCCTCCGCCGCGCCGTTCTACCAGCGGCCCGTCGGCCTGCCCGCGCCCCGGCCCGCCACCGTCTGACCCGCTCCGCAGGCCCGCTCACTGAGGCCGCCCGGCCGGCCCGCT
>DATKRH010000314.1:0-14571 GCA_035532295.1 Streptosporangiaceae bacterium
ACCCCTGTTACTGAAATCCCTGGCCTGGGGCCTGGACGGGGCTAGGCGTCCCTGGCGGGCTCCCCGTGGCCGGAGTTGGCCCGGCCACGGCCCCAGTAAGCCTTCGGCGACATCTGGTCCTGGGCCAGCCCGCGGCCGGCCAGGACCTCGCGCAGCGCCAGCACGACCTTCGCCTCGCCGAGCAGGTAGGCGTGGCCCATGCCGGGCGGCAGCTCCACCTCGGCCGCCTCGCTGGCCAGCGCGGCCGCCTCGCCGGCCGGCCCGCTGAGCCGGTGCAGCCAGGTCATCCTCGTCCGGGCCGGGGCGCACAGCTCCTGCTCGTCGGCCGGGTCGGGGATCTCGATCACCACCGTCGCGACCGAGTCGCCGGGCAGGGACTCGGTCATCGCGAAGATCGCCGGCAGGGCCGACTCATCGCCCATGAACAGGTGCCAGTCCGCGGCGGGGGAGGTGGTGATCTTCCCGCGCGGGGCGATCCCCTCGATGCGGTCGCCGGGCCGCGCCGAGCGAACCCAGCGCTCGCCCGGGCCGTCCCCGTGCAGGACCACGTCCAGGGTGAGCAGCCGTCGCGCCTGGTCCAGGTGCCTGATCGTGTAGCGGCGCCGCAGCGGCCGGTTCCCCTCGGCGGCGACCAGCAGCATGACGTCCTGGCCGGGCGCGTAGGTGAACCCGTCGAGCTCGGCGGCGGTCAGCTCCAGCCGGTGCATGTGCGGGGTCAGCTGCCCGGTGCTCGTGACCTCCAGCCGCAGGCGGCGGGTGTCCGCGAGGTTCCCCGACAGCCGGGCGAACGGGTCGTCCAGCGTCGCACGAACGGCCTCCGGTAGCGCGTCGGTCATGGACTGCAGCCTTTCGGTGTCGCCGGGCTGTCGCGCGGGGCAGCGCGACAGCTCACAGTACGCGAGAGCTGATCGGCAAGTGACGCTGGAGGTTATGGCGCTAGGCGTTCAGAATGAGACTGAGACAGGGATCTGGGGGGACACGGCCATGCCAGACCACGATGACCTGGGCATGCCCGCCGACCGGCGGGCGGGCCCGGGCGCAGCCCGCGACGATGTGGCTCATGACGACGTGGGTAATGAGGTGAAAGTGCCCAGGTCGGTCGCTCGGGTGGTGTCGCTGGTCCCGTCGCTGACCGAAGCGGTCGCGTCCTGCGCGCCGCGACTGCTGGTCGGCGCCACCAACTGGTGCACGCACCCGGCGGACCTGGCGGTCGCCCGGATCGGCGGGACGAAGAACCCCGGCATCGAGCAGATCGTGGGGCTGGCGCCCGACATGGTGCTGGCCAACGAGGAGGAGAACCGGAAGGCGGACCTGGACGCGCTGCGGGCGGCCGGGCTGGCCGTGTGGGTGACCCGCGTGCGGAACCTGCCCGAGGCGCTGACCTCCCTGGGCCGGATGCTGACGGTGGCCTGCGGGCTGCCCGGGCCGGCCTGGCTGGAGGCCGCGGCCGCGGCCTGGCGGCGGGTGCCGCGCGCCGTACCTGGCCCGGCGATCCGGACGGCCGTGATCCCGGTCTGGCGGCGGCCCTGGATGGTGCTCGGGCACGACACCTTCGCCGGTGACCTGCTCGCCCGGCTGGGCGTGGCCAACCTCTACTCGGATCACGCCGAGCGGTATCCCCGGGTCGGCATCGAGGAAATCCGAGACGCCGGGGCCGACCTGGTCGTGCTGCCGGACGAGCCATACCGGTTCAGCGCCTCGGACGGCCCCGAGGCGTTCCCGGGCGATAGCACGGCGCTGGTCAGCGGCCGCCACCTGACCTGGTACGGCCCGTCCCTGACCGAGGCGCCCGCGGTCCTGGCCCGGCAGCTCCTGGCGGCCCGGGTCCGGTGTCCCGGCTTACCCGCCGGACGCGGCCGGCCCTAGGCCCCGGACGTGACAGCGCCCCCGGGAGCGCTTGCTCACGAGGGCGTGCCACGGCCGGTGCGCAGGTCGCCTCACGGCGAGATGCGCAACGCGGCTCCAGCCGAACGGTATTCCGCGAAGGCGGTAGTAGCGGCCCGGGGGACCCTAACGCACCGGCGATGATCTGAAACGCTGCCCTGCCCCGGACTATTCCTGCCGGGCTCGGGCACCGGACGTCACTGACCAGCAGCGGCTAGAGTCTGGAGGGAATGTCCGTTCGGAACGAGGGTGGGTTTTCGTTGCTTTCGCTGGTCTTGCCTAAGGGTTCACTGGAGCGCGCCACGCTCGACCTGTTCGATGCGGCTGACCTGACCGTGCGGCGGTCGTCCGACCGTGATTACCATGCGACGATCGACGATCCGCGCATCGAGCGGGTCCGGTTCCTGCGGCCGCAGGAGATCCCGTCCTACGTCGCGGAGGGCCTGTTCGACCTTGGCATCACAGGCCGGGACTGGATCACCGAGACCGGCGCGGACGTGGCCTCGCTGGGCGAGCTGCACTACTCGAAGGCCACCTCGTCGCCGGTCCGGGTCGTGCTGGCGGTGCCGGCCAGCGCGTCCTGGGAGTCGGCCAGCGACCTGCCCGACGGCCTGCGCATCTCCACGGAGTTCCCCGAGATCACCCGGCGCTTCCTGGAGACGCGCGGGGTCAAGGCCGCCATCATCCCGTCCTACGGCGCGACCGAGGCCAAGGTGCCCGACATCGTGGACGCGATCGTCGACCTGACCGAGACCGGCTCCTCGCTGCGCCGCAACGGCCTGCGGATCCTGGAGACCCTGCTGACCAGCTACACCGAGCTGGTCGCGAACCCGGCGGCCTATCAGGACGCGAACAAGCGGGCCGCCATGGAGGACATCGCGCTGCTGCTGCGCGGCGCGATCCAGGCCCGCGCCAGCGTCCTGCTCAAGCTCAACGTGGGCGTGGGCGACCTCGGGGCCGTCACCGCGATACTGCCGGCCATGTCCTCGCCCACCATCACCTCGCTGGCCCGCGGGGACATGCACGCGGTGGAGGCCGTGGTGCCCAAGCGCGGGGTCAACACGCTGATTCCCGCGCTCAAGTCGGCCGGGGCGCGGGACATCCTGGAAGTGCCCATCTCCAAGATCGTCGAATAACCCCCGGCGGCCGGCCAACAGCGCGCCGGGCGTCCGCGAGGCCACCCGCGCCAGGGTGAAGGCAAGCGCCCGGATCTGCCGGCCGGACCGCCATGCGTGCGATAGTGGCGCCTGGCGGCGCTGTTACCCCCGCATAACCCCCCGCACCGCCCGAGCTCGCGCGGTTCCCGCGATGAAGAATTCAGGAGACAGATGGAGCACGGC
The DNA here is from genome assembly GCA_035532295.1 of Streptosporangiaceae bacterium. Taxonomy (GTDB): domain Bacteria; phylum Actinomycetota; class Actinomycetes; order Streptosporangiales; family Streptosporangiaceae; genus DASUBV01. The sequence continues at coordinate 3,225 of DATKRH010000314.1, forward strand.
ACAACGGGTCACGACACCGCAGGCCGCCCGTGGTGGCACGGCGCGGCCCTCTATCAGCTGTACGTCCGGTCCTGGCTGGACTCCGACGGCGATGGCTACGGCGATCTGCGCGGCATCATCAGCCGCCTCGACCACCTGGAATGGCTCGGCCTGGACGGCATCTGGCTATCACCCACCATGCCCTCGCCCGACACGGACTGGGGCTATGACGTCAGCGACTACACGGACGTGCATCCCGAGCTCGGCACCCTCGCGGACCTGGACGAGCTGATCGCGGACGCGGCCAGCCGCGGCATGCGGGTGCTGCTCGACCTGGTGCCCAATCACACCAGCTCCGCCCACCCGTGGTTCGTCGACGCCGTGTCCGGCCGGGACTCTGAGCACCGGGACTACTACGTCTGGGCCGATGCCGCGCCCGGCGGCGGCCCGCCGAACAACTGGCTGGATTCGACCGGCAAGTCGGCCTGGGAATGGGACGCCGGCACCAGTCAGTACTACCTGCACAACTTCCTTGTGAGCCAGCCCGACCTCAGCTGGTGGCTGCCGGCCGTGCACGAGCAGTTCCGCCAGATCCTGGACTTCTGGTTCGGCCGCGGGGTCGCAGGCTTCCGGATTGACGTGGCGCACGGCCTGTATAAGGACCCCCAGCTTCGCGACAACCCGCCGATAGGGCGCGACGACCCGCTGGAGGGCCGGCACGGCCTGCGGCCGGTCTACAGCGCCAACCAGCCCGAGGTACACGACGTGTACCGGGACTGGCGCAAGATCGCCGAGAAGTACTCGCCGTCCCGGCTGCTGCTCGGCGAGACCTGGGTCGGCGACCCCGCCGCGCTGGCGAAGTTCTACGGCGACCACGACGAGCTGCAGCTGGCCTTCAACTTCCCGTTCGTCTTCGCGAACTTCACCGCCGCTGAGCTCTCCGACGTCGTGCGCCGGACGCTGAGCAGCGTGCCGGACGGCGCCTGCCCGGTGTGGATGGCATCCAACCACGATGTCGGCCGGTTCCCGACCCGCTGGTGCGGCAACGACGGTCGGCAGGCCAGGCTGGCGCTCCTGGTGCTCGCCACCATGCCCGGCACGATGGTCCTGTACTACGGCGACGAGATCGGCATGCTCGACGTCGAGGTACCGCCGGAGCTGCAGCGTGACGAGATGACTCTGGGCGCCGTCGGCCCGCAGGGTAACCGCGACCGGGCCAGGACGCCGATGCACTGGGATGGCTCGCCGTCCGGCGGATTCACCACGGCCGCGCGGCCCTGGCTGCCGGTCGGCGACAGCGCCGCCCGCAACGTCGCCAGCCAGCGCGACGACCCGCGCTCCGTGCTGGCGTTGTGCCGCGACCTGCTGGCGCTGCGCCGCGCCGAGCTGGGCGGCCGGATCGCGCCGTATGAGCAGCTCGAGGTGACCGGCGGCCTCTGGGCCTACCGGGTGGGCGACCTGACTGTCCTGGCCAACCTGTCCGACCGGCCCGCCACCTGGTCGGCCCCGTGCGGCGAGATCCTGCTCAGCACCGGGGCCGCCCCGGACGCCGACCCTGCGGCCGCCCCGGGCGTCACCCTGGCTCCCTGGCAGGGCCTCATCACCCGACCGCCCGCCTAGCCCGCCGACCCCGCGCCTCCGCCGGCCCCGCTGGCTCGCCGGCCGGCGGTGGTCGCGGTGGTCGCGGTGGGCTTGGGTTCGGGGAGACCGGAGGGCTCCCGTAGGCTTGACGGGTGCTGATCCGAGTTGACCTGCGTGGCAAGCCCGCCAGTGAGATGCGCCCCGCCGAGCTGGCCGGCGTGCTGCCCCGCGCCGAGCTGGATGTCGAGGCCGCGCTGGCCGTCGTCCGGCCGATCTGCGAGGACGTCCGGCGGCGCGGCGCCGAGGCGGTGCGCGAGCAGACGGCCCGATTCGACGGCGTGGACCTGGTCACGACCAGGGTGCCGGAGCGGGCGCTGGCCGACGCCCTGGCCGAGCTGGACCCGGCGGTGCGGGCCGCGCTGGAGGAGGCCGCGCGCCGGGCCCTGCTGGTGCACCGGGCCCAGCTGCCGGCGCAGAGCGTGACCAGCGTGGCGCCCGGCTCCACCGTCACCGAGCGGTACGTGCCGGTCGGCCGGGCGGGCGTCTACGTGCCCGGCGGCCTGGTCGTGTACCCGTCCTCGGTCGTGATGAACGTCATCCCGGCCCAGGCCGCCGGGGTCGGCGAGATCGCCGTCGCCTCGCCGCCGCAGGCCGGCCGCGGCGGACTGCCGGATCCGGTGGTCCTGGCCGCCTGCGCGCTCCTGGGGATCACCGAGGTGCACGCGGCCGGCGGAGCGCAGGCGATCGCGATGCTCGGTTACGGCACCGCGGACTGCGCCCCGGTCGATGTCATCAGCGGGCCGGGCAACGTCTACGTCGCCGCGGCCAAGCGGCTGCTCAGCGGCCGGGTCGCGGTGGACGCCGAGGCCGGCCCGACCGAGATCGCGATCATCGCCGACCACACTGCCAATCCGGCCTTCATCGCGGCTGACCTGGTCGCGCAGGCCGAGCACGATTCGCTCGCCGCCTGCCTGCTGATCACCACTGATCCCGGCCTGGCCGACCGGGTCGACCCGGAGCTGGCCGCCGCGGTCGCCGCCACGCGGCACGTCGAGCGGGTCCGGGCCGCGCTAGCGGGGCAGTCGGCGTGCGTCCTCGTCGACGACCTGAGCGCCGCCCTGGCCGTCGCCGACGCCTGGGCCCCTGAGCACCTGGAGATCCAGGCCGCCGGCGCCGCCGCGCTGGCCCGGCGCGTGCGCAACGCCGGCGCCGTCTTCGTCGGCCCGTGGGCGCCGGTCTCGCTCGGCGACTACCTGGCGGGCTCCAACCACGTGCTGCCGACCGGCGGCACCGCCCGGCATTCCGGCGGGCTGTCGGTTTTGTCCTTCCTGCGCGGCATCCACGTCGTGGAGTGTAACGAGGCGGGCCTGGCCACCGCCGCCGCGCACATCGACGCCCTCGGCGGCGCGGAGGATCTGGTCGCGCACGTGCAGGCGGTGCGGACCCGGATCCCGGCCGGCGTTCCGGCCGCGGAGCAGCAGTGAGCGCCGGGCTGCCGCTGCGGGCCGACCTGGTCGGCCGCGAGCCCTACGGCGCCCCGCAGCTAGCGGTCAGGGTCGCGCTGAACACTAACGAGAACCCGTACCCGCCACCGCCCGAGCTCGTCGGCGAGATCGCCGCCACCGTCGCGACGGCCGCCGCCGGGCTGAACCGGTACCCGGACCGCGACGCCCTCGAGCTTCGGGCCGGGCTGGCCGCTTACCTGGGTCACGACCTGACGCTTGAGCACACCTGGGCGGCCAACGGGTCCAACGAGATCATTCAGCAGCTCCTGCAGGCGTTCGGTGGTCCCGGCCGCAGTGCGCTGGGCTTCGAGCCGTCGTACTCGATGCACCCGATCATTGCCCAGACCACCGCCACCCGGTGGATCGCCGGGGCGCGGAACGAGGACTTCAGCCTGGATCCCGAGGGCGTGACCGCGGCCATCGCCGAGCACCGGCCGGACCTGGTCTTCCTGACCTCGCCGAACAACCCGACAGGGACCGCGCTGCCGCCCAGCGTGATCGAGGCGGCCTGCGCGCTGGCACCCGGCATGGTGGTGGTCGACGAGGCCTACGCCGAGTTCGCCCGCGATCCCGGCGCCAGCGCGCTGGCGGTGCTGCCGCGCTTCCCCCGGCTCGTCGTGATCAGGACCATGTCGAAGGCGTTCGCCCTGGCCGGCGCGCGCGTGGGGTACCTGGCCGCGGACCCGGCCGTGGTCGAGGCGCTGGCGCTGGTCCGGCTTCCGTATCACCTGTCCGCGGTGACGCAGGCCGTCGCCCAGGCCGCGCTGCGCCATGCCGATCAGCTGCTCGCATCGGTGGCCAGGATCCGTGCTGAGCGCGATGACCTCGTGGAATGGCTGCGGCAGCTGGGCCTGGACGTGGCCGACTCCGATGCCAACTTCGTGTTCTTCGGCCGGTTCTGCGACCGGCGCGTCATCTGGCGGGAACTGCTCGATCGCGGCGTGCTGATCCGTGCGGTCGGGCCGCCGCAGTGGCTACGGGTGAGCATCGGAACGCCCGAGGAGATGGCCGCGTTTCGCGCGGCCCTGACGGCGGTCCTGGCCCAGCAGCCGGCCGGCGGCGGCCAGCAGATCAGCGGCGGCCAGCACATCAGCGGAGGAGTGTCATGAGCCGGTTCGCCCGGGTGGAGCGCGCCACCAAGGAGACCAAGATCCTGGTCGAGCTAGAGCTAGACGGCTCGGGCGCCGCGCAGGCCCAGACGGGCGTGCCGTTCTTCGACCACATGCTGGCCCAGCTGGGCAAGCACGGCCTGCTGGACCTGAGCGTCCAGGCCCAGGGCGACATCGAGATCGACGCTCACCACACCGTCGAGGACACGGCGCTGACGCTCGGGCAGGCGCTGGCGGAGGCGCTGGGCGACAAGGCCGGGATCTGCCGGTTCGGTGACGCCCTCGTGCCGCTGGACGAGACGCTCGCCCGCGCCGCGGTGGACCTGTCCGGGCGGCCCTACGCGGTGCACTCCGAGCCGGCCGGCATGGCGCCGCTGATCGGTACCTACGACACCACGCTGACCCGGCACTTCTTCGAGTCGCTCGCCCACTCGGCCGCCATCTGCGTGCACCTGGACGTGCTGGCCGGACGCAACCCGCACCACATCGTGGAGGCACAGTTCAAGGCGTTCGCCCGCGCCCTGCGGGCCGCCGCCGCTCCCGATCCCCGTGCGCCTGGCGTCATCCCGAGCACGAAGGGCGCACTATGACCACCCGGAGCCCGCGGACGCTCCCGCTCACGCTGCTGCCCGCCGTGGACGTGGCGAGCGGGCAGGCGGTCCGGCTCGTGCAGGGCGCGGCGGGCACCGAGACTGACTACGGCGACCCGCTGGCCGCCGCGCTCGCCTGGCAGGACGCCGGCGCGCGGTGGATCCACCTGGTGGACCTGGATGCCGCCTTCGGCCGCGGCTCCAACGCCGCGCTGCTCGCCGACGTCATCGGGCGGCTGGACGTCGCGGTGGAGCTGTCCGGGGGGATCCGGGACGACGCCTCGCTCGCGGCGGCGCTGGCGACCGGCTGCGCGCGGGTGGTCATCGGCACGGCCGCGCTGGAGAACCCCGGCTGGGTGCGCGCCATCATCGCCGAGCACGGCGACCGGATCGCGGTCGGGCTGGACGTCCGCGGCACCACCCTGGCCGCGCGCGGCTGGACCGCCGAGGGCGGCGAGCTGTTCGAGGTGCTCGGCCGGCTCAACGCCGAGGGCTGCCAGCGGTACGTCGTGACCGACGTGGCCAAGGACGGCATGATGGCGGGGCCGAACCTGGATCTGCTGCGCCGGGTCTGTGCCAGCACCGATCGCCCCGTCATCGCCAGCGGCGGCGTGTCCAGCCTGGCCGACCTGCGTGCCATCGCGGAGCTCGCGCCGCTCGGCGTGGACGGGGCGATCATCGGCAAGGCGCTGTACGCGGGCGCGTTCACGCTGGCGCAGGCGCTGGCGGCGGTACCAGCGTGACGCGCCACCTGGCTACCGGCGGCCCCTGGGGGGCGACGCGCAGGCCCGGGCACATCGAACACGGCATATCGAACACGGCATATCGAACACGGCATGGGGAAACGGATGAGAATCGACGCAACCGAGTCCGGCCTTGATCCGCGCGTCTGCGCGCGGCTGAAGCGCGACGACGCCGGGCTCGTGGCGGCCATCGCCCAGCAGCACGACACCGGCGAGGTGCTGATGCTCGGCTGGATGGACGACGAGGCGCTGCACCGGACGCTGACCACCGGCCGGTGCACCTACTGGTCGCGCAGCCGCCAGGAATACTGGGTCAAGGGCGAGACCTCCGGCCACCTGCAGCTCGTGAAGTCCGTGGCGCTGGACTGCGACGGCGACGCGATCCTGGTCAAGGTCGACCAGGTCGGCGGCGCCTGCCACACCGGCGACCGGACCTGCTTCGACGCGGACGTCCTCGCCGCGCCGCGCTAGGCGCGGGTCAGTCCGTCGACGGGCTGGCCGAGGCGGCCGGCGGGGTAATCCCGGCCAGCCGGCACTGCTGCCGGGTCAGCTGGACGGCAACGCCCTGGTTGGCATACGCGTTGCGGCACATGGTCCGGGCCTTGGACCCGCACTCGTGCAGCAGCGCGCCGCCGGTGGTGCTGGGGACATTGACCGTGACGCAGCCGTCGCGGGAGGCGCCATAGGCACCGGGCCGGACCGCGGCCCAGATACCGACCCCGGCGAAGATGGCCAGCACGATGACGCCGATGACCGCGATCTTGCGCCTGTCGCGGCGGGTAACCGGCTCTGCCTGCGGGATAGATGAGAACGGCATAACACGACGGAGTATAGGCAAGCTTGCCACCCGCCGGCCCCTGACCGCCCGGCCGGTGACCTTGATCATCACCCCGGACGGGATCAGCTCAGGAACGTGATCCAGAGCAGGTAAGCGTTCAGGACGATGATCAGGCCGGCGACGCAGGCGGCCGCGGCGGTGGTGACGCGGTGGTTGGCCAGCGGGCCCATGATGTCGGCCCGGCGGGTCAGCATGACCAGCGGCACGAGCGCGAACGGGATACCGAACGACAGCACGACCTGGGAGACGATGAGGCTGCCGGTCGGGGGCAGCCCGGCGGCCAGGACCACGAGGGCCGGCAGCATGGTGATGCCGCGGCGCAGGTAGACGGGGATACGCCGGCCGATGAAGCCCTGCATGACGACCTGGCCCGCGTACGTGCCGACGCTGGAGGAAGACAGCCCGGAGGCGAGCAGCGCGACGGCGAAGGCCAGCGCCGCTCCGCCGCCGACCAGCTTGGCCAGGTCGGCGTGCGCGACCTGGAGGCTGCCCGCCGATGGGCTGCCCGTCCGGCTGAACAGGGACGCGGCGACGAACAGCATCGCCAGGTTGATCAAGCCGGCCGCGCCGAGCGCGATGACCACGTCGATTCGCTGGAAACGCAGGACCTCGCGGCGCTCGGCGTCATCGCGGCAGGACACCCGCGACTTGGTCAGGGCCGAATGCAGGTAGACCACGTGCGGCATGACCGTGGCGCCGATGATCCCGGCCACCAGCAGCAGCACGTCGCTGCCGCCGAGGCTGGGCCCGCCGAGGCTGCTCCCGCCGAGATTGTGCCCGCCGAGATTGGGCACCAGCCCGGCCGCGATGCCCGCCGGGCTCACGCCGACGGCGACCAGGTCGTAGGCAAAGCCGAGCAGGACCAGGCCCAGCAGGGCGGCGATGGCCAGCTCGAACCGCCGGTAGCCGCGCTGGTCCAGCGCCAGGACCCCGAAGGCCACCACGGCGGTGATCAGCCCGGCGGCCAGCAGCGGCAGGCCGAACAGCAGGTTCAGCCCGATCGCGGCGCCGACGAACTCGGCCAGGTCCGTCGCCATGGCGACCAGTTCGGCCTGGACCCATAGCCCGCGGGACACCGCGCGGGGCAGCTGATCGCGGCAGAGCTGCGGCAGGTCCTGGCCGGTGGCCACGCCGACCTTGGCCGACAGGTACTGCACGAGCATCGCCATCAGGTTGGCTACCACGATGACCCAGGCCAGGCTGTAGCCGAACTCCGCCCCGGCCGTGAAGTTGGTGGCGAAGTTACCGGGGTCGACGTAGGCGACCGCCGCGACGAACGCTGGCCCGAGCATGGCCGCGAAGCCGCGGTAGCGGCCCCTCGACCGGATGACGCGCAGCGCGCTTTGCACCGCCACGGGCGAGGGCCCGGCCGCCGGACTCAGCGGGGGGTGGTCGCCCCCCCGGCCCGCCGCGGCCGGACCCTCGTCATCACCTGGCCCCGTTCCAGCACCTAGCGCCGTTGCGGGATCTGCGGCCATGAGCAGCGAACCTACCCGGCGGTCGGGCCGAGCCCGAGCGACTGCGGGGTGCTGGAGTCCGGTGATGGCTGATGCAGGCCCTCGTCGAGGGCGCCGTACTCGGTCATCAGCGCGGCGCTGCCGCCCCATGGTGTCTGCTCCTCGGCCACCAGCGTGTTGGTCGTGAGCAGCAGCCCGGCCACCGACGCGCCGTTCTGCAGGGCCGAGCGGGCGACCCGCAGCGGGTCGATGATGCCCATCTCGATCATGTTGCCGTAGCGGCCCTCCAGTGCGTCAAAGCCCTCGTCCTGGCCGAGCGAGGTGACCTGGGCGACTACCTCCTCGCCGGAGTACCCGGCGTTGGTGGCGATCAGGTAGGCGGGCGCGGTGAGGACCCTGCGCACGATCTCCACGCCGGTCGCGTAGTCGTCCTTGACCTGCAGATCGTCGAGCGCCTTCTCGGCATGCAGCAGCGCCGCTCCGCCGCCGGCCACGATCCCCTCCGCCATGGCGGCGCGGCACGCGGCGAGCGCGTCCTCGACCCGGTGCTGCAGTTCCTTCAGCTCCGCGGGTGTCGGCGCGCCCACGCGGATAACGGCGACCTTGCCGGACAGGGCGCCGATCCGCTCGGACAGCACGTCCTCGTCGATCCCGAAGACGGCCCGCTCCATCTCGGCGCGCATCTGGTTGAGCCGGAACTCGACGTCTTCCCGGGAGCCGTAGCCGCCGATGATGGCCGTGCTGTCGGCGTTGGCCCGGACCTCCGCGGCCCGGCCCAGCTGCTCCAGCGTCATCGTCTCCAGCGTGAACCCGGAGTGCTTGCTGAGCACGGCGCCGCCGGTGATGGCGGCGATGTCCTCCAGCTTGTGCAGCCGCCGGTCGCCGAAGCCCGGTGCCCGCACCGCCAGGCACTGGAAGGCCCCGTTCACGTGGTTGTGCACGAGCATGCTCAGCGCCGTGCCCTCGACGTTCTCCGCGATGATCACCAGCGGCCTGGGCGCCCGCATCACCTTGTCCAGGAGTGGCATCAGCTCCTGCACCTTGGTGATCTTCTGGCTGCACAGCAGGATGTAGGGGTCCTCGACGATCGCCTCGAGGCTGGCCGGGTTGGTCACCAGGTAGGGCGACAGGTAGCCGTTATCGAATTCAAAGCCCTCCACGAAGTCCACGCTCATGCCGTACGTCGCGGACTCCTGGACGGTCACGATGCCGCCGTCGCCGACGGTGTGCAGCGCCTTGGCGATCACCCGGCCGACGGCGAGGTCGTCGTTGGCCGAGATAGCCGCGACGCGGGTGAAGTCCTCCTCGGTCTGCACCGGATGCGCGACGCTCTGCAGGTGCTCCACCAGGCGGCCGACGGCCATGTCGATGCCGCGCTTGACCAGGACCGGGTTCGCCCCCTGGCCGATCGCCAGCATGCCCTCGCGGACCACGGCCTGCGCGATCACCGTCGCGGTGGTGGTCCCGTCACCGACGATGTCGTTGGTCTTGATCGCCGCTTCCTTGACCAGCTGGGCGCCCATGTTCTCGAACTGGTTCTTCAGGTGGATCTCGCGTGCGATGGTGACGCCATCGTTGGTAACGACGGGCGAGCCGGTGATCTTCTCCAGGATCGCGTTGCGGCCCTTGGGCCCGAGCGTCGACTTGACGGCGTCGGCCAGCTGGTCGACACCGGCCAGCAGCAGGGCTCGCGCGTCTGCTCCGAAGCGCAGTTCCTTTGCCATAGATCCTCCATCAGGTCATTACTTAGGCCAGTGCGTCAAGTGCCGTGCGTCAAGTGCGGCGAGTCAGATATCAGGGCACGAGGATCGCCCGGCCGCGGACGCGCCCGGCGTCCAGGTCGGCCAGGGCCTCCACCGCGGCCTCCAGCGGGTAGGTGCGGGTGTGCAGGGTCACCTTGCCGGCCTGCGCCAGCGCCATCAGCTCAGCCAGCTCGTTGTAGGTGCCGACGATGTTCCCGATGATGTTGCGCTCGGTCGAGATGATGTCGAGCGTCGGGATGTGCAGGGTACCGCCATAGCCGATGACGAAGTACGAGCCCGCCGGCGCGGTCATCGCGAAGCCGTCCGCCTCGGCGCCCTGCTCGGCGACGAAGTCGAGCACGACCTCCGCGCCGGCGCCGCCGGTCAGCTCCTTGACGGCGTTGACCTGCGCGCCGTCGGCGACGACGGTGTGCTGCGCGCCGAGCTGCTCGGCCAGCTTGAGCGCGTCGGGGTTGCGGTCGACCACGATGATGTTCGTCGCGGTCAGCGCCGCCAGGCACTGGATGCCGATGTGGCCCAGGCCGCCCGCGCCGATGACGACGCAGGTAGTGCCGGGATACAGCAGCGGGAGGGCCTTGCGGACCGCGTGGTAGGCGGTGATGCCGGCGTCGGCCAGCGCCGCCACGTCCTGCGGCCTGGTCGCCGGGTCCAGCTTCACGCAGGCCCTGGCCGAGGTGAGCAGGTACTCGGCCATCCCGCCGTCGGTGGACAGGCCGGGGAAGGTGCTGGCGACGCAGTGCATGTCGTCGCCCGCCCGGCAGGCCCGGCACAGCCCGCAGGTGGGCGTCGGGTGCAAGATCACGGTGTCGCCGACCGCGACGTTGGTCACGGCCGAGCCGACCTCGTGCACCCAGCCGGCATTCTCGTGGCCGAGGATGTACGGCAGCGGCGTTCCCATCGCGGCGTCCCACTGGCCCTCGATGATGTGCAGGTCGGTACGGCAGACGCCCGCGCCGCCGATTTTCACGATGACGTCGAGCGGGCCGCTGATGGTCGGCTCCGGTACCTCGTCGATCACCGGCTGGGTGTGGAATGCGTGCAAGCGGACGGACTTCACTCGGCCTCCTCGCTCCGTGGTGGCAAACACTGTCCTGGAGAGTCATATCGGTGCGCCAGCATGCCGCGGCAGATGCTGCCGTTCGCCTCAAGGCTGGTCCGGGTCAGGCGGGCGCGCCCCAGGTGCAGGCGCAGCGAGTCCGGGCTCACCGGCTGGCCGTTCTTCGGATCGATCAGCAACGGCGCGTCGTCGCCGGCGGGCAGGCCCAGCTCCGCGCGGCGCTCCCGCAGCCGCTGGAGGGCGGGGGAGGGCGGGACCGCGCCGAGGGTCAGAGCCGGCAGGCTGGCCGGATCGGTCCCGGCGGCCAGCAGCGGCCGGCATACCTGGTCGGTGCCGGCCATGACGGCCTTGCGCAGGAAGTCGGCGCGCAGCTCGTGCAGCTCGCCGATCGCCTCGCCGTCGAACGACTGCGCGAAGCCGGCGTGCGCGGCCACGCCGCCATTGATCGCGTCGGAAGCGAAATGCTCGTCTAGCACGACCTGCGCGCGGCGCACGCCCGGCAGCGCCGCCACCGCGTCGTAGGCGTCGGCCACCATGAGGAAGGCGAAGTTGGGCGCGCAGAAGTAGGTGGGCAGCCGCAGCCGGACCTGCGCGTCGCCATCGGCCGTGACGGTGCACGAGCTGACGAAGCCCAGCGTCGTGATGGGCTCGTCCAGCTCCGGGTCCCGCACTCCGTCGAGGGCCGCGAGTAGGCCGGCCGTGCCGGGGAGGTGGCTCCCCCGCAC
>DATKRH010000315.1:0-24403 GCA_035532295.1 Streptosporangiaceae bacterium
CGTTCAGCCCCGTCCCGTTCAGCCCCGTCGCGTCCCCGTGGAAGCCCACCATGCGCCGGGCCGCGGCCTCCAGCGGGCCACGAGGCCGGCCGCTCAGGCTCTGCGCGGAGTCCTCGCGTTTGCTGGCCAGGCTGACTAGCACCACGCTGGCGAGCGGCACGCTCACCGCCACGACGACGATGGCTAGCAGGATGATCATCTCGTCCACCTCCCGGTGTCCTGTCCTGGATGGCCTCGATGGAGCGACGCTTCCGATCCGGTTGGTGGATGCCCTACCATTCGACCTTATGTTGCCATCCATGCTGCTCATACCAATGAGTGATGTGTTTGAAACGTGATCAGGGGGTATCATCCGCCTATCCAGATGGTGAGGATCATGGGTATGAGTAGGGAGTGTCGGCGTGGCTCAGGCGAAGTATCAGGAGATCGCCGACCGGCTGCGTGATCAGATCACCAGCGGCATACTCGCGCCGGACGACCGCCTGCCCAGCGAGCCAGACCTGGAGCGCCAGTTCAGTGCCTCGCGGAACACCGTCCGGCTCGCGCTGGCGCTGCTGACCAACCAGGGCCTGGTGGTCACCCGGCAGGGTCTCGGGACGTTCGTTCTCGTCCCGGCCAAGCCGTTCACGGCGCTGCTGTCGCGGGTGCAGGGGCAGCCCAGCGGCCATCACGCGTCTTTGGCGATGCCGGTCGTGGGCCCCGACCCGAGTAAGCCGGAGACGGTCAGGTTCGTGGTCGAGACCGTGCCCGCCTCGGCCAGCGTGGCCGACAAGCTGGCCGTCGGGCCGGGCGAGCAGGTCATCGTCCGACGCACCTCCCAGCACATCGATGGGGTGCCATGGCTGCTCATCAACTCGTACTTCCCGACGGACCTCGCGGGCGACACCGCGCTCGCTCAGGCAGGGCTGATTCCGCAGGGCTCCATCAAGCTGCTAGCCGAGCTCGGGCATGAGCAGGCGGGCTTCGTCGACGAGATCGGCGCGCGGATGCCGGACACCCGGGAGCTGAGCTTCTTCCGGCTCTCGACCGGCATGCCGGTGATCGTGGTGAACCGGACTTCTTACAGTAAGGACCGGCCGATCCGGCTCACGCGCTACATCTACCGCGGCGATCGCGTGCGGCTAGCGCACGTGGAGGGCAGCATCCCGGCCCGGTACCGGCACGACTAGGGGAGAATTTCGTCAGTGGCCCGGATTTCACGACGGCGAAACTATTCGGGCATGTCCATATGCGATTGCTGATCTCGCTGACGTCCGAGAGTGGCTTGGCCGGTCAGGGCGGCGTCCAGTGCTTGAACGGCAAGGTCACATCCGGCGTCAATGTCCTTGTGCCGCTAGCGTGTCGGCATGCTGGCGCTCCTGCTTGTCGCGGCGTCGGTGGGGCTGTCGAACTTCGCCGCTGCCGTCAGCCTGGGTGTCGGGGGCGTTGATGCCCGCACCCGGCTGCGGGTCGGCCTGGTGTTCGGGGCCTTCGAGTCGGGGATGCCCATCGTCGGCCTGCTCATCGGCGACCACGTCGCCGGACAGCTGGGCCGGGCGGGTCACTGGATCGGCGGCGCACTGCTGATTGGTGTTGGCCTCTACACGATCCTCGGCTCCGTCCGGGCCCGCCGGGCCGCCCGTGCGGCGATGGCCGGGGCCGTGCATCCCGTGGCGGACGCAGGCGCCACCGCCCCCAGCGACAGCGCCCCCGGCCGTGCCGCCCCCAGCGACAGCGCCCCCGGCCATGCCGCGACTGGCAGCGGCGGCAGCGTGCGCCTGCTGCTCAGCGCCCTGGCCCTCAGCCTCGACAACCTGGTGGTGGGGTTCGCCCTCGGGACCTATCAGGTAGCGATCCTTGTCGGCGCCACGATCATCGGCGCGGTGAGCGTCGCCCTGTCCCTGGTGGGCCTCGAACTGGGCGCCCGGCTCGGCGGCTGGGCCGGCGGGCGCAGCGATCAGCTCGGCGGCGTCATCCTGGTCTCGGTAGGCGTGGCCGTCGCCGCCGGGGCACTGAGCTAGCCCGCGCGGCAGCTCAGCGTCCGGCCCCGCCTCGCCGCCCGCCAGCAGGCAGCCGCCCGCTAGCGCGCGAGCCTGGCCAGTTCGGGCACGAAGTACGCGGCGTTGACCGTCCCGACGCCAGTAACCAGGTCATAGCCGGGTCCGGCCCGGAAGCCCGGCACGGCGTGCCCGCCAGCCACGGTCGAATTGTTGCCGCTGCGGATGTCCACGATGCCCGGGTCATGGGCGGCCGACATCTTGTACAGCGCCGGGTTGATCAGCCCGAGCGAGTGTCCGGCTACCTGATCGGCCAGGGCGACCACGCCCGCGAATAGCGGGGTCGCCATGCTCGTGCCGCAGATGGTCTGCCAGTGGCTCGTCCCGGTGCCGGGGAAACTGGCGAACAGGGCTACCGGGCTCGCGCAGGAGGCATTCATCGAGATGTCGGGGATGCCGCGGCGACTGCCGGTGATGGCCGCCACGCCGTCCTGGTAGGCCGGCCGGGTGAAGACCGCCGACAGGCCGCCGCCGCCGCGGGACCACGCCACATCCGGCGCCAGCCGCTGGCCGGCGTGACTCAGGCTCAGGAAGGTGCCGCCGACCGCGGTGACCAGCGGATCGGTCGCAGGCCACTCGACGACCCGCCGGGGGTACAGGCTCTGCATGTTGTAGGTGTCGCCCGAGGCGGCCGAATCCCCGCTGGCGGCGAGCACCGTCACGGCATGGGCCGGCTCGGCGGCTAGCAGGTAGGCGCCCCGCAAGCCCCGCAGCGCGGCCGGCGACCGGAACGTCTCCTCGGTGGCGCCGAAGCTCTGGCTGATCACCTGCCCGAGGTGATGGCGGATCACGTACGTCTCGGCCGCGACGATCTGCGGGAAGCCGCTCCGGCCCTCGTTCTCGGCGGTCGGGGTCTCGACCAAAAGGATCCCCGCGCCCGGCGCCATCGCGTGTGCCCACTCCACGTCCAGGGTGGTCTCGGACGCCCAGCCGATCCGGGTGCTCGTCGGCTGGTAGGCGGCCACCTGCCCGGCGGGCTGGATGATCCGCAACGAGGCCGGCGGCCGCAGGCCGAACGCCTGGTCAAACGACGCGAGGTCACGGGCGATGGTCGGCGAGCCGAAGGAGTCGACGATCACGATGGTCTGGTGCGCGCCGTTAATGCCGCGCCGCCGCAGCGGGCCCAGGTTGTAGGCCTGCTCCAGTTGCGCCGGGACCAGGCCGGCCGTGGGCTGGCCGACGTTCGGAGCCGGGCTGGCCGGACTGGCCGGACTGGCCGGGCCAGCCGGGCCAGCCGGGCCGGTGGCATGCGAGGCATGCCCCGCGTCAGGCCGGGGGCCCTGAGCCGAGCAGGCCAGGCCCAGTCCCATGGCGCCGGCAGCGGCAGCCGCGGCGACGATCCGGCCGGCGCGCATAGTGGTCTCCGTTTCCTGGCTCGCGGGGCGTGGTCATCCTAGGGAATGATCCTGAGCGCCGCCTTCGGGCAGGAAGCGACGGCGTGCCCGACCGCCGCGGCCAGCTGCGGCGGCACATCGGCGACCTTAATGTGCAGGTTGTCGTCGTCGTCGACGTCGAATACCTCGGGCACCAGGCCCGCGCAGACCGCATTGGCCTCGCAGGCGTCGCGGTCGACTTCCACCCGCACCGGAACCTCCCGACGATTAGGGTCACCGACAATCATTCCGGAGTAGAGCATGCCCCGGCATTCCGGAGTAGAGCATGCCCCGGTTCGCGGGGCAAGGCAGCCGGCAGCAGACTTGGCCGCATGCGCACTCACCCGCTCGCTGTCACGCTTCCCGATCAGGCCAGGCTCGCCGCGGAGGCGGCCAGGGGCTTCATGCCGCCGCCAGAGGGCCTGGCCCTGTTCGAGACCGCGGCGGCCTACGCATCCGCCGGCCCGATCGCCGAGATCGGGACGTACTGCGGCAAGTCAACGATCTACCTGGCCGCGGCAGCCCGGCAGGCTGGCCAGGTCGTCGTGACCGTCGACCATCACCATGGCTCGGAGGAGAACCAGCCCGGCTGGGAGTATCACGACCCGGAGCTGGTCGATCCCGCGACGGGCCGGCTGGACACGCTGCCGCACTTTCGCGCGACGCTGGCCGGCGCCGGGCTGGAGGAGCACGTGATCGCCGTCGTCGGGAGGTCGGCCGCGGTGGCCGCGGTCTGGCGCATGCCGCTCGGGATGCTGTTCATTGACGGCGGTCACACCGACGCGGCGGCCATCGCCGACTACGAGGGCTGGGCGCCCTGGGTCGCAATCGGCGGGGCGCTGGCGATCCACGATGTCTTTCCTGACCCCGCCGACGGTGGCCAGGCGCCGTACCGGATCTACCAGCGTGCCGCCGGGTCGGGCGCGTTCGCCCAAGCCCGGGTGCAGGGATCGCTACGAGTGCTCGAGCGGACGGGAGACGGAATCGGCTGAGGCGCAGCCGCAGCCGGCTCCAGGGGCCGTCCCCGCCATCGGCCCGGCCGCGACGTCGGCGAAGATGCCCGCGCCGCCGGACGCGCCCGACAGCGCGTCGGCCGCCAGGACGACCACGGCCGCCGTCCAGCTGCTCTGCTCGTTCGGGAAGTGGGCCTGATTGAGGAACTGCCAGCCGGTCCAGTAACTCCCGCCGGGATCGCGCAGGTGCTGAATCTGCTCCAGCAGTTCCAGCGCCCGGGCCTGGTCCCCGATGGCGTCCAGCGCGAGCGCCAGCTCGCAGGTCTCGGCGCCGGTGACCCAGGGCTGGTCGCGGACGCAGCGGATGCCCAGGCCCGGCACGACGAAGGTGTCCCACGACCGCGCCAGGCGCTCCTGCGCGGCCAGGCCGCGCAGGGGCCCGGCCAGCACCGGGTAGTACCAATCCATGGAATAACGGCTCTTGTCCGCGAATGCCAGGTCATGACAGGCGACCGCGTGACAGAGCTGATCCGCGGCCAGCTCCCAGCCCGGCTGACTCTCGCCGAGGTGATCGGCCAGCGCGATTGCGCAGCGCAGGCCCTGATACATGCTGGAGCAGCCGGCCAGCAGTGCGTAGTCGTCCGCGCTGCCGTCGCCGTGGCGGCGCCAGGCGATCTCGCCCCCCGGCCGCTGCAGCCCGAGCGCGAACTCGATGCCCGACCGGACTAACGGCCACATTCGGGTAACGAAAGCCTCGTCGCCGGTCACCAGGAACTCATGCCAGACCCCGACCGCCGGGTAAACCGCGTGGTTGCTCTCCGCCGCCAGGTCGGGCACGCTGCCGTCCGCCGTCTGCACCGGCCAGGAACCATCGCGGCGCTGCGAGGCGGCGAGCCAGGCGTAGGCGCGCCGCGCGGGTCCGCGCAAGCCGCAGACGCTCAGCGCCATGGCGCACTCGACATGGTTCCAGGCATCGACATGGCCGTCCGGCCAGCCGATGGCCCCGTCCCGCTGCTGGGCAGCGGCAATGCTGTGACCCGTCGCCAGAAGCTGTTCCGCGGTCAGGATTCCGGCAACCTCAGGCACCCAGCCGTCCGGGTGCTCACGCCCCCGCATGCGCCTCCTCGACGTCGGCACCGCCAGTTGCCTGAGGCGGCGCGCTCACTAGCCGCCGGATGCCGCCCCCGGCGTCCGGCGCCCTTCGGCTCCCCAGGGTCTCATGCCTGCCCTGCGCCTTAACGGCACCTGCGGCCGGCCTGGTCGCGTAGACCACCAGGCTCTTGCCGATCACCGGGTTCAGCGCCCGGTCGGCCAGCCTGGTGATCCTGGGCCGCCGCATGATGTCCCAGACCAGCAGCCGGTGATAGGTCCTGGCCAGCGGATGCTCGTCGTCGTGCACGCCCACCGCGCACTTGAGCCACCAGTAGGGGGAGTGCAGCGCGTGAGCGTGATGATGACCGCCGACGGCCAGCCCGGCCGCCGCCAGCTTGGTCTCCAGCTCGCGCCGGGTGAAGATGCGCACGTGGCCGCCGGGCACGTTGTGGTAATCATCGGACAGCCGCCAGCAGATCCGCTCGGGCAGCCACGCGGGCACCGTGACGGCGGCCGTCCCGCCCGGCGCCAGCACCCTGGTGATTTCCCGCAGCGCGGCCTGATCGGCGGGGATGTGCTCCAGCACCTCGGCCGCGATGACGACGTCGAAGGAGCCGTCCGGGAACGGCATGGCGGTCGCGTCGGCGGCCACGCAGGTGGCCCGCCCCGCGGCGGGGACCTCGCCCGCCTGCGCCATGGCGGCTGCCATCACGCCGACCTGGCGCAGTTCCGCGAGGTCGGTGTCGAGCGCGACCACATGCGCGCCCCGGCGCAGCGACTCGAAGGCATGCCGCCCAGCGCCGCAGCCCAGGTCGAGCACCCGCGTGCCGGGCCCCACCGGCAGCCGGCCGAAGTCGACGGTCAGCACGGTTCCGCCAGGCCCGGACCCGCCGCCAGGCCCGGACCCGCCGCCTGACGGGCGATCGCCTGGCGGTACTGCACGACGGTGGCCCGCGCGACCGCGGGCCAGGCGAACCGCTCCTGCACCCGGCGCAGGGCCACGGCGGCCAGCCGGTCCCGCTCGGCGGGCGAGTCGTGCAGCGTCCGCAGCGCGACCGCGAGCTCCTCGGCGTCGCCCGGCGTGACCAGCAGCGCCGCGTCACCCGTGACCTCGGGCAGCGCGCCCGTCCGCGTGGCGATCAGCGGGGTGCCCGAGGCCATGTGCTCCACGGCCGGCAGCGAGAAGCCCTCGTACAGGGACGGGACCACGGCCAGCTCCGCGCTCGCGATCAGTTCCGCCAGCTCGATGTCGCTGATCCCGCTGACGAACTGCACCCGCTCGCCGAGCGCCAGCTCCCCGACCAGCTGGTCAGTCGGGCCGCCTGGCGTTGGCTTACCGACCAGGGTCAGCACGGCATCTGTCTCCGTCGTGAACTTGGCGAATGCGCGCAGCAGCGTCGCCACGCCCTTGAGCGGCGAGTCCGCGCTGGCGACCGCTACCACCCGGCCGGGCACCCTGGGCGCCGGGCGCGAGTGGAACATGCGGGTATCCACCCCGAGCGGGATCACCCGCACCTGGTCGCCCGGCACGCGGAAGTCGCGGCAGATGTCGTCGCGCGAGGACTGCGAGCCGGTCAGGATGGGGCCGACCCGGCGGGCGACCCGGCCTTGCATGCGCACGAAGGAATACCAGCGCCGCTTGCTCAGCCGGGACAGCCCGCGGGCCGCGGCCAGCTCGATCCGCCGGTCGACGCTGATCGGATGATGAATGCTGGTCACCAGTGGCAGGCCGAGCCGCGGGATGCCCAGCATCCCGTAGGCGAGCACCTGATTGTCGTGGACGACGTCGAAGTCGCCGTGCCGTCCGCGCAGCGCCCGGAGCGCGCGCAGGCTGAAGGTCAGCGGCTCGGGAAACGCGCCCGTCCACATGCCGCCCACCTCGAGCACGTCGATCCAGTCGCGGTACTCGCGCAGCCCCGGCGTGCGGAAGGGGTCCTCGTCCGCGTACAGGTCCAGGCTCGGCAGCGTGCGCAGCAGCGGCCCCGGCTCGAGGTCGGGATAGGGCTGGCCGGAGAAGACCTCGACGTGGTGCCCGAGCGCCGCCAGCTCCCGGGACAGGTGCCGCAGGTAGATCCCCTGGCCGCCGCAGTGCGGCTTGCTTCGGTAGGACAGCAGCGCGACCCGCAGCGGCCGGTCCGGGCTCGTCGCCGCGGCCGGCTCAGCTTCCCGGGTCGCTGCCAGCGAGCTGGGCGTTTGCCCATGGGCTGATGCGGTGCTCACGCAGGTTCGCGCCTCCTCGTTCGCCGCTGGCCGCCCGCCCAGGCGCGCCCGCGTGGCCCCCCCTAGGCAGCGAACCTTACCAGGGGGTACCTTCCGTTTCCTGACGCCCCAGCGGTAAGCCTGGCGGTCAGCGGCAGTGTGCCGCGCCAGGGCGCTGTCGGTAAGCTGCCGCGACGTAGGCCGGCGACCGCTGGCCCGCCACGATGAGCGGAGGCTCCGCTGACACGACGTGCGCTGATCACCGGCATCACCGGGCAGGACGGCTCCTATCTGGCGGAGCATCTGGTCGCTCAGGGGTATGAGGTCTGGGGGCTAGTCCGGGGGCAGGCTAATCCGCGCGTGCGCCAGTTGCGCCGCCTCCTCGGCGATCTTCGGCTGGTCCGGGGCGACCTGCTCGACCAGGGCAGCCTGATCTCAGCGGTCGAGCGCGTGCAGCCCGACGAGGTCTACAACCTGGCGGCCATCTCCTACGTGCCGATGTCCTGGCAGCAGGCCGAGCTCACCGGTGAGGTCACCGGCCTCGGCGTGCTGCGGGTGCTGGAGGCGATCCGCGTCTGCAGCGGGATCAGCGCGTCGCGCAGCCCGGGGCGGGGCCAGATCCGGTTCTACCAGGCCTCCTCATCGGAGATGTTCGGCCAGGTCCGGGAGTCGCCGCAGACCGAGAAGACGCCATTTCACCCGCGCAGCCCGTACGGCGTGGGCAAGGCCTACGGCCATTTCCTGACGCAGAACTACCGCGAGTCTTACGGGATGTTCGCGGTCTCGGGGATCTTGTTCAACCACGAGTCGCCGCGCCGCGGCGTTGAGTTCGTTACTCGCAAGGTCTCGCTCGGCGCCGCCAAGATCAAGCTCGGCTTCGAGCGCCAGCTTCGCCTCGGCAACCTCGGTGCGAGCCGGGACTGGGGATTCGCGGGTGACTACGTGCGGGCCATGCACCTCATGCTCGCCTGCGACGAGCCCGCCGACTACGTGATCGGCACCGGCGTGACCCACTCGGTCGAGGAACTGGTCGAGCGGGCCTTCCGCGCCGTCGGGCTGGACTGGCATGAGCACGTCGTGACCGACGCGGCCTTCATCAGGCCGGCCGACGTGGACCGGCTCTGCGCCGACCCGTCCAGGGCCAGGGAAGAACTTGGCTGGGAGCCCAAGATCGGCTTCGAGGAGCTCGTCGCCATGATGGTCGAGTCCGACCTGGAGCTGCTGTCGGGCTCCGATTATCACGCGGAGGACTCGATCGGGCCCGATCCCTGGTAGCGCCGGTCAGGAGGCGATCGCGCCGACCAGGTAGCCGATCGCGAACGTGAGCCCCGCGGCCACGCCGGCTAGCAGCAACTGGCGGACCGCGCCGCGCAGGAATGGCCGCGCCGTTATCCGGGACACCAGCCCGCCGCCGATGAAGGCCGCCACGGCGGCGAGAATCAGGGTCGCGGGCAGCGACCCGAAGCCCGCCAGGTAGGGCAGCAGCGGGACGAGGGCGCCAGCGGCGAAGGTCAGCAGCGAGGCGGCGGCCGCCGTCACGGGGGAGGGCAGGTCGTGGTGATCCACCCCGAGTTCCTCGCGCACGTGCACGCGCAGGGCCACTTCCGGCCGCGCGGAGACCTGCATGGCGACCTGGCTCGCGAGGTCGGCGTCCACGCCGCTGCGGATGAAGACCTGGGCGAGCTCACGCTGCTCCCCGGCGGGATTGCGCTCGAGCTCGATCCGCTCCTTGGAGACCTCCGCGCCGACTAGTTCGTTCTGCGACGAGACCGAAACGTACTCGCCGGTGGCCATCGAGAAGGCCCCGGCGGCGAGCCCGGCCAGGCCCGTCAGCACCAGCGTGTGCGCCGACCCGCCGCCGCCCCCGACGCCGGCGATCAGGGACACGTTGGTGACGAGCCCGTCCATCGCGCCGAAAACGGCTGGTCGCAGCCAGCCGCCAGCCACGTCCCGGTGCTGGTGCTCGTGATCCCCGGCATAGGTACTGATGTGCGCAGTCATATTGGTAACGAGCCTATTCGCTAGTGCCGCTAGTGGTGCTTCAGCCCAGGGCCCGGGCGGGCCGGGTGGGCAGGCCGGCCGCCTGCCAGGCCTGGAATCCGCCCTCTAGGTCGGTGGCGTCCGCCACGCCGATGCGGCGCAGCGAGCTGGCGGCGAAGGACGAGGCATATCCTTGCGAGCACATCACGATTACGCGCGTGTCCGACCTGGCCAGGGCGGGTATCCGGGCCTCGCTGCGCGAGTCGAACCGCCACTCCAGCACGTTGCGGCTGATGATGATGGCGCCCGGCACCTCGCCTTCCACGATCCGCTGCTCCAGCGGCCGGATGTCGACCAGCACGGCGCCATCGGTCAGGGCCGCGAACGCCGCCTCCGGGCGGAGCCGCCGCAGGCCGCTGCGGGCCTCGGCGAGCAGCTCGTCGATGCTGGGCGCGCCGTCGGGCAGCGCATCCGAGGTCAGCCTGGCGGCCGAGGCAGTGGCATTGGCCAGCGCGGTATCCGGGCCACCGCGACCACGGCCGCCCTCCGGGCCGTCGATCGCCACGGTCTCCCGGGCGATCAGGCCATAGTCGGTCGCCGTGTAGTACGTCATCGCCGATAGGGGCGGTGAGTAGGCGTGGATGCTGGTCGATGAGCTCTCGCCGCCGTGCGCGACGTCGTGCACGTGGCCGGGCCCGAAGGCTACCGCGGCGCCGGCCGCCAGCCGCCTGCGGGCGAGTCGGCGCCCGCTCGGCACCCGGTACTGCTCGAGGAGGCTGCCCTCGGCGACCGCGAATGAGCCCGAGGAGCCGCCGTGGTCGTGCCAGTCGGTGTCCTGGCCCCGCTCCCAGGCCAGCAGCCAGACGTCGCAGGAGTTCGACCGGTGCAGCGGCAGGTGCCAGCGCACGTCCGGGTCGTGCACCACGAGGTCGGCCCACAGGTCGCGGCGGGCGGACAGCTCGACGGCGATCGCGCGCAGCTGGGCGGGCGAGAGCCGGCCGCTGAGCGGCGCCATGCCGCTCATGGTGTCGGCGATGGCCTGCTGCCGCTGCGGACTGACCCCCCAGCCCGGCTTCAGGCCGACGCCGGCGGCCCCATGGTTCTGAGGCCCGTGGTTCTGAGGCCCGTGGTTCTGAGCATTACCCTCGCCCGAGCGAACCGTGGCGACCGACACCAGAACCTCCTCAGGCAGGCGATCTTCAGCTGGGTTACCTCAGCATTATGCACCTGGTCAACGGCCTGACGAGATCGGCAACCCAGCCTTAACGGTGCGCGGTGGCGGTGAGCCACGACCCGGCCGCGAGGCGCTCGATGTCCACGCCGAACGGCCGGTCGCCCTCGATGGGCTCGATCAGGCCGGAGAGCTCCGCGAGGAGGCGGGCGCGGCCGCCGGGCCAGCGGCCGCCGGCCAGGGTCGCGGCCTGATAGGCGGTCAGCAGCTCGCAGGCGGTGACGAGACGGGCGCGGCGCAGCGCCGTGCGCACGGCGAGGGCGGCCGCCGCCCAGGCGAACGACTGCACGTCCTCCTGGCCGTTAGAAGTCTCGATTGTCCCGATCGCGGAGGGCATCGCCTCCCGGCGGATGGCATGGACCTCGCCGGCGGCGCGCTTGTGCACGGCGGCCAGGCCCGCGTCTGGTCCGGGCCGCGCGGCGAGCTGGGCGGCCAGGCCGGCGACCCTGGCGTCCAGGAGCCGGTGCGTCCGCGCGGCGCTGACCTCGGCCGCGTGCGCGAGGGCCGCGGTCAGCTGATCGCAGTGCGCCGCCAGATCGATGCCGTGGAACCCGGCCGTGCCGACGAACCGGTCGCCGGTGAAGGCCGGCGAGTCGGTGACGCCCGTCAGCGCCCGGCCGACGGCGCAGTCCAGCGCGTCGGTGGCGCGCACCACCTGGGCCAGCACCGGCCCCGGCCACGAGGAAGCATACCGGCGCCTGCAGCATCCGCGTCGGCCGAGCGGGCCCGCGCAGCTCAGGAGTGAGACGGACGCCGCTGAGCGCGCCCATGCCGGTGTTCACCCCGTAGACCGGCTGCCCCCCGGCCAGCACGCCTCGTGCCGCCGCGCAGCGGGCGTCGATCTCGCGGGCCAGCGCCGGGCCCGAGCGTGATCGGCTGGCCGGCGGCGATCTGCAGGATGAGCCGAGGATCCAGCTGCGCGCCCGTAGTGAGGGTGCCCGTGGTCAGGATGCGCTGGCTCAATCTGCTGATTGCCTCTCCCCGCCGGCCTGGGGTCCGCGGCTGGCCGCCTGCGGTTCGTAGCCTACGGACTTAGTAGAAATTAGCGCTGATGGACGGCTAGGCTGGCACGCCAGCGGAGGGCTTGGTGGCCGGTCTTGCGGCCCCGCCCTTGACGTGGTGGGCTAGTCAGTTCCGTCGACGGGGCCGGAAAGCCAGTCAGCATTCCAGGCCACCAGCAGACCACCCAGACCCGAGCCACCGGAGAGACCGCGTGATTACCTTCGACAGTGTCACGAAGCGTTACCCGGACGGCACCGTGGCCGTCGACGCTCTCGATCTTGAGGTACCGCCGGGCAAGACCATGGTCCTGGTCGGTCCCAGCGGCTGCGGCAAGACGACTTCGCTGCGGATGATCAACCGGCTGATCGAGCCGACCGAGGGCAAGATCTTCCTGGACGGGCGCGATATCCAGGAAGCCAATCCGTCCGCGCTGCGCCGGGGCATCGGTTACGTGATCCAGCAGACCGGGCTGTTCCCGCACCGCACCGTCGAGGACAACATCGCCACGGTCCCGCTGCTGAATGGCTGGGACAAGGCCAAGGCCCGGACCCGGGCCCGGGAGCTGATGGAACTCGTCGGCCTGGAGGGGTCCATGGCCCGCCGGTACCCCCATCAGCTGTCGGGCGGCCAGCAGCAGCGCGTCGGGGTCGCCCGGGCGCTGGCCGCCGACCCGCCGGTGCTGCTCATGGACGAGCCGTTCAGCGCGGTCGACCCGATTGTCAGAGCCGCCTTGCAGGATGAGCTCATCAGGCTGCAGGGCGAGCTGCACAAGACCATCGTGATGGTCACGCACGACGTGGAGGAAGCCATCAAGGTCGGGGACGTCGTCGCGGTGTTCCGCCCCGGCGGGCACCTGGCGCAGGTCGACACGCCCGAGCACCTGCTCGGCGCGCCGGCCGATGACTACGTCGAGGGCTTCATAGGCTTCGACCGGGGCATCAGGCGCCTGTCGTTCTTCAGCGCCAATGGCCTTGACCTGGAATTCGACGCGGTGCTGGGGGAGGACGCCACGGTCGACGAAGCGCGGCGGCTCGCGCAGGGCGGCAGCCACCCCTGGGTCCTGGTGCTCGACGCCGAACGCAGGCCGCGCGGCTGGGTGTCTGCGGCCGACCTGGCACCGCTGCCGGGTACCGGGCGGCTCGGCCAGGTGCCGCTGGCCTCGGTCGGGCACACGTTCCGGCCGGCGACCGACTCCCTGCGGGTGGCCCTGGACGCGACCGTCTTGTCGCGCACCGAGCGCGCGGTGGCCGTCGACTCCGAGGGCGCCGTGATCGGCGTGACCTCCTACGAGCGGCTCCGGGACGCGATCCGCGCGGCGGAGCAAGCCGCCGACGCTGAGCTGGTGCAGGGTGCGGCCAGATGAACTGGCCCCAGTTCTGGCAGTACACGGCGGCCAATGCCCTGCTCGGCATCGTCCCGGCCGTGGCGGGCCTGGCGATATCGATCCCGGTCGGGATCGCCTGCGTACGGTGGCGCTGGCTGTACGGGCCGGTCCTGTCGGCCACCAGCATCATCTACGCGATTCCGTCGCTGGCGCTGTTCGTCGTCCTCATCGCCTACACCGGCCTGTCCAACCTGACGGTCATCATCCCGCTGACCCTGTTCTCGCTGTGCGTGCTGGTCCCGAACGTCGTCGACGGGCTCCGCTCGGTCCCCGAGCCGGTCCGGCAGGCCGCCACGGCGATGGGATTCGGGACGATCCGCCGCCTCGTGCAGGTGGAGTTGCCGCTGGCGGTCCCGATCGTCATCGCCGGGCTGCGGGTCGCCGTCGTGTCCAGCATCAGCCTGGCCAGCGTGAGCGGCCTGATCGGGGTGGCCAGCCTGGGCTACTTCTTCATCGACGGGCTGCAGCGCAATTTCAACGAGGAGATCTACGCGGCCATCGTCGCGGTCATCGTGCTCGCGCTGGCCTGCGACCTGATCCTGGTCCTGGCGCGCTGGCTGCTGACTCCCTGGAGCCGTAAGCCGGGCGGCCGGGCCACGGCCAACGCCGAAGGCGCGCAGCTACTTCAGGAGCAGTCGGCATGAGCTTTTTCAGCTTCGCGTGGAACTGGCTGCAATCGTCCTCGCAGTGGCACGGCGCCGGCGGCATCCCGATCCGGGTGCTGCAGCACCTCGGCTACACCGGGCTTTCGCTGCTCGTCGCGGCGCTGATCGCCCTGCCCGCCGGCGTGCTGATCGGGCACTTCGGCCGGGGCGGCTTCCTCGTGGTGAACCTGGCCAACGCCTGGCGGGCCATTCCGACGCTGGGCCTGCTGATCCTGATGGTCAGCCTGCTGGGCTTCTCGGTGCTGGCCTGGCTCATCCCGCTGGTGGTGCTGGCTATTCCGCCCATCCTGGTCAACGCCTACGAGGGAGTCGCCGCGGTCGACCGTGACCTGAAGGACGCGGCGCGCGGCATGGGCATGACCGACTGGCAGGTCTTGCGGAAGGTCGAGATCCCGGTGGCTCTCCCGCTGATCATGCTGGGGCTGCGCACCGGGGCCATCTTCGTGGTCGCCACGGCCACCATCGCGGCCGAGATCGGCCTCGGCGGCCTGGGCCGCTACATCATCGACGGGCTGGCGACCAACAACTACGGCGAGGTAGCCGGCGGCGCCGCGCTGGTAGTCGTTCTCGCGCTGCTGATCCAGTTCGCGTTTGTCGGCCTGCGGCGCCTAGTCGTGCCGACCCCGCTGCGCGCGATGGCACGCGCCGATAACTAGCGGGATGCCAGCACCAGGGGCATCCCGCTCACCCGATAAGTAAGTGGAGGAACATACATGATGCGTACCGGATATCTGCCCGTGAAGCGGGGTGTGCTCGCCGGGGTCGCGGTTTCCGCGGCGCTCACGCTCGCCGCCTGCGGCAGTTCGTCGTCGTCGGCCAGCGGCAGCAGCAGTAACCCGCTGGCCCCGACCGCGTCGACGGGCACGGTGGTCGTCGGCTCGGCGAACTTCCCCGAGAACGAGTTGCTCGCGACCATCTACTCGATGGCGCTGCAGGGAGCGGGGGTCAATGTCATCGATAAGTTCAACATCGGCGCGCGCGAGGTGTACTACCCGGAGATCGAGAAAGGCGCGATCACTGTCATCCCGGAGTACAACGGGGCGCTGCTCGCCACCTCGGTCGACCCCAAGAGCACCGCGGCCACCACGGCGGAGGTGAACGCGGCGCTGACGGCCAAGCTGCCCGCCTCGCTGGAGATCCTGAATTCTTCCTCCGCGCAGGACAAGGACTCGGTGACGGTCACCCAGGCGTTCGCCAAGGCGCATCACCTGACCTCCATCTCGCAGCTCGGGCCGATCGCGAAGACGATGGTGATCGGCGGCCCGCCGGAGTTCAAGACGCGCATCGACGGCCTGGTCGGCCTCAAGGACCACTACGGCCTGACGTTCAAGTCGTTTTCCCCGCTCGATGAGTCGGGGCCGATCAGCCTCGCCGCGCTGGTCGACGGCAAGGTGCAGGCCGCGGACATCTTCACGACCACCCCGCAGCTCATCACGGACCACCTGGTGGCCCTGGCCGACCCGAAATTCAACTTCGCGGCGCAGAACGTGACCCCGCTCGTCTACAAGAAGCACGTCAGCTCGACGGTCGCGAACACGCTCAACGAGATCTCGGCGAAGCTGACCACGGTCGGCCTGCTCGCGATGGACAAGGCCGTCATCCTCGACCATGCCCCGTACAACACGGTCGCCGCCGGCTGGCTCAAGGCCGTGGGGATCAAGTCCTAGGATTCGGCCGCGCCGCGCCGCGCCGCCATCGGCGCGCCGCGAGCGCATAGTGGGATAGCCGCCGCCGTGGCCGCCCCTCGGGGAGTTTCCCGCGGGGCGGCCACGGCGCATCCGTCTGCTTGGTGATAAGGAGCTGGCCATGACCGATGCGCGCCCAGCCGACCGCAGCACCGCCCACCACGGGCCCGCTGCCCCCCGGCCGGTCGCTGCCCCCCGCGGGAGCGCCCTGTCCTGCAAGGGCTGGCCGCAGGAGGCCGCCCTGCGGATGCTGATGAACAACCTGGACCCCGAGGTGGCCGAGCATCCGGACCAGCTCATCGTCTACGGCGGCTCCGGGCGGGCGGCCCGCAGCTGGGACGCGTTCGACGCCATCGTGGCCTCGCTGCGCGACCTGGAGGCAGACGAGACGCTGCTGGTGCAGTCCGGCAAGCCGGTCGGGATCTTCCGCACGCACGAGTGGGCGCCGCGCGTGCTCATCGCCAACTCCAACCTGGTCCCGCAGTGGGCCACCTGGGAGGAGTTCCGGCGGCTGGAGGCTGCCGGGCTGACCATGTTCGGCCAGATGACGGCCGGCTCGTGGATCTACATCGGCACGCAGGGCATCCTGCAGGGCACCTACGAGACGTTCGCGGCCGTGGCGGCCAAGCGGTTCGGCGGCTCGCTGAGCGGGACCATCACGCTCACCGCCGGCCTGGGCGGGATGGGCGGCGCGCAGCCGCTGGCGGTGACGATGAACGGGGGGGTCGCTATCTGCGTCGACTGCGACCCGTCCCGGATCAGCCGCCGGATCGAGCACGGCTACCTGGACGAGGCGGCCGACGACATCGCCGATGCCGTCCGGCGGGCCACGGCCGCGGCCGCGGCGGGACGGCCGCTGTCGATCGGGCTGCTCGGCAACGCCGCCGAGGTCGTCCCGGAGCTGCTCGTGATGGGCGCGCCGATCAACGTGGTCACCGACCAGACCTCCGCCCACGACCCGCTGACCTACCTGCCCGTGGGCGTGGCGTTCGAGGACATGGCGGCGCTGCGGGCCGAGGACCCGGCGGGCTTCACCCAGCGAGCCCGCGCGTCCATGGCCCGGCACGTGGCGGCCATGGTCGGATTCCAGGACGCCGGGGCCGAGGTGTTCGACTACGGCAACTCGATCCGCGGCGAGGCCCAGCTGGCCGGCTACGAGCGGGCCTTCGACTTCCCCGGCTTCGTGCCCGCCTACATCAGGCCGCTGTTCTGCGAGGGCCGGGGGCCGTTCCGGTGGGCCGCGCTGTCGGGTGACCCGGCCGACATCGCGGCTACCGACGCGGCGATCCTCGACCTGTTCCCCGAGAACGAGCCGCTGGCCAGATGGATTCGGATGGCCCGGGAGAAGGTGCACTTCCAGGGACTGCCGGCCCGGATCTGCTGGCTCGGCTATGGCGAGCGGCAGCTGGCCGGGATGCGCTTCAACGACCTGGTGCAGCGCGGCGACGTCAGCGCGCCGATCGTGATCGGCCGCGATCACCTGGACTGCGGCTCCGTCGCCTCGCCCTACCGGGAGACCGAGGCCATGGCGGACGGCTCCGACGCCATCGCCGACTGGCCGCTGCTGAATGCCCTGGTGGCGGCCTCCTCGGGCGCGTCGTGGGTGAGCATCCACCACGGCGGCGGTGTCGGCATCGGGCGCTCCATCCACGCCGGCCAGGTCTGCGTGGCGGACGGTACCGAACTGGCCGGGCGGAAGCTGGAACGGGTGCTGACCAACGACCCGGGCATGGGCGTGATCCGGCACGCGGACGCCGGCTACGACCGGGCCAGCGAGGTCGCAGCCGAGCGCGGCGTCCGCGTCCCGATGGCCGAGCACGCGGTCGGGCACGAGGACGGGCATGCGGCCGGGCACGAGGACGGGCATGCGTCTTCATGATCACGGGGCTTTTTCAGTCACTGTGACTGAGAAAGCCCCGTGATCATGGAAAGGGAGCCGCGGGTGAGCTTCGGTGAGCTGTGGGGGGCGCTGCTTCCCGTCGGGCGGGACGCGAGGACGGGCGGCTACCGTCGCTACTCTTGGACGCCGGCCGACCTGGAGTGCCGCGAGTGGTTTCGCGCCGCCGCCACCCAGCGCGGCCTGCGCACCGAGTGCGACCGCAACGGCAACCTCTGGGCCTGGTGGGACGCGTGGGCCGAGGCCGATCCCTCTGATCCCTCTGTGCCTGCTGTGCCCGCTGGGCCCGCTGTGCCCGGCCCGGCGCGGCAGTCGGCGCCGCTTCCGGCTGGGGCGATCGTGACCGGGAGCCACCTGGACTCCGTGCCCGACGGCGGGGCCTTCGACGGCCCGCTGGGCATCATCTCGGCTTTCGCCGCCCTCGACCTGCTCCGCAGCCAGGGGTTCGCTCCGGTCAGGCCCATCGGCATCGCGGCGTTCACCGAGGAGGAGGGTGCTCGGTTCGGTGTCGCCTGCCTGGGCAGCAGGCTCGCGACCGGCGCGATCGGGCCGGACGCGGCCCGGGAACTGCGTGACGGCAGCGGCGTCAGCCTGGCCGAGGCGATGACTACCGCCGGCCTGGACCCGGCCGTTATCGGACCCGACGACGACCGGCTGGCTGGCCTGGCCGCCTATGTCGAGCTGCACATCGAGCAGGGCAGCGCGCTGGCCGGGCTCGGCGCGCCGGTCGGGATCGCCGAGGGCATCTGGCCGCACGGCCGCTGGCGGCTGGAGCTCACCGGGCGGGCCGACCACGCCGGGACGACCAGGATCGCTGACCGGCGCGACCCGATGCTGCCGTACGCGGCCGCCGTGCTGGCCGCCCGGCAGGCGGCCAGCGCCCGTGGCGGCCTGGCCACCTTCGGGAAGGTCGTGGCCGAGCCCGGCGGGGCCAACGCGATCTGCTCGGCGGTGCGGGCGTGGCTCGATGCCCGGGCGCCCGACGAGGCGACGGTGGGGCGGATCGTGGACGAGGTCAGCGCGGCTGCGCAGGCCGCGGCGCTGGACCAGAGGGTCGGCTTCAGCCTTCGGCGCGAGTCGTTCACCCGGCTGGTCTCGTTCGACGCGGGCCTGCGCGAGCGGATCGGCCGGGTGCTCGCTGCTGCTGGCGGCGGGGCTGGCGCCGGGGCTGGCGGCGGGGCTGGCGGCGGCGCCGCACGGGACTCAGCCGCGGGTGCGGTGCCGGTCCCGGTGCCGGTCCCAGCCGCGGGTGCGGTCCCGGTCCCGGTCCCGGTGCTGCCGACCGGGGCCGGGCATGACGCGGGCGTCCTGGCGGCCCGGCTGCCGACGGCCATGCTGTTCGTACGCAACCCGTCCGGCGTCTCGCACTCGCCCGCCGAGCACGCGGAACCCGCGGACTGCGAGGCCGGGGCGGTGGCCCTGGCGGCCGTGCTCGCGGACCTGGCCGGCTCGTGACGGCGCCGCGGTCCCCGGGAGACGACGCCTCGGGACCTCCCGGGCCGCGGGCCTGGCATGCCGAGCTGGCCTGGCTGCCGGGTCTCGGCGTCCGGCGCGACGTGCTCGTCGAGGCCGTCGGCGACCGGTTCACCGGGGCGACGCCCGGCGTGGCCGCGGCCGGCCTCCCGGCGGGCACGACCAGGCTGGCCGGGCTGACGCTGCCGGGCCTGGCGAACGCGCACTCGCACGCCTTCCACCGCGCCCTGCGCGGCATCACCCAGGCCGGCCGAGGCACGTTCTGGACCTGGCGCGAGCGGATGTACGAGGTGGCCGGCCGCCTCGACCCCGACCGCTACCTCAGCCTGGCCAGGGCGACCTACGCGGAGATGGCCCTGGCGGGGATCACTTGCGTCGGCGAGTTCCATTACGTGCACCACGACACCGGTGGCGCGGCCTACGCCGATCCGAATGAGATGGGCCGGGCGCTGATCGAGGCGGCGGCCCAGGCTGGCATCCGGATCTGCCTGCTGGACGCCTGCTACCTGTCTGGTGGCCTCGGTCCCGGCGGCGACCGGCTGCCGCTGGCAGGTGCCCAGTTGCGGTTCGGTGACGGGGACGCCCATGCCTGGGTGGCCAGGGTCGATGCCCTCGGGGCCGACGAGCACGGGATGCTGGGCGCGCAGGCGCGGGCGGGCGCGGCCATCCACTCGGTCCGGGCCGTCCCGCCCGATCAGATGGGCCCGATCGTCGCCTGGGCGCGCCGTCTCGGCGCGCCGCTGCACGCCCACCTGTCCGAGCAGCAGGCCGAGAACCACGCCTGCCTGGCCGCCTACGGGCAGACGCCCGCCGAGGTTCTCGACGAGGCCGGCGCGCTCGGCCCGCGCAGCACCGCCGTGCATGCCACCCACCTGTCGGCCACGGATATCGCGCTGCTGGGCGACCGGCGCAGTTACGCGTGCTTCTGCCCGACCACCGAGGCCGACCTCGCCGACGGGATCGGCCCGGCCAGGGCGCTGGCGTCGGCGGGCAGCCCGCTGACGGTGGGCAGCGATAGCCAGGCGGTCATCGACCTGCTGGAGGAGACGCGCCGGGTGGAACTGGGCGAGCGCCTGGCGACCTGGGAGCGCGGCCACTTCACCGCCGCGGAACTGCTGCGGGCCGCGACGGTGGACGGTCACGCGAGCCTCGGCTGGCCGGAGGTCGGCCAGATCGCGCCGGGGGCGCTGGCCGACCTGGTGACCATCGCGCTGGACACCCCCCGGACCGCCGGCACCGCGCCCGACACGGCCCTGGAGTCGGTCATCTTCGGCGCGACCGCCGCCGACGTCCGCGCCGTGGTGGTCGGCGGCCGCGAGGTCGTCCGCGACGGCCAGCACCTGCTGGTGCCGGACGTTCCGGCGGCCTTGTCCGCGGCGATCCGCGCCGTCCTGCCCTGACGCCGAGAGGCACCGTCTCGCGTCAACGCCTTTCCCTGAACGCTGCCCCGGCCTTCCCAGACGTTGGGCTGGCCAAAGCCGCGTCTGACCTCGGATTCCCGGCCTCCGCCCCGTCCTGACGCCGCGCAGGAGCACGCCGTAACGTCGGTGTCGATCTCGTCGGCCAGACCTACGAAGCCGACTTAACCGGCACCCGCTCAGGAACCTCCTCGGGGTCGGCCGAGTAGCTCGCGGGCTGGGTCTCGTCCGCCCCCTCACGCAGGCGCAGCGCGCGGAACAGCACGGTCAGCACCAGGGCGACCGCCAAGTTGAGGACGAACGCCGTGACCGCAATGTAGGCGGTATGCCCGAGCAGCGGAACGACGGCCGTGGAGGCGCCGAAATGGGAGCCCGGCTCGCCCGCCACCGGCTGGCGGTAGGCGACAATCGTGCCCCACACCATCGCCGCCGCCCAGCCGGCCAGCAGCGCCCAGCGGTGGAACCACCGCGTGTACAGGCCCGCCACGATCGACGGGAAGGTCTGCAGGATCCAGATGCCGCCCAGAAGTTGCAGGTTGATCGAGAACGACTTGTTGAGCGCGAGCACGAAGACCAGCGCGCCCGCCTTGACCACGAGCGAGACCGCCTGCGCGACCCGGGTCTCGTGGGCCGGGCTGGCGGCGCGGTGGAAGAACTCCTTGTAGATATTGCGGGTGAACAGGTTGGCGGCGGCGATCGACATGATCGCGGCCGGCACCAGCGCCCCGATGACGATCGCCGAGTAGCCGATCCCGGCGAACCAGCTCGGGAAGATGTGCTCGAACAGCAGCGGGACCGCGAGCTGGGCGTTGCCGCCGCCGGCCTTGACCCCGGCGGTCACCGCGGGGGAGGCGAGCGCCATGTAGCCGAGCAGTGCGACCAGGCCGAGCACCAGCGAGTAGGCGGGCAGGAGCGCCATGTTCCGGCGGATCACGTTCCGCCGCCCGGTGGCCAGCACGCCGGTGATGGCGTGCGGATACATGAACAGCGCCAGCGCCGAACCGAGGGCCAGCGTGGCGTATGCCCACTCGCCGGCGGGCGGGGTGATGAGGGCGCCGAACGGCTTGCCGGTCTTCGGGTTGGCCGAGGCCAGGTGGGTGGCCGCGTTGCTGAAGATGTGCGTCCAGCCGCCGAGCCGGGTCGGGATGTAGACGATCGCCACGATAACCGCGACGTACACGAGCACGTCCTTGACGAACGCCGTCAGCGCGGGCGCCCGCAGTCCCGACAGGTAGGTGTAGGCGGCCAGCACGACGAACGCGATCAGTAGCGGCAGATCCTTGAGGAACGAGTTCGAGTTGCTGCCCACGCCCAGCACCGTCAGCACGGACTCGATGCCGACCAGTT
Source organism: Streptosporangiaceae bacterium (assembly GCA_035532295.1). Classification (GTDB taxonomy): domain Bacteria; phylum Actinomycetota; class Actinomycetes; order Streptosporangiales; family Streptosporangiaceae; genus DASUBV01. The sequence continues at coordinate 21,736 of DATKRH010000315.1, forward strand.
GCAGCGCGATGTAGGGCATCGTGGCCAGGATGCCGGTGGCGGCGATGGCGAGCGCCAGCCCGCGGGAGCCATAACGGCCGCGGACGAAGTCGGCGGGCGTCACGTAGCCGTGCACCCGGCAGACCGACCATAGCCGCGGCGCGAAGACGAACACGATCGGGAACACCATGATCGTGTAGGGGACCGCGAAGAAGCCCGCCGCGCCGACGCCGTAAACCAGGGCGGGCACCGCGATGAACGTGTAGGCGGTGTAGAGGTCACCGCCGAGCAGGAACCAGCTGACGAACGTGCCGAAGCCGCGGCCGCCCAGGCCCCACTGGTCCAGGTGCAGCATGCTGTCCGCGCGGCGCCACCGCGCGGCGGCGAAGCCGACCAGCGTGACCAGCAGGAAAAGGGCGACCAGGATCGTGAACGAGACGGTATTAACGTGACTCATCGCGGCGCTCCTGCCCGGTCCGGTGCGCGCCCCGCGTGTCCCGCGTGTCCCGCGTGTCCCGCGCGTCTTGCGTGTGCCGGCCCGTCCTGTGGCGGGTCAGCAGGTAAGCCGCGCAGGCGAGGATCGCGACGATCGGGATCCAGGCGAGCTGGTACCAGTAGAAGAACGGGAAGGGGCCGAGCTTCGGCGCGGTCCGGGCGTAGAGCGGCACCACGAGGGTGCCGGCCACGCCGAGCACCAATAAGGCTGCGACGAGTGCCCAGGTAACGGTATTCCTGCCGGACCGATCTGGCTGCGTCATTGTGCCCTCCGGGTAGGTGCCCCCCTAGCCGGAACCCGCGACCCCCGGGGGTACCCGGTGACCGTGGCTACATCTCATGATGACGCGGCAAATATCGGCTGGCAATGGACGAACTGGCCGCCATGCCTCCCACCCCGGCGCCGGCGGGCATGGCAGGATGCGCGGGTGAGACTCCCATGAGCACGCTCATCTCGAATATCGGCGAACTGGTCACCAACGCCCCGGCCGACGCGGCCGCCGGGCAGTTCGCGGCCGGGCAGTTCGCAGCACTAGGCAACGCGGCGCTGATCATCGAGTCCGGCCAGGTGGCCTGGACCGGGCCGTCCGCGCATGCTCCGGCGGCCGATGAGATGGTCGACGCGGGCGGTCGCGCCGTGCTGCCCGGCTTCGTCGACTCGCACGCGCACCTGGTCTTCGCGGGCGAGCGCAGCGCGGAGTTCGCCGCCCGGATGGCGGGCCTGCCCTACAGCGCGGGCGGAATCCGGTCCACCGTCGCCGCCACCCGCGGTGCCTCCGACGAGCAGCTACGCGCGAACCTGGCCAGGCTGGCCAGGGAGATGCTGGCCCAGGGTACGACGACGTTTGAGTGCAAGTCTGGGTACGGGCTCACCGTGGCCGACGAGGCACGCAGCGTCGCGCTGGCCGCGGAGGTCACGCCCGAGGTGACCTACCTGGGCGCGCACGTGGTCCCGCCGGAGTTCGACGGCGACGCGGCCCGCTACGTCGAGCTGGTCTGCGGGCCGATGCTCGCCGCGTGCGCCCCGCACGCCCGGTGGGTGGACGTCTTCTGCGAGCGGGGCGCGTTCGGCGCCGACGAGGCTCGCGCCGTGCTCGCGGCCGGCGCGGCGGCCGGCCTGCTACCGCGGGTCCATGCCAACCAGCTCGGGTACGGCCCCGGCGTCCAGGTGGCCGTCGAGGCGGGCGCCGCGTCGGCCGACCACTGCACGTTCCTGGACAACGGCGACATCGATGCGCTCGCCGCCTCGGACACGGTGGCGACCCTGCTGCCGGGCGTGGAGTTCTCCACCCGGCAGCCGTATCCCGACGCCCGCCGCCTGCTGGAGGCGGGGGCCACGGTCGCGATCGCCACCGACTGCAATCCCGGCTCCTGCTTCACCTCCAGCATGGCGTTGTGCGTCGCCCTGGCGGTCCGGGAGATGCGGATGACGACGCAGGAGGCGCTCTGGGCCGCGACCGCCGGAGGGGCCGCCGCCCTGCGCCGCCGCGACGTCGGCCATCTCGGCGTCGGTGCCCGCGCCGACCTGGTCATGCTGGACGCGCCGTCGCACGCCTACCTCGCCTACCGGCCGGGAGTCCCCCAGATCGCGGCGGTCTGGCGGGCCGGCCGGCTGGTCACAGCGGCGTGATGGTCTGGAGCAGCCCCCAGACGAACCGGGCCAGGTAGCGCCGGGGAACTCCCTGGCCGTCATCGGCGGTGAAGGTCACGGCCCAGCGGCTGGGCGCCCCGTCGTCATGGTGCTGGGCCGCGCCGAACGCGGGGTCAAGGTCGCCGATCACGCAGGTCCAAGGCCGCGCGTCGCCGACAGCTATCAGGCGCGGCCGGGTGCCTGGGTCGGGCCGGACCAGCCACTCCTGCAGCACGGGACCGCTGGGTACGGCGACGGTCTCGAAGCGCAGGTCCGGCCACAGCGGCAGCGGCCACCGGCGCACTTCCATGGTGATGTCGCCGAGCCTGCGCTCGAAGGCGGCCCGGGGCTCGCCGAGGATCACCCGGTAGCGGTCGCTGCCGCCGGGAAAGGTCCGGGACCGGACCATCGCCTGCCAGCGCCGGTTCGCGTCCGCCACCGCCAGTCGCGGGACGCCGAGCGACTGGACGGCGTCCTCCACCATGCCCGGCTGAAAGTCGGCCATCCGCCGCAGCAGCATCAGCTGGAACTGCGCCGGACCGAAAGACCGCATCGCCGCCCCGC
>DATKRH010000316.1:0-16974 GCA_035532295.1 Streptosporangiaceae bacterium
GGTGCTGGTCGCCACGATCACGCAGTCCCGGGAGGTGGCGAACGCCTGCTCGGCGCGGCGCCGCTCGTCTACGGCCAGGGACGCGTGCGACAGGAATGTGGTCACCCCCCGCGCCCGCAGCGCCGCACCTAGCTGCTCCACCAGCCGCCGTGACTCACAGAAGACCAGGCGCTTCTCGCCGTGGTGCAGCGCCGCGATCACCCGCGCCGCGTTGTCCACGGACCCCACATAATCCAGCTGAACGTCAGCTCCCGGTGGCGGCCCGCTCGCCGCGGACCCGGACGCCGATGGCTGATCCCGGTGGAGCACCGGGTGGCTGGTCACCTCAGCCGGCAGGTCGACGCCGGGCGCGACGACCCGCCCGGGCCGTTTGCCGGCACCCGAGCCTTGCAGCCAGCCCAGCAGGTCGCCGGGATTGCCCACCGTGGCCGACAGCCCGACCCGCTGCAGCGGCCGTCCCGCCACCCGGCTCAGGCGTTCCAGCACCGCGAGCAGATGCCAGCCCCGGTCGTCTCCGGCGAAGGCGTGGACCTCGTCGGCCACCACCGCCCGCAGTCCGCCGAACAGCCGGTAGTGGTCAACCTTCGTGCTGACCAGCATCGACTCCAGTGACTCGGGGGTGGTGAGCAGCACGTCGGGCGGGTCGCGCAGCAGCCGCGCGCGGGTCCCCGAGGTCACGTCCCCGTGCCAGAGTGCTGTCCGGCGGCCAAGCCAGCCCGCGTAGGCCTCCAGCCGGGGGAGCAGGTTGTTGAGCAGCGCCTTCAGCGGCGCCACATACAGCAGCGACGGGGCGGCCCAGCCACCTGCCGTCATGGCTGACAGCAGCGGGAACACCGCCGCCTCGGTCTTGCCACCGGCCGTTGGCGCGAGCAGGAGCGCGTCATCTCCGTCCAGCAGCGGCTCGACGGCCGCCGTCTGCAGCGGCCGCAGGCCGTTCCACCCAAGCGTGCTCACCAGGTGATGCACGAGTGTTGGGTGCAGCCGCGCCAGGGCCGCCGCGTCAGCGTCCGTACCAGGCGGCCGTCCTGCCTCGTCGGCCGCTGTCACAGGTCCAGGTCCACGTCGTCGGGGTCGGCCGCCTGCTGCCGCCAGGCGTTTCGCTCGATGTCGGTGAGTTCGCTGGCGGACAGGGTGAGCGTGTAGTGCTTGCGCGGGTCGAAGTCGTCGAACTGGTCGACCCGGTCCAGCACCTGCTCGACCAGCTTGCGCAGGAACACGCGGGGCGCGATCCCTGCCTGCCCGCCGAGCCCGCCGGTCACCGCCCGGGCCAGTTCGACGACGTAGGCGTCGTCCACCACGGTGAGCACCCGGTCCCCGGCGGGCTGCCCCGCCGCGAACAGGTCGCGGACCGAGCGGCCGAGCGTGACGAGCTTGTCCAGGTCGAACCCGGTCAGCCGGATCTGGACCGCGCGCGGATTGTCGAACCGCGAGTCACCGAAATCGGTGGCGAGCCGCTGAGCGAGCGGGGCGAGCCGCTGCACCCCCTGCGGCCCGTCGTAGAACGCCGGCGTCCCGGTGATCATCAGGTACAGCCCGGGGAAGCGCCCGCCGTCTATCTCGTCGATGAGCTGCCGCAGGGCGTTCAGCCCCTTTTCCCGCACATCCCCGCGCACCCGCTGGAGGGTCTCGGTCTCATCCACCGCGACCAGCAAGCCCGAATGGCCAGAATCCCGCAACACCGTCAGCAGCCCCTGCAGGAACCCCAGCGCGCCGAAATGGTCCAGGTCACCCTTGATCCCGGCCGCCCGCTTCACCGACGCCGCCACATTCGGCTGGCCACCCAGCCACGCGATCAGACCCTCCGCTCCCGCCGTGTCACCGGCCAGAACGGCCTGCCGGTAGGCGCGCAGCACCGCCGCGAACGTGGGCGTGGTGCGGGCGACAGCGGCAAGCCGCCGTTCCATCAGCTCACCGGTCGCGTCGGCGAGCGCGGCGCTGTCGTCTGGGTCGGTCTCGCCTGCGGCGAGGACATCCTCTTCCAGGGTGTAGAACCAGCCGTCGATCACGTCCCGCAGTGCGCTGGGGGAGTGGGAGGAGGTGGCCAGCCGCTCGATGAGCCGCCGGTAGACAGCCTCCAGACGGTGCAGGGGGGTCTCGGTCTCGGAGATCTGGATCTCGGTGACCGCGAACCCGCGCCGCTTGGCACGCTCGGCGAGCCAGCGGATGAAGAACGTCTTGCCGGACCCGTACTCCCCGCGTACCGCCTTGAACATCGCCCCACCCGCGGCGACGGCCGCGAGTTCGTCCTCGATCGCCAGCTCGAACCGGTCCATCCCGACCGCGAACAAGTCGAGCCCGGCCTGGGGCACGGTGCCGCGCCGCAGCGCGTCGATCACCTCGCGCCGCCGGGCCGGGCTGACCGCCGGGCTGTTCACCCGCCGCCACCCAGGAACTGCTCCCGCAGCAGCGCCGTGTTCAGCCCGGCTGTGCGGCCCTCGTCGGTGACGGCGATGACCGGGTATCCGTCGACGTTGAGCAGACGGCCCAACTGGGTGAAGTAACCAGCCATCCGGAACGGCGGCTGACCGGCGATCGTGGCGACCGAAGTAACCGGGAGCTTGCCGCCAGCCCCGGCTACGGCGTCAATGATCGCGGCGACCTCCGCGTCATCAGGCGCCTTGCGCACAAACGCGCGCTGCGCCTCATACCGCGGGCTGGCGACAACCTGGGCGCCCAGCGACGCCGCAACCGGGATGTCCTCGGCGGTGAACAACGTGTCGGTGCCGGCCGTCGGCCTGCTCGCATGCCTGCGGGATCGCGCTGGCGCGGCCGGGCGGGTGCCGGCCGTCAGGTCAGCGGTGGCCGGCTGGCCCGCCGGGACGGTGGGATTCCACCAGGAAGGTTCGTGCAGGGACGGGGTCCGGTAGCGCGTCCATCCCGGCGGGATGGACGCACCGGAGGGAACGAACACCAGCACCGGCACCACAACCTCCGCCAGCGAAGCCCCGCCGTGATAGCCGGCGCGGCGTGGTGCGTACCGGATCCGCTCGTCCCACGGCAGCACGGCCGTGCCTCCGCTGGACAGCACCCGGGGCCCGCTGATCAGCACCTCACCCTCACCTGGCGTGCCCGCGCGGTAGCGGGCGCTTTCGCTTGCCGCTGGATGGATGCCTTCCCCCCGGTCGAGGACGTGACCATGATCAGCGGTGAGGACCACCGGCCGGCCAGCCGCCGCCGCGGCAGCCAGCAGTTCGGGGAGATAAGTGACATCACCGAGCCGCCAGGCCGGGGCGCTGCCTTCCTTCCCGTCACGCAGAGCATCGTCAACGGTGTTCAGGACCACGCCGACCACCGTCGAAGGCTCGCCCAGCGCCGCGAGCACACTGGCGGACAGGCGTGCCCCCGGCCCGGCAGGCAGATCAGCCTTGTGGAACAGCGCGGCCGTCCGTCCGTGCCAGAACGCGGCGAACCCGCTGCGCTCCTCGGCCTGCGCCCCGGCCCTGAGTTTCCCGCACAGCAGGCTGGTGCGGGAGAAGGTGGTGGCCGAGGGCAGGACCGCGAGCGCGCCCTCCCGGCCGTCCTCCTGCCGTCCGGCCTCGTCCCAGGTCCGCATGGCAGCGACATCGTCGGCGAGCGCGCAGGCGACCGCCGCGCTCATCCCGTCCACCACGATGACCAGCGGCGCGGCCAGGCTCGCCACCGGGCGGGCGATCCGCTCCAGCACGTTCTCCATCAGCAGCAGGTCCTCGGTAGGCCCGGCGGCCGGGCCCCATGCGGCCAGCCGCCCAGCGAACGCCTCGTCGAGTGTGGACCGACATTCCCGCACCGCGGCGTGCAAAGCCGCGTAGGCGGCCTGGACCCGCGGTGTCCGCGCCGTGTCGGGACTGGCGATGACCGCCAGCGCCCGGTCTGCCCACGCCCAGGACCGCACCTGGCCGGCAACCCCAGCGGCCACGGTCGCCGGTGGCTGATCACCAGCGGCGAGCCAGCGCACCAGCCGGACGGCCGACTCGGCCTGCGCCTCGGCCGCGTCACCCCCGGAGCGGCGGTGCTCCTGCAGTCCTGACAGCGCGGCTTCCACCGCGGGCAGGTCGCCTGGCCGGGGATCGGGCAAGACGGCAGTGATCGCGTCGGCGAGCGCGGACAGCCGCGCGTCCAGGCCCGCCGCCAGGATCGAGCTGCTGGCGGCCAGGTCCCCGGCGCCGAGTTGGGCCAGGATCTGTTCCGCCCGGTCGCACATCGCCTGGGCGTCGGCCGGGTGCCCGTTGTCGTTCCACCGCAAGATCAGCGATTCGGCCGCCTCCCCGAATGCCCGCAGCCCAGCGGTGTCGGTGGCATTCCCGCCGAGGAAACGCTGCTCAGCCCGGCCACGCGCCATCACCACCTTCTCCCGGCGGCTCGCGCCCGGCCCGTACAGTTCGGCCACCACCTGGCCGAACGGGATCGCATCGGCGATCTGGCCCTCACGCAGCAGCCGGAACACGACCCGGGCCACCGGGCCTGCCGAAGCCTCCAGCCAGTCGGCGAGCCCGTCCTGTTCCTCCTGCCGCAGCGAGCAGAACCGGGCCACCCGGGTCTCGTCCCGGCTCCAGTCGAGCAGCGCCGCCGCGTCTAGCCGGTCGTCTCCGTTGGCCCGGCCCAGCCGCAACGCCGCCAGCCGGGCCAGCACGGTGTCCGCGGGCAGCACCGGGCCGGGGGCGCGGCGCCATCCCCCACCCGGCTGGGCGTCCAGCAGCGCCTCGGCGAGCCAGCGGTACTGTTTGCCGAACAGGCGCGGGTCGAGCCTGTGCGCGCCGAACGCCTCCAGCACCAGGTCCCAGCGGTCAATCGGCCGGACTTCATGGCTGATCGCCTGGGCAAGGACCGAGTCGCCCAGGTCGCGGTCCTCGCACGGGGTCAGCACCACCAGGTAGGCCTGCGGTTCCCGCGGTTCGCAGAGCGCGTCCAGGACCGCCAGCACGGTCGGGCAGCCGCGCACCTGCGCGGTGACCGCGCCGTGTGGCGAATCGACCATGATGGCCGGGTCGCCCCGCCAGTGCGGGGCGGCGCGCAGCAGGATCAGCCGTTCCGTCCCATCAGGCGGGCCCGCCGGCCGCTTCCGGTCGGCTATGTGCTGGAGCGCCTGCCGGACGGCGCTCGCGATCACCGCCTGGCTGGCCTCGGGAGCGCTCGGAGTCGTAGCGGTACCGGTCATGGCTCCACGATCCGCCAGGTGATCTCGAACACGGCCTCCGGGTTGGTGTCAACCTCGGCGAGCAGTTCATCCACGACGGCGAAGACCGCGCTGCCACGTGCCTGCTTGTGCGTTGTCCCGCTGGCGCTTACCGGAGTGCCCGCCTGTTGTGGTTCGCCCTGCGGCTGGCCGCCTGGTCCGTTGTGGGTGCCCTCACCGGGGGTGCCGGTGGCGTCATCCCCGGACGGCCCGCCGCCGGGTTCAGGCGTGTGGGTGGTCTTCCGGCGGGCGATGTCGAGCATGAGCTTCGTCGCCGCTGCGTCCGCCGCCCGCAGCGCGGTGCCGAACGCGAGTTCGTGCTCGTCCCGCCTGGCAGCCGCGCGCAACTCGTTCATGATCACCGCAGCCTGCTCGGCATCGGAACTGTCACTGCTGGCCAGGGCGGCGGTACGGTCCAGGATCTCCCACCTGATCGCGGCGATCTGCTCGGCCAGGTCGTGGGCGGTGGCCACGCTGGCCCGGTAGATGACGGCGTCGCGGGGCAGGTCGGCGCTGGCCAGCGCGCGCAGCAGCGCGGTCGCGCCGGTCAGCCCGGTGAGCCGGTTGGCCAGTTCCGCCGCCGCCCGCGCCGTCACCAGCCGGGGGGAGCCTTCGTCCAGCCCGAGGGTGGCGCGGTGGCGGTCAAGCTGGGCTGCCAGGGATTCGGCGGCGGGCAGCAGCGCGCCGGCCCGCCGGCGGACCTCGTCGGCGAGGGCCTGCACGGACCTGGCGCTGCGGACCGGCTGGCGGGCCACATCGAAGATCAAGGCGGCGCGGTCGTTCGCGCTCGCGAACTCGTCCTCGGCCGGCAGTTCCTGCTTGCGCAGCACCATGTCCGGGGCGAGCCTCCCCAGTTCGGGAGGGGCCAGCGGCTGGCCCGCGCGCATCCACGCCCGGTCGGACTGCACCGCGAAACAGCACACCAGCAGGTCGGCGACCAGCGGCGGCAGGCCCGGCTGTTCGTCAGCGATCCAGGAACGGATGTCACCGACCTTCACGTCGGTGACCGGCCCGGCAGCGGCGGCACAGCGCTCGATCCGCAGCTTCCAGTCATCCCGCAGCACGAACACCTCGCCGACCGTCGCGATCTCCAGCGGGTTCGCGATCTTGCGCAACACCGGCAGGTCGGCCGGGGGCACCTCCAGCCGGCCCACCTTGTCCTGGGCGGCGCGCTCCACCGTCGCCAGCACCGCCGACAGGTCGGTCCGCCGGATGACCCGCCCGCCGCCGTTCGGGTCGAAATCCGGGTGACGCGGGTAGGCGTGGGCGAGCACCTGACCGCAGATCCGGGTCAGCGCGTCGGCGAAACCCAGCCCGGCCGGGGGCCGGAGCTGCAACTGGGAGTCCAGCGCCATGAGGTGCTCATCGGCGGCCGCACCAAGGTCGGCATCGTCCGGGCTTGCCAGGCCGTAGGCCCGGCGCAGCACCTCCCGCAGCCTGGTGGTGAGCGCCGACTTCCGGCTCTCCAGCACCATCCGGGCGTGGTGGCGGTCTTCCGGCGACAGGTACGGGGTCAGCTCGTCGAGGCGGCCCCGGCCGTCCAGCACGTAACGGATCTTGACGAGGTCACCGAGCTCGGCCAGCCGGTCACCGGACAGGAACGAGGGCAGCCAGACGACCGTGTGCGGCCGGTTCAGCCGCTCACGCAGCACCTGTACCCGGTGACGGTCGTCGGAAGGCCAGTAGCTGGCCTCGTCGAACGGGTAGTCGATGACGACCCGGACCGCGCCGGGCACTTCCGGCTCGAACTGGGCGTCGGCCAGATCCGGGTCACGGACGTTGGCGAACACCAGTTCCGCGGTCCGTTCGGTGCCCTTCCACACGACCGGGCCGGTGGTGGTGAACTCGCCCCGGTCGGTGACCTTGAAGTCCTCCCACAGCAGCGCCTTGAGCAGCCGCCGCCTGGCGGCGGGGTCGTCTACGTGGATGACCTGCTGGAGGATCTCGCTGGTGTTGACGCCGATCAGGTTGATCTCGACCGAAGGGTTGTCCGCGTCGGAAACCCGGATCTCCCCGAACTCCCCGCCCAGTTCGCGCAGCGTCCGGGCGACCATCTTCTGCTCCTGGCCGGGGATCATCGCGCCGATGGACCCGTGGTTGAGCGCGGCCAGCCGGGTCGCGGTCAGCGCCCGCAGCGCCGGGACGTTCGGCACCAGCGCCGCCAGCAGCAGCGACTTGACCACCAGGTCGTCAGCGCGGAACGCGTGCCGGGCAGGCAGGCGGCCCGCCTGCTCCTCGGACAGGCCATGCTTGCGCAGCAGGTACTCCCGCACCCGCTGATAGAACCGCTTCGCCTGCTCGAACTCGTCGCGCAGCTTGTCGCTGAACGGCCGGTCGCCACCACGGGCGAGGACGTCAAAGATCGCACCGAGCGGCATGAGCTGCCCGACCGGCAGCGTGTCCCGGTAGTCGACCAGCAGTTGCTGCATGAGCTTGAGCGCCGTCCGCTCCCGCTGCAAGGCGCCGGACACGTCCACCATTGCGTGCACGAACGCCGGGCTGAACGGATAGGCCGCACGGAACTCAGCCCGGCTGCCCTCGCCGCCTTGGGCGTCCAGCAGCGCCTCCCACACCTCCGGCCTGCTCCGCTCCGCCTGGGCGAAAGCCGCATCCAGTGCGTCCTTCGCGGCCTGGTCCTTGGGCCGCAACAGCCGGGCCTCCACGATCGCCGGCAGGTTCGAGTCCGCCAGCCGGATCCGGTCGAACCGGCCATCCCAGTACTTGAGCGTGTCGAACAGGCTCGCCGTGGTCGCGCCCGCGGTGTCCTGCCCGACAAGCTCCCGCAGGTCCCGCTGGCGGGGCAGGAAACTGATGATCGGGGCGGGCCGCTCGTGCTCGGCCGACTCGACCAGCTTGGACACCTTCTGCGCCTCGGCCTTGATCCTGGTCGGGTCACCGATATAACTGGACAGCCACAGCACGATCTCGTCGAGCAGCAGCACCACCGCGTCCACGTGCAGCACGTCCCTGGCGTGCCGGCTGATCTCCGCGAGCCCCTTGTCCAGTTCGATGAACGATTCCGAGGTGCCGCTCACCGCCTGGACATAACTGCGGTAGTGGGTGGCCAGCAAGTCGCCCACCAGCCGCCTGCGGTCCTTGTCGCCGGGCACCGCCGCGAACGCCGCGTCCAGGCCGGCCGGATCCCAGCCCACCTCACCCCACTCGTCGTCCACCGGCATGCTCGCCAGGAACTTCTCATCCCCGAGCGTGGCGCGCAGCCGGCGGGCGTCACCGAGCAGCACATCGTCGCGGTAGACCACCGGCAGCGGCGCGTCCGGATGGAGCCTGCGGACATGGTCGACGTAGCCGCCGAGGACCGCCGACTCCAGCGAGATCGAATCGATCATGTGGTACGGGACCAGCAGGAACGTGCGGCCTGCCAGCCACCTGTCGTGCTTGCCGACCACCTCCGCGAGCTTCGCCTTGCCGCGAGCCTCCGGGTCGCCGCGCAGAATCGCGTGCAGCACCGCAAGGAAATGGCTCTTACCTGACCCGAAAGAGCCGTCCAGGTACGCCGCGCGCGAAGTGCGGCCCTCCACCGCCGACTGGATCATCCCCAGCGCGTCGTCGAACTTCTCGGCCAGCTGGTCGGTCACCACATAGTCGCGGATCGTGGACCGCTCACCGACACCCTTGGACAGGGTGAGCACGAAGTCCCCGGCGAGCACCCGCTCGGGAATGTCGATAAGATCGCGCAGGAGTTCAGCGGTCATGGCCAGTGCCCCTGTCTAGCTGTCGGTGGCCGCGTTCGCGGCGATGGTTGCACCGGAACGGGACGGACGCCCCCGGCCGGACGCCGACGGCCGCCAGGCGGCCAGGTCGCCGCCGGTCGCCCCGCAGCGGCGCTGCTGATCTTCGAGATAACCGGCGTAGGCGTCGGCCGGGCTCATCCCGAACGCAGGATCCACCTCGCCATGCCATTGCCGCACCCACGGCATCACCTCGGCCAGCCCGGCGATCAGCGGGATCACCCGGTCGCGGCCCCAGCCGTCCCGGGTGGCCCGGTCCTCGATGATCGTCATCAGCGCGTGCGCCTGCTCGCGGTGATCCCAGCCCGCCCAGCCGAGCAGCAGCGACCCGTCCCCGTCCGGGCTCGCCAGCGGGTAGGAGATGAACCGCTCCTTCGGAACATCCAGCTTGCCACGATTCGACCAGTACGAGCCCTTGCGGAAATCGGCCGAGGTGTACTTGGGCGGGACCGGGATATTGAGCCGCTGGCCGGTGGCATCCTCCTCACGCTGCTTCTCCCAGGTGTCCTCCCACTGCTGGCGCTTGCGCAGCCCCGTGTCCTTGTAGCGCATCGCCGCCAGGTAGGGCACATGCTCGGCGTCGGTGATACCGGCGACTACCTCGGCCAGATCCGCGTCCGGCCCCGCATACAGCCGGGCCACCGACACGAAGTCGGCATCACCCCGCAACCGGTCCGCCAGCCGGTTCACCGTCATCGGGCGGGGTTCCTCGACGCCGCTGTCGCTCGGCGTGAACCACAGGTCCCGCCGCTCGCAGCGATCCAGCAGCCAGGCCCGCAACGCCGCCGACTCCTTCTTCCCCCACGGCTCGGCCTGCCAGCGCCGCTTGCACTCAGGCCGCTCGATCAGCGCCAGATCCCGGCGCCGCCCGATCACCTCAATCCGCCGCTGCACCACCTCCCGGTAAGCCTGCGGCCAGTGCGAGGGGATCTCCGTGATCGGAGTGGACCCATGCCGGGCGAACCACTGCGTCTCTACCTCGCCCGCCGCCATGCGCTGAGCCAGCACGATCTCGAATGCGCGCTCGCCCAGTCGCAACTCCGGAAGTCCATCTGGGTCTGTGCGAAGTTCAGCAGCCTCCTGTTCAGACAGCAGCCCATATATCCGGTAGACCTCCCAGTCCAACTCCTCCTGCAACGCGATCATCTGCCCCCGGATGCGGATATGCTCGACACGAGCCTCATTTAGCCGCTCCAGGGTCGGGAGCGCCGCCTTGCACACCGCCAGTGGTTCGACGGTTCTCACTCGCTGCGCCAGCCCATCCAGCGCTCGCCCGAATTCCAGAGGCAGCTTGCCGGGTAGCGGAACCTCTTCCACATTGGAGGAATTGAAGTTGTAGCGCTCCATCCACTGCTCGGGCTGGATGCCACGTCCGATTCCGCTACCGCCTTTTGCGCCGCACTGCTGCCGCAGCCAGAAGCAGATGGTGGAGCTGTTGAGCACCCCGAGCAGAGCAAGGTGGTCTTCCTCGCTCGCGCTCTCTGGAAGCTTGATCACAGGCGCAGACTGTTTGAAGACTTTCCCGCCACGATCCAAAACGAAATGGTTGTGTGTGGCAACTTCGGCAAAAGTAATTGACAAGGGGGTCGTTAGCTTGTTTGAGTAGAGTTCTTGCCATTCGTACCATGTGAGGCCACGCTCCAGCATTGGTGTGCCGAAACGGCGGCGATGTGAAATGGCGGTTCGGTAGGTGGTCAGTAGTTTCTCTGACCCCTTAAGCTCCCCCAGATCGCGGACCTTGAAGTCGTCTGTATACACCCACACCGAGTCGAACACGGGCACTGCGTTGAAATCCCTAATGACATCACCGGTGATCAATGGCCGGGTTAGGGGTACATGTAGCCGTTCAGCGGCACCGTTCCGGGGCAGTAGGTAGAGATCATCTTCCCCGGTTACTGACGTGATTCCGATTGACTGTGCACGTGAAACCATCGAGTCCAGCTTCGTATTCTCAAGCTCTTGGAAGAGGTCTCCTGCGCCACCGCCGCTAAGACTCCAGGGATGAGTGGCGAGGCGGCCACGTGGAAGGTCCACTACTGTGACCCAGTCGCTCTCGCTACCCGGTTGGCCGATCTGGTCGAGGATCGCGCGCCATACGAACCCTTTGGCTGGATCTTCCGGCTCCATGGGCTCGCCGTGTATACGAAGCACTGCCCGAACCGGGCGAGGCGTTGGGAGCATGTTACGGCCGAAGAGGATCACGGTGGGAGTGCCATGACCGGGGATGAAGGCGCCGGACGTGTCGATGACGTGAGTCAGTTCCGCCTTCTGTGCGAAGAAATCTTCGATCAATTTCTTGCCGAACTCCCGCTTCATAAATGAGTCAGAGGTGATCTGACCGATATAGCCGGCTCGCCGACGGTCACCGGCGGCGACCCTGGCCAATTGGAAGAATCTGTAAGAAAACGGGACTGTGAGGACGTATTTGCCCACGCAAACCCTGCGGTATGCGGCCCGGTAGTTCTCTCTTTCCCGTTCGTCGCGCACCCTGATATAGGGAGGGTTGCCCACGACGACGTGGTAGGAGTTCACGCCGAGGATGTCGACGGAGCTGATGTAGTCGCCGACATCCTCTGATCGGTAAGTGAAGACTCCGCTCGCGCCGAACAGTTCACCTTGCTCGCCTGCGCCGCCGCGGCCGTGCAGGAGGGAGTCGCCGACGGCGATGTTGAGGGGGAAGTCGTGGGCGTCGGCGAGGCGCTTGACGTCGCCAGCCTTCATGACGGCTAGGAGCAGGCGGAAGCGGGCGACGGAGACTGCGAACGGGTTCTTGTCCACGCCGTGCAAGCCGGACAGGATGCGGGTGATCCGGTCCCAGGGGTCCATCGCGGGGGCGTGCTGCTCCCAGCGGTCGTTGAGCCTGCGGAACGCGCCGAGCAGGAAGTGGCCGGAGCCGCAGGCGGGGTCGATGACCCGCAGAGTCCGGGGCAGGTCGGGGCGGGCCCGTGGCGGGTCGGGTTCTAGGCCGAACTCGTCGATCGCCGGGTCGAGGGTGAGGTCGAGGATGAATTCTTCGACGAACTCGGGGGTCTGGAGCAGGGCGTAGGTCTTCTTGGCGTGTTCGGACAGGTCCTGGTAGAGGTCGCCGAGGAATCGGGTGTCCCAGCCGGGGTCGATGAAGTCGTGGACGACCGGCGCGTCCCCGGACTCGCCGCGTTTGCGCCAGAAGGCGAGCAGGTCCTTGGCCGCCTGGTGCGAGGGGGTAATCCGCCACATTGGGTTGTGGGCGCGGTCGAACAGTCCGGCCGCCACCGGGGAGGCCTGGGACATGTCCTCGAACCCGGCGACGATCCAGTCCCGGTCGGTCAGGTGCGGGTGGCGCTCGAAGAACTCCTGCTGCCGTTCGGAGGCGACCGCCAGGCGTTCCCCCGGTCCGGCCAGGTAGGGCACATCGATGAGGCCGTTGTCCTCGCAGAACCGCAGGAACACTGTGCCGAGTACCCAGGCGACCGCGGCCTGGGTGACCTCCCCATCCAGCCAGGTTTCGTAGGTGGCTGCCGTCCGCTCAGCCTTGTGTGCCTGCTCCCATTCGGTCTGCAGGGCCGTCGAGAACTCCCGTTCCTGCCCGGCGCGCTGGCGCAGATCCGCCTCCAGCATCTTGACCTGGGGTTTGAGGTCGATGAGCAGGGCAGCCTTGACGATCACGAGGCTCTCCGTTCGGCGCGTGATGGGGTGGCGGAGCGGATGACGACCTGCTCGCCGTCGCCGAGTGTCCCCACGATGTGCCCGTCCAGCAGGGCGGGATGGCGGGGGTCCTCCATGGGGCACAGCAGCCACAGGCCGTGCGGCCTCTCGTCAGCCTGCCGCGCGGCCGAGGCGAGCCGTGCCAGCAGTTCCATGCCACCGGGGTAGCGGGCGAGGGGGGTGGCGTCGTGCAGGAGCACGACCCCCGGCTGGGCACCGACGTGGGCGCCGATCCGCTCCCACGCGGTGTCCACCAGCTTGCCGAAACCCACCTGCGCGGTCGGGGCCGCGTCCGCCGAATCAGCGGCGAGCACGCTCTCCCAGCGGGGCTTGCCGCGCTGCGTCACGAGGTCGCGCAGTGCCGACACGAACAGGCGGGCCACCGGCGCCGGCGTGACCCCGTCCATCCGGGCCAATTCGGCGGTCACCGCGACCGCCTCGTTCACCCTGCTCTTGACCACCAGGAAGCCACCGCGCTCGGCGGCGGTCCGCAGCCGCAGCCGGGCCTCGGCGTCCTGCCCGGCGTCTCCGTCCAGGCTGAGCGAGGTCGGTCCCCTGGTGCTCGACCAGGCGGGGACCAGCGTCCCGCCCGGGGCGCGGTACCGCTGCCTGCCGTCGGCCCCGGTTGTCACGTCGACGCGGTGACCCAGGCCGATCAGGATCTTCCGCAGTTCGCCCGGTTCTGGCAGGCCGGTGAGCTCGGGGAAACGAGCCAGCACCCGCTCCCGCAACTGGTCCGGCTCGATGCCCGGATCGGCGAGGTAGCTGGCTGCCTGGGACAGCTGCAATGCCCGGGCGGCGCTGAGGCTGCGCGGATACAGCTCCAGCCGGGCGGTCATCGCCGCGTCCCTGGAGGCGCCCACGGCGAGCGCCACCAGGTCGGTGTCGGCCAGGGCCGGCATGCCCGCCGGGCGTTCGACTTCAGTGAGCCGTTGCCGGGCGGCCGCGCCGCCCGGCAACGGCTCACCGTCCGCGAGATCCACGAGTTCGTCCGCGGTCACGCCGAGGTTGATCGCGTAGTCGAACAGTTCCTCTTCGGTCGGCAGGCTCGGGTCGCCTTCGACCACCGAGGCGATCAGCACGTTTCCGTGGGGGCTGCGGCGCTGGGCCAGCCGCGGGTTCTCCAGGTGCTCCTCGGTCGTGATCGCGGCACGCAGGCACGCCTGTGCCACGGCAAGCCGGGCGGCGGCGTCGCCGAGCGCACATCCGCGTTCGGCCAGCAGTGCGGCGGCCAGATGCCCGGACTCCATGACCCGGCCATGCTGGTCCAGGATCTCCCGCACCGTCTTCCGCAGCGCGGTCACCGCCGGGAGGCTCTTGGTCCAGCGATCCCGCGCCTTGGCGAGCAAGCTGGCGACATCGGGCGGGCTGAGCGCTGCCTGCGCGGCGATCACGGACTGCGGCGCCCAGGCGGGGACGGGGGCGGGCTGCCCATCGGCGTCCGGCAGGGCCAGCACGAGCCGGATCACCCGCACCTCGGCTGGGTTGCTGCCGGTTTCTCTGGGGACGAGCTGGGCTGCTACCTCATCGAGGCTGAGCGTGGCCGGGTCCACCTCGGCCGACGTGGTCTTGGGTGCCTGCGGGGAGCGCTCGGCAACCTGAAGCTGCTGCCGCCATTCCCGGGCCCGCTTGAGCAACTCGTTGCGCGGGCCGAGCCCTGCCCCGCGTAGCCGCTGCACCCGGGCGGCTGGGATCTTGACCAGCTCACCGACCGTGGACACCTTGAGCTGGTCTTCCGCAGCCGACAGTGCCCGTGACGACAGGCCCGCCGCCACCAGCGGGGTGGCTGCCTCCACCTGGGCCGCCGACAGGGCCCTGGCTTCGGCGGGGGAGGAGGGCTCGGCGTCGACGGTGCGCGGTGTTGTCGCGGGCCGGGCTTGATCCAGGTCCCGGAAGACGTCGGACCACGCGTGCTCCATGTCGGCCAGCGAGACATGCCGTTTGGCGGGGTCACGCTGCAGGGCTTCCGAGAAGAAGGCGGCCAGCCGCTCCCGCAACTGCGGGTCGAAGGCGTCCTCGGCAAGTTGCGGCAGTTGCTCGGACGGGTCGAGGAGCTTGGCGTCCACGATCGCGTCTCCCCAGGACGGCAGTTCCCCGCTGGCCATCTCATGGAGTGTCACCGCGACGGCGTAGCGCTCCGCGGCGGCGTCGAACTCCGGCCTGCGTTCGGTACCCAGGAACGGATCCAGGTAGAGGGGAGTGCCTGCCTGCGTCGCGCGGGTGGTGGTATCGGCGAGCGAAAAATCGAACAGGACGAGGCGGTAGCCCTTCTTCGGGGGCCTGCGCAACGCCAGGTTGTCGGGCTTGATGTCGCGATGCCAGGCTCCCTCGCTCTCCAGGTACTCCACCACCTGGAACAACTGGGTGCCGAGGCTCTCCAGATCGCCGATCGGGAACCGGCCCTCGTTACGCAGGTACTGGCCGACGGTCTGCTCCCCGGCCCGATCCACGATCAGGACGGTGCGCTCTCCGATCGCGAGCGGGCCGTCGATCCACCGCACGATGTGCGAGTCGCGGAGCCGGCGCAGCTGGGCGGCCTCGTGCGCGAGCCGCGTCCGGGCGGCCTCGGTGAGCGCCACCTTGTAGACGCGCTCCTCCCCGTCCTTCGTCATCAGCAGCGCACGGGCGGTGGAGCCCTTGCCGAGCACTCCCGCGACCTCCCAGCCATCCACCATCACGCCCTTGGTCGCGGTCAGCAGGTCGGGGATCTCGTCCCGGTCTGGCCGGGTGAGCTCCTCCTCCACCAGGTCCAGGTAGCCGAGGAAGTCCCGCACCGACTCGAAGCGGTCGCTCGGCTGAACGGCCGTCGCACCCTTGACCAGGTCGTCCATCGACGGGCTGATCTGGTCTGCAACAGCCGAGGGCACGAGGGCGCGCTCGCTGGCGAGACGGGCGGCCAGTCCCTTGGCGGACCCGGCGGGTGGCTGGCCGGTGAGGATCAGGTGGGTGAGCGCGCCCAGGCCGAACACGTCCAGCAGGGTGGCGTCGCAGTCCGGGTTACCGAACTCGGGTGCTAAGTAGGCGGCGGCCGACGCGTCCACGTGCGCGCCGAGCGCCGTTGCCCGGCCAGAGGCCATCGCCGTGTGCGGGGATGAAGACCCGCCACCGGGCCGGGCCGACACCTGCCAGTCGCAGATCCGCAGCCGCGGGTAGCGCCCGTCCATCTCCACGTAGACGCTGCGGGCAGCCAGCGCCCGGTGGTAGAGGTGGCGGCGGTGCGCATGGTCGAGGGCCTCGGCAAGCTGGCGGACCATCTCGACCCTGGTCTCCACCGGGATCTGCGCGCCATGCTCGGCCATGAAATGGTCGAGGCGCTGCCAGTCCTTGCCGTGCCGGAAGATGATCGCGGGCCCCGCTTCATGCTCATCGCTGAACTGCTCCGCCCGCACGATCCCCTCATGCGCGATTCCCTGCAGGGCCAGGTACTCGCGGCGGGCAGCGCGGCGGGCCGACTCCCGCTCCTCCTTGGGAGCGTCCCGGCCGGACAGGTAAATGCGGATCCGGCGGGGCTGGTCACCAGGGAGTGCCGTGTTCTGCGCGAGGTAGTCCTCCCAGGTGGGCCCGGTGTCGAACGCGCGCGGTTCGAGCTGGAACGGGCCCATCTTGCGCTGCTTGCGCAGTCCCTGGATGCCGACCTTGTCCAGCAGCCGGTGAAGCTGGCGGGAGAAGGCCGGGTCCACCCGGCTCGCGGCGTTGCGCGGAGGCTTGCCGAGCAGGCCGGACCAGATGCCCTCAAGCCCGGTGCGGGCGGTGAGCCTGTCCCGGCCGTAGACGCCGATGCGCTGGACCTCGTCGAATTCGCAGCGCAGGTCCGGGGCGGACAAGAACACGGCCGCCTGAATGTAGGGAATGCGCACGTTCAGGCGGAGTGACCTCGCGGCCCATTCGAGCTGGGTCTTCAGTTCCTTGCACTTGCGATCGGTCAGGTGCAGCGGGTTCTCGATCGTGCGCAGCCGGTCGCCGCCCTGGAACAGCCAGGTTGAGCCCTGGTTGGTGGCCCGTCCGGGCTGGCTTTTGATCTCGACCAGGAACAGGCCACTGGGGGTCGCGATGAACAGGTCCACCTCGCGGATGTGACCGCCCTGCGCGGTGAAGGTGAAGGTCTGCCAGGCCCGGTACGGCTCGGCGGCCGGCATCTGGTCACGGATGTGCTTGAGCGCGTCTTCTTCCCAGGGGTAGTCAGACCGCGGCCCCCACCAGCGGTTGCCAGCCCCAGCCATTCCGATGCTCCCGTCCCCACGGCTACTGAGGCACCATATTGGGGTATCTGCCTGCATAGATGTAGCGTTCGCGACATATTGACCGCACCGTGACTTCAAGGCCCGGCTACCATGCATCACGCGCATGGAAGCAAGGTATGGTGCGGGTATGACATCGTCCACGGTCCGC
>DATKRH010000317.1:0-5700 GCA_035532295.1 Streptosporangiaceae bacterium
GTGCTCCTCCAGCCAGCCCAGGATGGCGGCGCGGCCGAGCAGCCAGTCGGTCACGGCCGCCGTTCCGCATCCTTGGTATTGCCAGGCCACCGGCAGGTCCGCGCGGAACGCCCGTACCACCAGCCGGGGACCGCCGGGCCAGCCGAGCTGGTAGGTGACGCTGGCGCCGCGGACCGATCCGGCCAGCCGCCGGACCCGGGACGGCCCGACCCCACCCTGGTGGTACTCACGCAGAATGCGCCCCACCACCGCGGCGTCGGTCACAACGGCCGCCCCTCAGCTCCCGACGGGACTGCGCCTCCCAGTACTGCGGCTCTCAGTACTGCGGTTCTCAGTACCGCGGCTTTCAGTACCGCGGCCCAGGACCCGGTCGAGTGCCCGGGCGACCTCCTCGGACAGCCCGGCCGCTTCCCCGACGGCCCGGCTGGCACCTTCCGGCCCGGCAGCCGCGCCTTCCGGTGAGACGACGAAACCGCACTCGCGGCACTCCACCTCGCCGAGCCGGCGGACCAGCCGCACGCTGCCACACCGGCCGCACCGGTCCAGTACGGCCGTCCAGTCGTGGGCCGCCTGGCAGCTGGGGCAGATCAGGACCTGCTGGTCCTCCCGCACCCCGCGCTTCCAGGGGCTGTGCCCACGGGCCGGGTCCACCTGGCGCGTGCCACAGCGATAGCAGGGCATCGTCTGCCGCTCCTTCGCTGTCCCCGGCGGTGTGCTGGCACCTAGTCCAGGTCGGCGAGCGCCTTCTGGTACTCGGCGATGTCACGCGCCTGAGGGACCGGGTTGACTACCTTCCACCGGACCACGCCGGCCCTGTCGATTATGAACGTGCCGCGCTCGGCGCGGCCCTTTTCCTCGTCGAACACACCGTAGAGGCTGGCGACCGCCCCGTGCGGCCAGAAATCGGAGAGCAGGCCGAACCCGAAGTTCTCGGTGTCCGCCCACTTTCGCAGCACGAACGTGGAGTCCACCGACACCGTCAGCAGTTCCACGTCATCGCGGTTGACCTCGGGGAAGTCATCGCGCAGCGCGCACAGCTCCGTGCCGCACACGCCGCTGAACGCGAACGGGTAGAAGACGAGCACCACGTTCTTGGCCCCGCGGAAGCTGGACAGCTGGACGGGCTCGCCGTGCTGGTTCTTCAACTCGAAATCGGGGGCCTCCTGGCCGACCTCGACTGCCATTCGCCGGTCCTTTCACGGGGGACGGGTCCGCGGCCCGCAACACCGCGGCACCCAGAAGCATCATGGGATGGGGCCAGTCTGCCACTCACGGCCCAGCCGCCCCCACGCGGGCGTGCCCCGTGGGTGGGCTCAGCGGGCAGGCACAGCGGTGGCCGGCCTCATATGCCCTGCGCGTGTGTCCTCAGCGGCGGGCCCGCGGTGCGACCAGGCGGGTCCCGAGCCAGTCCCGGCCAGCACGGATGCTGGAGGTCTGGGACAGTCCGGCGGTCGGCGCCGCCTCCCCGATCTCACTGGGCTCCACGTGGTTGTCCCGGCCAGCCTTGGGAGTCAGCAGCCAGATGTAGCCACCGTCGGCAAGCGGCGTGAGAGCGTCCACCAGGGCGTCTACGAGATCTCCGTCCCCGTCCCGCCACCACAGCAGGACCACGTCGACCACGTCCTCGTATTCCTCGTCGACAAGTTCGGTGTCTTTTTGCTGGCTGATGGCGTCCCGCAACTGCTGATCGCAGTCGTCGTCGTAGCCGATCTCCTGCACCACCTGACCCGGCTTGATGCCAAGTCGCTCGGCCAGGCCCTGTTCATCGTGCGCCTGGCGCGCGGTCGCGCTCACTGACTCCTCCTCAAATCCTTTCCCGCGGCGCCGTCGCCGCGTCAGCCCACCCTGCCCTGCTCAGCCGGGGCGGTTCGGCCGGTCACGGCAGTCGCCGCGTCCGCACTGCCTGCCCGCACAGTCCACACTGGGTCGGCCCCCGGCGCAAGTGCCAAAGGGCACCGAAGTCAAATCCGCCTTCGCCCCGAGCCTTCCCGTCTCCATGGGCGAGTCACCCAAGATACGACAATCGGACATGTCTGTCGGTATTGTCCACATTCAGGTCGATGAGGGCCACCGATTGCCAGGTACCCAGCGCCATCTGGCCGGCCAGGACCGGGATCACCAGGAACGGGGCCACCAGGGCGGGCATGACGTGGGCCCGGCCGTGCCCACGTGACCCGTGCGCGTGCCGCCAGCGGTCGTCGGCGGGCAGCAGGTCCGCGAGGGCCGCCAGCAGGTCGGCTTCGCTGCCCGACCCCAGTTCCATCAGCGCGAGGCCAGCGGTGGCGTGCGGGGCGAACACGTGCAGCAGGCCGTCGCCATCCGCGGCTGCCGTCGCGGTGAACTCAGCACAAACCGCCGTGATGTCGTGCACGTTCTCGCGCCGTCCGGTCGCGACTCCGATCACTTCGGTTTTCATGCCAAACGACTGTGGCAGCGACTCCCCCGTCCCGCAACCAGCCGGGCGCACCGGAGCGGGTCCCCACCGGGGGCGGCTACTTGCTCTTCTTCCGTGGCGCTGCGCTGCTCTTGCTGGCCGGCCCCGCCTTGCGGGCCGGCGCGGGCTTGCCGGCCGGCGCCGGCTTGCGGGCGCCGTTACCCCGGCGCGGGTGCTCGATCACGGCGTCGGGCCCCGGGAAGACGAGCCCGGTGTGCCCGTCGTCGAAGCGGACCACGTAGGGAGGCTCGCCGGCTTTGCCGTGCACCTCGATGATCTCCCCCATCTTGTCCGGGTCGCCGACGTTATGCCCGTGAATGTGGAGCCGGTCTCCTACCGCTGCCTGCATGCCCCGCCTCCGTCCTTTGACCGCTCGGGTACCTCACATAGCCTGACGGTGTGCCCTGGTGCGCACTGTCGGTGTACCCAGCCTGTCACGAGGGGACATCCCCGGGAAGCGCCGGGTTGGCCCCGCGTGCCAGCCGCTGACCGCCTGCGGCCACCGCCTCCGGGCGGGGATGCGTTTCCGGGGCGCAGGTACCAGAATTGGTCTGGACAACCCCTGATCAGCGGGGGGCGGCGACCGGCCTCCCCCGTCCACTCCCGAGGCGGTTACCAGCCGCCCAGGATCGCGGAAGGCGGGATACCCCGTGGCTGCCGGACGTCAACGCTTCTCCATCATCAGCGATGGCCTTCCCACCCAGTTGCCGGACATCGACCCGGACGAGACCAGGGAGTGGCTCGACTCGTTCGACACCGTGGTGAAGACCCGCGGCCGGAGCCGGGCAAGGTACGTCATGCTGCGGCTGCTGGAGCGGGCCCGCGAGCAGCAGGTCGGCGTCCCGGGCCTGCGCAGCACCGACTACATCAACACGATCCCGCCCGAGCGTGAGCCCTGGTTCCCCGGGGACGAGTACGTGGAGCGGCGGATCCGCGCCTACATCCGCTGGAACGCGGCCGTCATGGTGTCGCGGGCGAACCGGCCGGGGCTCGGGGTCGGCGGGCACATCGCCACCTACGCGAGCGCCGCCAGTCTCTACGAGGTGGGCTTCAACCACTTCTTCCGGGGGAAGGCGGGCGGCGAGTCCGGCGACCACGTGTACTTCCAGGGGCACGCGTCACCGGGCATCTACGCCCGCGCCTACCTCGAGGGCCGGCTCAGCGAACGCACCCTCGACGGGTTCCGCCAGGAGCTGTCCCACCCCGGCGGCGGCCTGCCGTCCTACCCGCACCCGCGGCTCATGCCGGAGTTCTGGGAGTTCCCCACGGTGTCCATGGGACTGGCACCGATCAACGCCATCTACCAGGCCCGGTTCAACCGCTACCTGCTGCACCGGGAGCTCAAGGACACCTCGCGGTCACACGTGTGGTGCTTCCTCGGCGACGGCGAGACCGACGAGCCGGAGTCCCTCGGCGCGTTGGGGGTGGCCGCCCGCGAGGAGCTCGACAACCTCACCTTCGTCGTGAACTGCAACCTGCAGCGCCTCGACGGGCCGGTCCGCGGCAACGGCAAGATCATCCAGGAGCTGGAGGCGCACTTCCGCGGTGCCGGCTGGCACGTGATCAAGGTGGTGTGGGGCCGGGAGTGGGACGAGCTCTTGGCCCGGGACTCCGACGGCGTGCTCGTCAACGCGATGAACACCACACCGGACGGGCAGTTCCAGACCTACTCGGTGAGCCCCGGCTCGTTCATCCGCGAGGACTTCTTCGGCCGGGACCCGCGGCTGCGCTCAATGGTGTCCCACCTGTCCGACGATGCCCTGACCAAGCTCTCCCGCGGCGGCCACGACTACCGCAAGGTCTACGCCGCGTTCAAGGCCGCCCGCGAGCACGTCGGTCAACCGACGGTCATCCTGGCCCAGACCATCAAGGGGTGGACGCTCGGACCCGACTTCGAGGCCCGCAACGCCACCCACCAGATGAAGAAGCTCACCAAGGCCGAGCTCAAGGCGTTCCGGGACCGGCTCTACCTCGAGATCCCGGACGCAGCGCTCGACGCGGAGCTGCCGCCCTACTACCACCCGGGGCCGGACAGCGACGAGGTCGGCTATCTCCTCGAGCGCCGCCGCGCCCTCGGGGGGTACCTGCCGGAACGGGTGCTCCGGGCCAAGCCGCTCCCGCCGATCTCGGAGAAGTCCTACGACCTGCTGAAGAAAGGCTCCGGCCGGCAGGAGGTCGCCACGACCATGGCGTTCGTCCGGCTGCTCAAGGAGCTCATGAAGGACAAGACCGTGGGCCCGCGGTTCGTCCCGATCGTCCCCGACGAGGCCCGGACGTTCGGCATGGACTCGCTGTTCCCCACCGCGAAGATCTACTCGCCGCACGGCCAGCAGTACGACCCCGTGGACGCCGACCTGCTGCTCTCCTACCGGGAGGACGTCAAGGGCCAGATCCTGCACGAAGGCATCTCCGAAGCAGGCTCGATGGCCTCGACGATCGCCGCGGGCACCGCCTATGCGGTTCATGGCCTGCCCATGATCCCGGTGTTCGTCTTCTACTCGATGTTCGGCTTCCAGCGGATCGGAGACCTCGCCTGGGGCTTCGCCGACGCCATGGGCCGCGGGTTCCTGCTCGGCGCGACCGCCGGGCGCACGACGCTCAACGGCGAGGGGCTCCAGCACCAGGACGGCCACTCGCTGCTGCTCGCCTCGACGAACCCCGCGTGCATCGCCTACGACCCGGCCTTCGGCTACGAGATCGCGGTCATCGTGCAGGATGCGCTGCGCCGGATGTATGGCGAGTCCCCGGAGAACGTCTTCTACTACCTGACGATCTACAACGAGCCCGTGGTGCAACCGCCCATGCCGGCGGGGGTGGACGAGGGCATCCGCCGGGGCATGTACCGCTACGCGGCGGCCCCGGAGGGTCCCGCGGACCGGCCGCAGGCACAGCTGCTGAGCTCGGGCACCGCTATCCACTGGGCGCTGCGGGCCCAGCAGCTGCTCGCCGACGACTGGGGGGTCGCGGCCGACGTGTGGTCCGTCACCTCGTGGAGCGAGCTGCGTCGCGAGGCGCTGGCCGCTGATACGCACAACCTGCTGCACCCGGAGCAGCCGCCGCGGACGCCGTATCTCACCACGACCCTCGACGCTGCCGCGGGACCCGTTGTCGCCGTCTCCGACTGGATGCGTGCCGTCCCGGACCAGATCGCCCCCTGGGTCCCCGGGGAGTGGAGCTCGCTCGGCACCGACGGGTTCGGCGTGAGCGACACCCGCGCCGCCCTGCGCCGGCATTTCCACGTCGACGCCGAGTCGGTGGTCCTCGCG
>DATKRH010000318.1:0-2105 GCA_035532295.1 Streptosporangiaceae bacterium
TCAGCTTCGATGAGGACGCGCGGTGGCTGGTCATCGCGCGCGGCCGGCTGCTGATCGTGACCAGCCTGGGCGGGGCGCCCCTGACGGTGCCGCTGCCCGATCCGCCGACCGCGATCCTGGCGGCGTCGCGGCCGGGGGTGACGATCGGGGAGACCACGGTCGCCATGCCGGGCGCGTCGTTTGCCATCCTGGACGCATAACGGGCCTAGGTCCGGGAGGGAACAAGCTATGACACAGACATCGGACTCCAGCGGCGCGGGGCGCCCGCCCGCCATGTGGAACGGGTTCGCGAACATGGCCGGCCTGGCCGCCGGCGGCGTGGTCACCATCACCGGCGGCGCGGGATCGACCGTGTTCGACGCCGACGGGCGGTCCTACCTGGACGCGCTGGCCAGCCTCTGGTACTGCAACATCGGGCACGGCCGGGCCGCCATCGCCGATGCCGCGGCTGCGCAGATGCGCCAGCTCGCCGCCTACCAGGTGTTCGAGCCCTTCTCCAACCGCCCGGCTGAGACGCTGGCGCGCCGCGTCAGCGACCTGGCGCCAATCCCGGACGCCAAGGTGTTCTTCACGCCGGGCGGCGGATCCGATGCCATCGACACCGCCGCCAAGCTGGCCCGCGCGTACTGGCGGGCGGTCGGCCAGCCCGCCCGGCAGGTCATCATCGGCCGCTCGCACGCCTACCACGGGGTCAACGCCTACGGCACCTCGCTGAGCGGTATCCCCGCCAACACCGAGGCCTTCAGCCCGCTGGTACCGCTGGTGGAGCGCGTTCCCTGGGACGACGCGGCCGCGCTGGAGAAGATGATCGGCCAGCTGGGTGCCGGCCGGGTGGCCGCTTTCTTCTGCGAGCCGGTGGTCGGGGCCGGGGGCGTGTACTTCCCGCCTGAGGGCTACCTGACCCGCGTCCAGGAGATCTGCCGCGAGCAGGATGTGCTGTTCGTCGCCGATGAGGTGATCACCGGATTCGGCCGGGTCGGCAGCTGGTTCGGCAGCGAGCGCTTCGCACTGGAACCGGACCTGATGACGGTGGCCAAGGGGCTCACCTCCGGCTACGCGCCCCTGGGCGCGGTGCTCGTCGGCCCCCGAGTGACCGAGCCATTCTGGCGGCCGGGCTCGGCGGAGATCTTCCGGCACGGATACACCTACCAGGCGCACCCCACGGCGTGCGCCGTCGGCCTGGCCAACCTCGACATTCTCGAGCGGGAGCAGCTGGTGCCACGGGTCAGGGAGCTCGAAGGGGTGCTGGCGGCCAGCCTCGCCCCGCTGGCCGACCACGAACTGGTCGCCGAGGTGCGCACTGGCACGGGCCTGCTCACTGCCGTCGAGATCGCGCCAGAGGCCAGGGCCGCCGATCCCGGCTTGGGTCCCCGGCTAGTCGCTCGCATCCGCGAGCTTGGCGTTATCACTCGCCTACTGCGCGGTGTGGCGCTGCAGGTCTCCCCGCCGTTCGTTATCAGCGAGGCAGAGATCGGGCAGATTGCGGAGGTCTTCGGCGCGGCGCTGGATGACATCGCCGGCGCTAAATGACATCGCCGGCGTTAATGACATCGCCGGGAAGCTGGCCTAGGCTGAGGCGGGTCCCCACCGCGGTCCCAGCGAGTTCAGGGCCGGGAAAGCGGCGATGGGGGGCGGGCGCCTCGCCCCGTCCGGCAAGGTCAGGGCCTGGCCGGGGCAAGAGCAACGGTCCCGCCATGGGGTCCCAGCAAGGTCAGGGCCGAGACTACATAGACCGTGCCCACCGGAGTGCGGCTAAAACGTTCGGCGGGCTCCCCCTCTGTCCAACGACTACAGACCACCACTCAGCGGTGCGCTTTCAGTGAGGTAGCTGTGAAGATCCTGTGGAGGGCTGCCGAACATAACGGGATGTAGCGGGGCCAGCTGGTCCGATTGCCCGAATGCCTGGGCCAGGTCGAGCCGGAACCCCAGGTCGCTGGTTGCCTGCGCGTGGGCGTCGTCGGGCGCAGTGGCAGACTCCTGCCCATGACTTACGTTGCCGCGTCTGACCGGTATGAGCTGATGAACTACCGCCGCTGCGGGCGCAGCGGCATCGACCTGCCCGAGATGTCTCTCGGGCTGTGGCACAACTTCGGCCATGAGCGGCC
>DATKRH010000319.1:0-19886 GCA_035532295.1 Streptosporangiaceae bacterium
CAGTGAGCAGCGACGAGGACGCCGGCGAGACCACCCCGCAGACACCGGAGACGCCGGCGCGCGTGTCCCGCGTGTCCCTGGTCACGATCATCCGCGAGTGGGGCCGCATCGGCTGTACCGGGTTCGGCGGCCCGCCGACCCACATCAGGCTGCTGCGCGACCTGTGCGTGCGGCGCCGCGGCTGGCTGGACGCCCGCGAGTTCGAGGACGCGATCGCGGTCTGCAACCTCATGCCCGGGCCGGCGTCCACCCAGCTGGCCATCTGGTGCGCGTGGCGGCTCCGCGGCCGCCTCGGGGCGCTGGCGGGGGGCGCCGCGTTCATCGTGCCCGGACTGATCGTCATCCTGGCCCTGGCCGCGCTGTTCCTCGGCCAGTCCCCGCCGCTGTGGGTGCTCGGCGCGGGGGCAGGCGCCGGCGCCGCCGTCCCCGCCGTGGCCGTCCATGCGGGCAGCGGCCTGGTGGGCGCGAGCTGGCGGCGCCGCCAGGCGACGGCCCGCTGGCTGATTTACCTGATCGCCGGGGCCGCGGCCGCCGCGGTCATCGGCGTCTGGCTGGTGCTGGTGCTCCTGGGCTGCGGCCTGATCGAGCTAGCGGCGCGACTCGCCGCCGACGGCCGGGACGACACCCGGCTGCCCGCCATGGTGACGGCCCCGATGCTGGCCGCGGGCACCGTCGGCGGCGGCGTGCTGCTGTCGGTGGCGTGGGTCGCGTTCAAGGTCGGCGCCCTGTCCTACGGCGGCGGGTTCGTCATCGTCCCGCTGATGCAGTCCGACGCGGTCAGCCATTACCACTGGATGACCGGCGGGCAGTTCCTCAACGCCGTCGCCCTCGGCCAGATAACTCCCGGGCCGGTCGTCCAGACGGTGGCCGTTATCGGTTATGCCGCGGCCGGGGTCGCCGGCGGGCTCCTCGCGTCCGTGGTGGCGTTCGCCCCGTCTTTCGCGTTCGTCCTGCTCGGCGCGCGGCACTTCGACCGGGTCCGCGGCGACCGCCGGGCCCAGGGCTTCCTCGGCGGCGCCGGGCCCGCCGCCATCGGCGCCATCTTCGGCTCGGCCATCCCGCTCGCCCGTGCGCTCACCCATCCCTGGCAGTACGCGATCCTGGGCGGCGCGCTGGCCCTGCTGCTCCTGCTGCGCCGCGGCGTCGTCCTCACGCTGATCTGCGCGGGCACGGCCGGCGCGGTCGTCGTCCTGACGGTGAGCACCGCGCTGCGCTAGCAGCCGCGAAGCTGGCGGACCCCGATGGCAATGCGTAAAGGTGACGGCGGCCGCGGCGGAGTTCAACCGGGAGGCAGGGTGTCATGACAGGTTCTTCATGTTCCCCGGACTCGCCGCCGACGGCGGCCCGCGGTCTGTACGGTGAACGTGCGGACACCTGCGCAGGCTCCCGCGCGCCGGCAAGTCGCGGAGGACGGCGGATGCCATGCCGGGCATGACCAACGGCCTGAACACTAACGATCCGATCGTGGTGGCAGCGTTCCGATCGGCGCTGCTGCACCAGGGCATTGCCGCCCTGCTGATCTTCGCTGTCCTGTCGGTGGCCTGGGTGGCCATCCGCGAATGGCGCCCGCCCGCCATCACGGCCGGGCCAGTCTCCCCGCCCGGGCCAGTCTCGCCGGTCCCGGCCGAGCCCGCGTGGCGCCAGGTGCTGCGGACCGGCTTCGGGCTGCTCTGGGTCTTCGATGGCATCCTGCAGGCCCAGCCGGCCATGGCGGTCGGCCTTCCCTCGAAGGTCATTGCGCCCATCGCGGCGAGCTCTCCCCGGTGGGTGCAGCACCTGGTCAACTGGGCCGGGACCGCCTGGTCGTATCACCCCGTCCAGGCGGGCGCGTCCGCGGTGTGGATCCAGATCGGGATCGGCTTGTGGCTGCTATTCGCGGCCCGCGGCCCGCTGTCCCGGCTGGCCGGGGTGGCCAGCGTCGGCTGGGGCCTGGTCGTGTGGGTTTTCGGCGAATCCCTCGGCGGCATCCTCGCGCCTGGCCTGAGCTGGCTGACCGGCGCCCCCGGCGCCGCCCTCCTGTACTGCGCCGCGGGCGCGCTGGTCGCGCTGCCCACCCGTTACTGGCGCAGCCCCTGGCTACCGAGGCTCCTCCTCGGCGGGACCGGGGCATTCCTCGCCGGCATGGCGGTGCTCCAGGCCTGGCCCGGACGCGGGTTCTGGCAGGGGACGTCCGGCGGCCGGCCGGGATCACTCACCACCATGGTCCAGTCGATGTCCGCGACGCCGCAGCCGGCCGCGCTGTCCGGCCTGGTCTCCGGCTTCGGCTCGCTCGTCCGCGCGCACGGTTTCGCGGTGAACCTGCTCGCCGTCGCGGGGCTGGCCGTCCTCGGCGGCGCGTTCGCCATCGCCGCGCTGCCCGGGCTGCCCGGGTCGCCCAGGTCGCCCGGGTCCCCCAGGTCGCCCAGGTCGCGGCCGTGGCTGATCCGCGCTGCCGTCATCGCGCTGGTGGTGTTCTGCCTCGCCGACTGGGTCCTGGTTCAGGACTTCGGCTTCTTCGGCGGGCTCGGGACCGACCCGAATAGCATGATCCCGATCGCGCTGCTGGCGATCGCCGCCTACCTCTCCCTGGCCTCGGTCCCCGGTTTCGCCGGGGCGCCGATGTTGGCGGAGCCGGGGCCGGAGCCGGAGCCTCAGCTGGGCTGGCGAGCGCGGATCAGGCCGGCGGCCCTATCCCGGTCGTTCGCGACGGCCGGCGCCCGCAGCGTCCTGTCGGCCAGCGCGATCTGCGTCATCATCCTGGGCGCCGCCCCGATGGCTGCGGCCCAGGCCAGCCCAGGCGCCGCCCCGATCCTGGCGGAGGCCATCGACGGATCGAGCGCGCCGCTCGACTCCCCCGCCCCGGGCTTCGCGCTCACTGATCAGCACGGCAGGCACGTGTCGCTGGCGAGCCTGCGCGGCAAGGTGGTACTGCTGACCTTCCTCGACCCGGTGTGCACGACCGACTGCCCGCTGGTGGCCCAGGAGTTCCGGCAGGCCGGCGTCCTGCTCGGGGCCGATGACAGCAAGGTCGAGCTAGTCGCCGTCAATCTCAATCCGCTGTACGCCAGCATCGCCTACACGCAGGCGTTTGATCGTGAACAGCAGCTCAGCGGCGTCCGGGACTGGCTTTACCTGACCGGCAGTCCCGCCCAGCTGCGGCCGGTTTGGCGGCAGTACGGAGTAGCGTCGCAGACCCTGCCAGCCGGATCGATGCTCTTGCACAGCGACACCGCCTTCGTGATCGGCCCGTCCGGCCAACTGCGACTGGAACTCAACTTCGACCCGGGCCCCGGCACGGCCGCGACGGAGTCCTCATTCGCCACCGAGCTCGCCACCGCCGCGCGGCAGGCACTGGGCTCCCGGTGAACACTGGGCTCCCGGTGAACACTGGACGCGGGGTCGCAGCGGCCGTTATCGCCATCGCCGTACTGGCCGGAGGCTGTGGCACCAGCACCAGCACCAGCAGCTCGGCGGCTCCGGCGCGGCGGCCCGTGTCGCTGCCCCTGGCGACCTCGCTCGCCGGCGACCAGGCGACCTGGGCCGTCGTCCCGATGGGCGCCGCCTCAGGACCGAACCTTTTCTGGCAGCTGTTCGAGCTTCCAGCCGGGGGCGGCAGCTGGCGGCTGGCGACCCCGCCCGATGTCGGGACGAACGGCGCCATCGCCATCGGCGTGCGAGCCGGCCAGTCGCTCGTGGCCGGGATCCATCCGAGCCTGCTGCTGGACTTCTCCCCCGTTACCAGCACGCCCAACGGTGGCCGAACCTGGTCAGCCGGCGCACCCAGCCCTGGCCTGGCCGATGTTCCCGACGCGCTCGGCACCGCACCACTCGGCGGGCGGCTCATCGCGCTGAATCGCCGTGGCAGCGCTGAGCTAGCGCGGGGCGGGAAATCCGGCTGGATCAATCTGACCAGCACGCGGGCCCTGGCCGCTAGTCCAGCGGGCCGGGCCTGCCAGCTGACTCAGCTCACCGCCGTGGCGTTCGAGCCCTCGGGGACGCCGGCCCTGGCCGGGACCTGCGGCCGCCCCGGCATCGCCGGGATCTTCGCCGATCAGGGCGGGACCTGGCGGGCGGCCGGGCCGTCGCTGCCAGCGTCACTGAACGGGCGCACGACGCAGGTTCTCCGGCTGACCCGGATCGGGACCCGCCTCACAGCGGTGCTCCAGGCCGGCACCGGGCGGGCGGCGAGCCTGTTCACGGCGTGGACGACCGGCAGCCAGACGGCCGGCAGCCAGTGGAGGCTGTCCGCGGCGCTGCGGCTCGCCGGCCGGTCCGTCGTGTCCAGTTCCTTCGGCAACGACGGCGGTACGGTCCTGGTACTCAGCGGCGGACGCGGGGAGTACCTGGCCGGACCCGGAGCATCATGGCAGCCGCTGCCCAGGCTGCCACCGGGACGGACGGTCACGCTGGCCCTGCCGGCCGGCGGCGTCGTCAATGCCCTGGCCACGAACGGCAGCATCCTGACGGCCTGGCGGCTGCACGCTGGCCAGCATGCCGGCGCCGGAACCAGCGCGGGTGCCGGGTCCGGCGGGACGACCGCCAGCACGACCTGGGTCAAGACCCAGCAGACCAGGGTGCCGATCCAGTACGGGTCATCAGGCTAGGCCCAGCCTTCGATCGCGACGGTCAGCTTCTTGCGGATGAGGTCAGACCGGGTACGGGCCAGACCAAGGCACGGGCCAGGTCAGACCGCGTATGGGTCGGGCATGATCGTGTAGGTACGCCCGTGCGGGAGGGTCCAGGTCAGGACGCCGGGCTGGGCCTGCTCCAGATGCCAGCCCGCGGCCTGCCTGGCCTGGTGATGGCGCGGCTGGACCGTCACGCACCGGCTGTCCGACAACGACATCGGGGTGACCCGCAAGGATCCCACGGCGGCGGGGCGGTACCGGCCGGGGTATGAGGAGGCTTTGCGGCTGGTCGATGCGCACGCGGTGGATGTGGTGTTCTGCTGGAAGTGGGACCGGTTCATCCGCGAGCCGCTGGACCTGGAGTACCTGATCCCGAGGTTCGACAAGGCCGGGGTGCGGTTCGCGGAGGCCGACGGGATCATCGACCTGGGCACCGACTCCGGGCGGCTGGCGGCGCGGATCCTGGTCGCGGTGGCGAAGGTCGAGCAGGAGCGCAAGTCCCAGCGGCAGAAGCTGGCCAACGAGGCCGCCGCCGTGAACGGCAAGCGGCGGCTGAGCACGCCCCGGCCGTTCGGCTACTGCGATGACCATGTGACTCCGCACCCGGAGGAAGGCCCGGCGGTGGACGATGCGTGCAAGGCGCTGCTGGGCGGTGGGACACTCAGCGGGATCATGCGCGAGTGGGACAGCGCGGGGCTATCGGTGTACCGGGGGGAGATCGTCGGCAAGGGCGAGTGGGAGCCACTGGTCGCCGAGGAGACCTGGCGGGCAGTGCGCGGGATCCTGGAGGACCCGGCGCGCAAGCCGCCGCGCGGGGTGCGGACCCTGCTGGGCGGCCTGGCGTGTTGCCCGTGCGGGAACGTGGTCACCTGGATGCCCGGCCACACCGGGCATCACATCTACCGGTGCGCCCCGCCCGGCCGTGACCCCGGCTACCACGGGCATGTGGCCCGGCAGGCCGCCCCGGTGGAGGACTTCATCGAGCGGGCGGTGATCGCCCGGCTGTCCGCGCCGGACGCCGCGGACCTGGTGGCGGCGCCCGAAGGCGGCCCGGATGTGGCGGGCTGCGGGAGGAGGCGGCAGCGATCCGGGCCAGGCTGGAGGAGATGGCCCGCGACCGGGCGCTGGGGCTGATGTCCCGGGCGCAGATGGTCGCCGGCACCGGGGCTGCGAACATCCGGCTGGACGAGATCGGCGCGGACCTGGAGGAGGCGGCGCGGGAGAACGTGCTGGCGCCGCTGGTCGCCGCCGAGAACGCCGCCGAGGTGTGGGAGCCGCTGGACCTGGCCCGCAAGCGCGCGATCATCAAGACCCTGATGAGCATCACGCTGCTGTCACCGGGCAAGGGCGCCCGCCGCGCGTTCGACCCGGCCACCGTCCGGGTCACCTGGCGTCAGCAGGACGAGGAGGCGGCGGCGGGGCGCTGAGGTGCGGCTTCATCGGGTGCGGTGGTGGCGGTGCAGGAGCAGCGCGAGCTTGTCGCGCTGCTCGCTGGTCAGCGGGGGCGCGTTGTCGACTATCTCCTGGATGTAGGCATCCAGGGCGGGGTTGTCGTCGCGGTACCGGGCTGCGGGGCGGTGCCGGGCCGGGGCGCGGGCGGGACGCGGCGGGGCGGGCTCGCTGGGCCGTGGGGCGGTCACCTCCGTTCCGGGGGGCGGAGCTGGCGGAGCAGGGCGGAGCAGGGCGGAGGCGGCCTGGTTGGAGATGCCCAGCCGGGCGCGCAGCGCGTCGCGGGTGATCGGATGCCCGTGACTGGCCTGGTACTCGGCGGCGCGGCGGGCGGCCTCCGCCAGCGACCCGGCGGGGCCGGCAGGGGACGGCCGTCCCGGCCCGGACGAGACGTCCCCGCCGTCGTCCTGGGCCGGGACGACGGGCGGGTGGCTGGCGCGGCGCTCCAGCAGGGAAACCGCGATCAGGAACGCCCCGCACGGGGTCGCGGCGGTGATCCGGCCCCACGCGTCCGGCTGGGCCTGGTCGAGGTTGGCGGTTCTCTTGCCCTTGCAACACGTGTTGGATTTGGTGCGTGCAGAGCAGTGATGAGAGGGGTGAGGTTGCGTGGTTGGTGGTCAGCCTCGGAGGGGGATGACGTTGTCGGGGGTGGTGTCGAGGGTGAGTTCGGTGATTACGGCTGTCAGGGTCTGGATGCGCTGTTCGAGGTGGCGGTTTGCGGCCTGGAGTTCGCTCACCTGCTGGCTGGCCGCGGCGAGCTGGCCCTGGAGGGCTCGGACGGCGGGCGGGATGTGGCCGAGCCCGGCTTTGGCTTTGAAGCCGGCGACGAGGTCGGCGTGCTGCTCGTAGAGGCGGGCCCGGTTGATGCCGCATTCCTGGGCGAGGGTGACGATGTTGAGCTGGCCGCTGCTTTGGCGGGCGGTGCCGTCGAGTAGCCGTGCGGCTGCTTCGCGGATGAGCTGGCGTTCTGTGTCCAGGCGGGCACTGTGGTTCATGGGCGGACTGCCTGTCCGGGCTGTGCTGCTGCGCGCGCTGTAAGGCAGGCTGCGGGGCCTGCGCCAGCACAGGGGGGATATGCCATGAGGATCCCGGTCACCGTCGCCGATCAGGGCGTGTTCGTCGGCCCGGACGAGGCCGACGAACTGGTCGACCTGCTCACCGACGCCGCGGCGGTGATCGGGGTCGGAGATCACCACGGCGCCGTTGCCGCCGGCCTCGCGCAGCAGCCAGCGGTCTGCCACCTGCTCGTAGCGTCCCTCGGCCTGCGCGCGGGCCACCGCGGCGGCGCGGCTGCCCTCGGCCGCGTAAAACCACGGTTCAGGCCGGAAAACTTCGTGGCAACGGTTATCTGGCAGAAAGCGTACTCGCCAAGGAATGACGCCCCCGCGCTCAGTACCGACCAGGACTACATCCTCGTCTACTCCAACGCTCCGGACTGGCGCTCGAACAGGCTTGCCCAGGTTGCCGAGCGCGACGCGCTGTATAAGGCCCCGGACGGTGATCCGCAACCGTAGGTCTCGGGAGACCCGGCTGCTCCGAGCGCTTACCGGAATCAGACGTAGGTCTACGCAATTCAGTCTCCGTTTACCAGCGATCTCATAGCCTTCGTCATACTCGATGATTTGAAGGAGGCTGTGCACCTCGGCGGTGGCTGTGATCTCCTCGCACAGCTCGCGGGCCAGCGCGATCTCCCTCTGCGTCACCGACCGGCGCGTGTCAACGGCTGTCAGCGGCGACCTGCGCTCGGCAGCCCATTGCCCGGCAGCGCTCTTCAGGATTGAGGTCAGGCTCCTTGCCTGCGGCGGGTTAGCTCCTTCAAACGCCTTGTCAACTTCGGAGGTGAAGAAATCTTCGGCTTCGTCGCCGCCGGTAACGCCGATTCGCGCTGTGCGCGCCTTCTGCCAGAATAGGTAAACATCATGGCTGGTCATCAGGTAATTGAGGGCACCGCGCAATTCTGCTAGCTCGATCGTATCGGCCTCGTAGGCGACTTTCTGCAGGTTGAGGATGAGGTTGCAGTAATGATCTTTTTTTGTCTCGGAAACTCCCGGCAGCATTTGCGGCCAGACCGCGAGCAGCTCTGGATCCTCGATTGCCATCTTTATAACGTCGGTATGCAGTTACCGCAATGTTACTTCACTGCTTCGCGCTTGCTCCTGCCTGGTCATTCCTAACTCATCTCGCTGGTTCTGAAGCTCGCGCCGCTGGATGAACAATGTTACTGCGATACCAATGAACGCGGTCCCGGAGAAAAATACGCCAATCGGAGAGAGGGCTTGCCCGATTGCAGACCAGCGGCTGAGTGTCTCGTCGTTGACGTGGAGCAGAAGCACAGCGGGAACGACTAGGCTGGCTGCCACGAAGGTGGTGCCAGCCAGGAGGGAAATGCTGATGAGTACTGCCTGCAACCATCGGCGACGCACCAGGGGGCACCAGCTCAATCAAAAGGTATCGCCGCCTGCTCTCTCACCGGAGGACAGGCGGCAATATCTTACTCGGCGTCAGCGTTGTGAATCTGCTAGGAAATGCAAGAGAGGTAGGGCAGCATGTCGGAATGCGCTGGCCTTGTCCCCTAGAGATGCAATAATGTCGGCGTCGTGCGTGACCCAGCCGCCGGTCTGGCGTCCAACGTCACCCGCGCCGTAGTCATGGATCAGCGCCGTGTGCCGATCAAAGAGCAAGAAATCGAAGCACTCCTCGCTTGGAAGCTGCGTGGCGGCGTCGAAGCGGACGACCTCAATATTCTCGCCCATCGTGGCCCGGATCTGATAGGCCATCAGCTCGTATGCCAGGTACGGCGTAAGCGGCTCTTGGACCAGGCGAATCCTCGCGTAGTCAATTCTTCGCTCCTTGATGTCCTCATAGAGCGGCCGGTCGGCTTTTGCTTCTTGCCGCAAGAGAGCGCACGCCGCGGGGATGTCACCGCGATTGTAGGCATCTTGGGATTCGCTCGCCTCGAGTTCCTGGTATGACTGCCAGCATTCGAGTTTCAGGAACCTTTCCGTGAGCTTGGACCAGGCACCGGAAAATTGCGACTGAAATTCTTCGAGGCTCAGTCGCCTGCTATTCTTCAGTGCCCACTCTGGTGGATTCATCTAGTTTTTCGGGATGTCCTTCCTGGCTGCGATGAGCGTCTTACGGGAGATTCGCACGATCCTCTCGTCGCTGGCGCACCTGGCGTCCGATAACGGCTGACGCCCGAGTTGGTCGGTGATATCCACGCCGATGACGGCGAAGGCGCCATCGGCGAGTTCAAGGATATCTGGCGAGCCGCTGACGCCTGTCGTCTCGCCGCGTTCTGTGGGTGTCGTGCCGAGTCGCCGGGTCGCTTTCATATGCCTGCACTCCTTTACCTGATATATGGTTGTACTGTTAGCGTAACACGCAGTAATTGCCGTTACAAGGTCGCGGCGTCGTTGCAGAATGGCCAGATTGACCTGTCCAGCGCGATGCAGAAGCAACAGGTTCCCCGTTAATCACCTGCTTGCCCGCAGCCTGTGAACGCGGCGTTAGCAAGAGCAGCCCGCGAGTATCCGCCAAGGCGACGGGCCGGGGGGCTAGCCGCGGGATCGGGGGTTGTCTGCGACGAGCACGAGGACTTCGTCTCGCAGGGCTGCCATCGTGGCGGCGTCGGGTGCTTCGACGTTGAGGCGGAGCAGGGGCTCGGTGTTGGAGGGGCGCAGGTTGAACCAGCGGCCGTGGCCGAGGGTGGCGGTGAGGCCGTCGAGCCGGTCGGTGATGATCCCGGGCCTGGTGTAGGCGGCTTCTACCTGGTCTAGCTTGGCGGGGACGTCGGTGACCTGGGTGTTGATCTCGCCGGATGCGACGTACCGGGTATAGCGGCCTGTCAGTTCCGACATCGGGTGCTGCTGGCCGCCGAGGGCGGCGAGTACGTGGAGGGCGGCGAGCATGCCGGTGTCCGCGCGCCAGAAGTCGCCGAAGTAGTAGTGGCCGGAGTGCTCGCCGCCGAAGACGGCGTCGTGCTCGGCCATCAGGGCTTTCATGTAGGAGTGGCCGACGCGGGAGCGTACCGGGCGCCCGCCGTGCTCGCGGATGATCTCGGTGGCGGCGGGACGGGCTCGCCGGTTTCGTCGATGAAGAAGCACCGGTCGGCGTCACCGTCGCTGGCCGCCCGCCTGCCAGGCGGTGACCTGGGTGCGCAGCGGGATCGCGGCTGTCACCGATGATCCGCCGGTCATCCAGTCCAGCGACTCGCCGGCCAGGCAGATCCGCCCTGGGACCGACGCCGTCACCGCGATCCGGCTGCCGCGATCCGGCTGCCGCGATCCGGCTGCGCTCATCGCCTGGTCTCCGGGAGCGACTGGACGCAGCTACGGCAGGCCGACCTAGCCTGATAGCCTGCGGAGAGGACGGCGGACATGGCCACTCCCAGCACCGATCTGACCGAAGCCATCTGGCGCAAGAGCACCCGCAGCAACAACGGCGGCGCCTGCGTCGAGGTCGCCGACAACCTCCCTGGAATCGTGGCCGTCCGCGACTCAAAAGACCCCAGGGGCCCGGCGCTGCTATTCAGCCCCGCCGAGTGGGCCGCGTTCGTCACCGGCATCCGGCACGGCGAATTCGACTAATACCAAGGCGCCGGCCAGGCAGGACCGGCGGCCGCGGAGCCTGGCTGACAGGCCCCCCGGTCGGGACGGTACTGCGAGATAACAGCGAGCAGAACGCACATGAGACGGTTCCCAACGGCGAAGAGGGTACCGGGGCTCCGCCACCGGGGAAAGGCGGGTATTTCCTTAATCCTCCATCCTGTGCGCGGATGGCCAGGACCTCAGCCCGCCGTGTCATACGATTGTGTTATGACACAACCGTATGGCGTGGAAGGACTGCCATCGCCATCTTCGGCGCTCCTGCAGCTAGCCCGGCTCAAGGCCGGTATGAGCCAGCGTGAGCTGGCCGACCGCGCTGGGGTCCCCGTCACCATGATCTCGGCGTATGAGCGCGACCAGCGGCAGCCGACCCTGACTACTCTGCTCAGGCTGCTGCACGCGGCCGGGTTCGATCTCCGCCTGCATCTGGCCGCCTACGACCCGCATGAGGACATTCTGGCGGGACTGGAGGCAGGCCGCTCCGAAGCTGAGCGACTCCGCCGTGATCGCCAGCTTCAGGCATGGCGCCAGGCCACCCCCGCGGAGGATCTGGCGTGATCGACCAGGAAGGTGCGGGTGAACCGGAACTGAACGCTGCGGCCATAGTCGCCGCACTTAACCGGCACCAGGTGCGCTACGTCGTTATTGGGGCCTTCGCCGCTATCGCGCAGCAAGCCCCGATACCAGCGACTAGAGCCATCGATCTGACGCCGGACGCAAGCCAGGAGAACCTGGCCCGGCTGTCGCTGGCGCTGAAGGAGCTTGGCGCGCGGATCCGGACCGAGGGGGTACCGGACGGGCGGCCGTTCAGCCACGATGCCACGTCCCTGGCGGCGGCCGAGGTATGGAACCTGATCTGTGCCGATGGCGAGTTCGACATCTCCTTCCATCCCTCAGGCTTCACCGACGGCTACGCCCAACTCATGGTCAACGCGCACCGCCTTCGCGTGGGCGAGGCGGAAGTCGTCGTCGCTGACCTCGCCGACGTGATCCGGTCTAAGGAATCGGCCGGCCGCCCGAAAGACCTGCGCGTGCTGCCGATGCTCTACCGGCACCAGTCCGCGCGCCGCAGCGGGGATGGATAGCAGGGGCCGCACCAGGTATCTTTTCGGCGTGACCACCTCTCGCCCCGACGTCTTCGTGCTCGGCGCCGGCGTCTGCGGCCTGACGAGCGCTATCTGCCTGGCCGAGTCGGGGCTCGCGGTCGCGGTCCAGGGCGCCGAGCTACCGGACCAGACGACCTCGGTGGTAGCGGGGGCACTGTGGGGCACTCACCTGGTGGGTGCCGATGACCGGGTGCCCGGATGGGCGCACCAGACGCGCCGCGTGCTCGTCGAGCTCGCCGACGACGCGGCGACCGGAGTCAGCGTCACCGCCGGCCTGATGGCCGTCAGCGTGCCGGATGACACGCCACCCGACGCGCCCGGCGGCCCCGGGTCCGCCGACGCTGTCGCCTGCACCAAGTGCGATCCGCGCGACCTTCCGCCGGGCTACGTAGCCGGCTGGCGACTCACCGCGCCCATGGCCTCGATGCCCGTCTACCTCACCTACCTGCGCGACCGCTTGCTCGCGGCCGGCGGCGAGCTCCTCGAACCGCGCTCGTTCTCGACGCTGGCCGAGGTGGCGCGAAGCTGCGCCGCCCCGGTGATCGTGAACTGCCCGGGTGCAGGCGCGCACGCGCTGGTGCCCGACCCTTCCGTGACCGCCGTCCGAGGCCAGGTCGTGGTGGCCGCCAATCCCGGCATCACCGAGTTCTTCGTCGGCAACGGCGCGGACCCCGACGAGCTCACGTACCTGTTCCCGCACGGTGACACGATCATCCTGGGCGGCACGCAGGAGCACGGGAACTGGAGCCGGGTGCCCGATCCGGCCACGGCGGAGCGGATCCTCGCCGCCTGCACGGCGGTCGAGCCGCGACTGGCCGGCGTGACAGTCCTGGGTCACCGGGTAGGACTGCGCCCGGCGCGCCCGCAGGTCCGACTCGAGGCCGAGGCCATCTCCGGCAGCCGCCATATCGTCCATAACTATGGCCATGGTGGTGCCGGCGTCTCGCTGGCCTGGGGCTGCGCTCGGGATGCCGCGAAGCTGGCCGTCGCGGCGCTCGGCTAACCGGCCGCCCCCGGCCCCGTCAGAAACCGGGGAAGACCGCGCGGAGCTTGTTCAGGTCCGCGGGATCGCCGGATACCGTCGCCTGGGTGTACTCGGGGGCGAGGCGCCCGTAGGCGAGTCGCAGCAGCGCCTCGGCCGGCATGGTGACCTCGGCCGCCGGCCCGTCGTTGCCGCCTTCGGGCCACCCGGTCCTGCTGACCGTATCCGCCGTGGCCAGCAGGTAGTCACGATCCGGGTGGGTCGTCAGAATCCGGACACTGAACGGGTTGTCCAGCGGCTTACCCAGCCGCGGCGCCAGGAACTGCCCTGTCGATCACCATTGTGAACCGGCGCGAGATGTGGCGATGAGACCTCCGTGTAGCCGAGAAAGCAAGCCCGGCGTGGATCCGCCGGCTCGGAGGCAACCCAGAACCGGGGGGTTCTGGGTTGAGCAGTTACCAAAATAGGGGGGGTTCTGGCTGGGGCCGCGGCTGCGGACGGGGCTTCCCCACCCCGATTTCACCCGCCTCACCGAAGCCTGCACGGCGACCGCCCTTGCCC
Source organism: Streptosporangiaceae bacterium (assembly GCA_035532295.1). Lineage (GTDB taxonomy): Bacteria > Actinomycetota > Actinomycetes > Streptosporangiales > Streptosporangiaceae > DASUBV01. The sequence goes on from DATKRH010000319.1 coordinate 13,313, forward strand.
GAGCCGTCGATCGACTCGAACCTGGACGGTGGCAGAGCGACGACTCGATTGGATACCTGCGAACCGGCAGCGGCAACGAGATCGACTTCGGGCCAGTACCGGCCCCGACGTCGTCGGGACCCCGGCATACGATTCCCATCGAGTCCAAATGGGTGTCGCGCGGCTGGCGTTCTGAAGCTCGCGTGATCGAGGGAAAGTTCAACGCCGGCCTCGTCGCCACGCGCTCTGTCCTCGACTTTTCCAATCCAGCATGGGCCGTCCCTGCGCCCGTCTTGAGCCTGCTCCTCGGCTGACTCGATCACTCGTTGGCCAGCCCGCGCCTACCGCCGGGAGCCCTGGCAAAAGCCGGCCGGGGCGGTCGGCTCAGGCAACTGGTTGCCCTTAGAGTGAGCAGCATGACGACCATGCACATCGGTTTCGGTGCGCCCGTATCGGGCGCCTGGGCGACCCCGCAGAATCTCGCCTCATTCGCGACCCGGGCCGAGGCGGCCGGTTACGCCTCGCTCTGGAGCTTCCAGCGGCTGCTGATCCCCGAGGACAGGGCCGCCACCATGGAACCGGTGTACCACAGCGTGCTAGATCCGATGGCGACCCTGGCGTACGCCGCGGCGGTTACCTCGCGGATCCGCCTGGGAGTGGCGGTCATCAACGCGCCCTACGTCTCCCCCGCCTACGTCGCCAAGCAGGCCGCGTCGCTCGACGTGCTGTCGGCCGGCCGGCACGACCTCGGCCTCGGGATCGGCTGGATGCCGGAGGAGTTCGCGCTGACCGGGGCGTCCATGGCCCGGCGCGGTGCTCGCACGACGGAGTTCATCGAGGTGCTGCGCACCCTCTGGGCGCCGGGCGTGAGCGAGTTCGACGGCGAGTTCTACCAGATCCCTCGGGGCGTCATGGCTCCCCTGCCGGTGCAGCCCGGCGGCCCGCCGATCCTGCTGGGCGGCATGGCCCGGCCAGCCCTGGAGCGGGTCGGCCGGCTCGCGGACGGCTGGGTCACCTCCAGCCGGACCGACCTGGCCCGGGTTGACGAGCTCATCAAGATCGTCCGGGATTCGGCCGCCGCGGCGGGCCGCGATCCGGACTCGCTGCGGATCATCTGCCGCGGCATAGTCCGGGCGGGCGCCGAGGAGACCGGCCCCGACGGGCAGCGGCTGCCCCTATCGGGGAGTTATGAGCAGATCCTGGCGGACAGCCGCCGGCTGTCCGAGCAGGGCGTGACCGAGGTCTTCTACGACCTGAACTGGGACAAGCAGATCGGTGCCCCCGACGCGGACCCGGCGGCCGCCACCGCCCGGGCCACCGAGATCCTGGAGGCGCTGGCCCCCGGCGCTTAGCCGCCCGCAGGGCCCCGGCGCACAGGTCGACCGCGGTGACGCTGGGCAGCCTCAGCCGCCGCGGCGGCCACGTTCCACTTCACCGCCCCGGCCAGATCCCGGGCCCGCTCGGCCGCCGTGTAGTCGCCGCGCGCGGCGATCCTGCGCAGCGCCAGGTCCAGGTCGTTACCGCTGTCCTCAAGCACCAGCGAGAAGTCACGCCGCACGGGCGCGCACAGGTCGTAGCCCAGGCCGCGGTGCAGCCGCGGGAACAGCGGCTTATACAGCCGGGCCCGCTCGTGCAGCCCGGAGGAATGCGACATCGGATTCTTCGGCCGCTCGCGGACATAGCCGGGCAGCAGGTCCGCGAACGCCTCGCGCAGGATCCACTTCTCCTGCCCGTCGCGCACCTTCAGCCCCATGGGCAGCCGCATGGCCAGCTCCACCAGCGCCAGGTCCAGGAACGGTACTCGCGCCTCGACGCCGTGACCCATGCTGATGCGGTCGACGCGCTGCAACTCCGTCCGGGCCAGGTTCTTGATCTTGTGCAGGAACAGCCGCCGGGCCTGCTCGGGACTGGTGCGGTCATACATCGGGTAGCCGCCGAACAGCTCATCCGAGCCGTCCCCGGTGAGCACCACCTTGACCCCGGCCTCGTGGATGCGCCGGAACAGCGGCACGCAGGCCACGGCGTTGATGATGTCGCCGTACTCGGTGAGCTCCGACATCGCGATGGCCTCGCGGATGGTGGCCAGCCGGATCTCGCGCGGCGAGACCTCGATGACCTCGTGCGGCACCCGCAGGTCCGCGCACAGCCGCCGCGCGTACCGCAGATCGTCGCTGCCCGGCGCGCCCACCGTGAACGCGACGCAGTTCGGGTGCATGTCCACCGCGTTCAGCAGCGTCAGCGAGCTGTCCAGGCCGCCGGACAAGATCACGCCGACCGGCAGGTCGGTGTCCACCCGGACGCGAACGCTGTCCTCGAAGGCGGCCCGCACCAGCTTGGCCGCCTGCTCAGGGTCCTCGACCGGCTCGTCGCCGCCCAGCGCCGCCAGGTCCACGTAGGCGCTGAGACCGGGATCGCCGTCGGCGGCCGCCCAGCCGTGCTGGCCCGGCGGGACCTCCTGGACGGGTGCTCCCAGCGGGACCAGCGCCTTGATCTCCGAGGCCACGTGCAGCCGGCCGTCGCGGCGGGCCCAGTAGAGCGGCTTGACCCCGAGCGGATCCCTGGCCAGGTAGACGCGCTGCTCCGCCGTGTCGGCCATCGCGAACGCAAACTCGCCGCGGAACCTGCTGACGGCCCGCTCGCCCCACTGAAGCAGCGCCTCGAAGAGGACTTCGGTGTCGCTGACGCCACGAAACGACCGGCCCAGGCCCAGCAGCTCGGCCCGCAGCTCCCGGTAGTTGAACAGCTCGCCGTTATAGCACAGCACCCACCGGCCGTCGGCGGAGGTCCAGGGCTGCACCGCGTGGGAGCGATCAACGATCCGCAGTCGCTGGGTGCCCGCCAGCAGGCCGGGCTGGCGGCGGACCTCCAGAACCTCGCCGCGGGGCGCCAGCACGTCGAGCATGGGCCGGAAGACCCCGTCTCCGGCGTACTCGACCCCCGGGCCGAGCATGAGCGCGATCCCGCACATCGGTCAGCCGCCCGTCCGGTCCGGCGGCATCAGGCGCGATCCGTAGCTCACGCCGGGACGCAGGCAGACGTGCCAGGCCTGGCCCTCGTCGATGACGTTAACGTCCCCGGTCGCCTGCTGCTCCAGGAGGACCTGCTGCAGGACCTGGTGCGCGCCGAACCGGCGGAACCACGCCATCTCGACGTCCGCCGCGTACCCCACGCAGTGCGAGCTGGGCAGCAACGCGGCGTAGCCGAGCGCCCGCAGCCGCCGCTGGTGCTCAACGCTGCGGGCCAGGCTGGTGACCCACAGCGGCGGTGTGCCGGGCGGGGCGAGCTCGGCGAACCGGGCCGCGATCTGGTTCAGCAGCGCCACCGCCTGCGGCCGGGCGCGGGCGAGCCACAGGCCCGCCGTCATCGGCCTGCGGCCGGGCAGGGCCCGCCGCTCGACCGACCGGGCCGCCCGGCCCACCAGGGACGAGGCCTGATGCCGGTACCGGAAGCGCAGGAGCCCGCCTTGGGCGAGGGCGTCGAGGTCCAGCAGTTCGGGGGCGTCCAGCACGGCGTCGTCGGTCGGGAAGGCTGGCTGGCGGCCCCACCACATCGCGTCGATCTGGGCGAGCAGCGAGATCCGGGTCAGGGAAGCCAGGCTCGTGGCCGAGCTGCGCGCGCTGGGCCGGTAGCTCTGAATCTCTAAACGGAGCCGTTCCAGGGCCCCGGCCGTGCCCTGCGGGGTCCGGGCCAGGACCGCGGCGAGGTCAGGCGCCGCGATCCGGCCGGACAGGAACCGCTGCGCCATCCTGGCGCTGGTTCCGGCGCCGCTTCGCTCAAACGAGGCGACCAGGTCGGTCACCGCCGACCGGTAGGCGGTCAGGTCGGGCTCCTGCGCCGGGGCGTACCCGGCCGCGGCGCCCCCTGGGGCCGTCGGCCCGACCCCCGGCTCCGGTCCGCTGGCTAGCCATATCGTCACGACCGCTCCCCCGCTGGCTCGGCGTCTTAGCACCGGTAAACGACGCTGAGCACAGAGGGTAACAGGTTGACGCCTAAAAGTGACGCAGCTGTGACGTGTTGAGCCTTGACCTGCGGCTAGCTGTGCAGGAGGACCTGGGCCTGGTTCGGCACCGCGGGCCGGAGCCGCCGGCCGAGCCACGTCAGCGACTGCGGCAGCTCCCGCTGCCAGCTGCCGAAGTTGTGGCCGCCTTGCGCCAGGATGAGCGAGTAGCCCTGCATCGGCGAGTGAACCAGCCGCAGGAACGCCATGGTGCCCGGATAGGTCTTCTCGCCGATCTTGCTGGAGGTGACCAGCAGCGAGATCGGCGGAGCGGGCAGGTGAGCGAGCCGCCAGTCGAGATCGTTCTCGTGCCGGTAGCCGAGGCTGCCGCCGTAGAGATTGCCGGTCGTGTTGTCCCGCAGCGCGACGTAGTAGCCGGCCAGGGACACCGCGGAGTGGAACTGGTAGGGGTTCAGCATGGCCAGCTTGGCCGCGCAGTACCCGCCGGTGGAGTAGCCGATCAGGCCCCAGGCCGAGCCCAGCCGCTGGACGCGGAACGACTGCTCGATCGCTCGCGGCACATCCTGGGCAAAGAACGATTCCACCTGCGGGCCCGCCGGGACGTTGGTGCACTCGGTGTCTCGCGGCATCACCACCGACACGTTCATCATGACGTAGATGGCCGGCGGCATCCGGCCGGCCGCGACCAGCCGGGCGGCCTCGGATGGCAGGCCGAGGCGCTTGACGATGCTCCAGGACGCACCCGGATACCCGGTGAGCGCCAGCACGGCGGGGAACCGGGCGTGGGCGTAGGCGCGCTGGAAGTACTGCGGTGGCAGGTAGACGTAGGCCCCGCGCGCGGTGATCCCGGTCTGCTGGCCGGTCATCGACACCATGAGCAGGCGGCCGACGACGGCGGGGCTGGTGCTGACGCGCTTGCTCAGCCCGCTCAGGCCAGGGACCCCCGATCCCGCGACGGGCCCGTACTGGGGCTGGCCGTGCACGGTGACCCGCCGCCGGTGCAGGCCGGGGCCGGCGGCGGCATATCGGGGCGCCTCGGCCGGCAGCACCTGGCCGCCGGGCACGGGCCCGGGCTCGGTCATGTTGACGACCAGCGAGCGGACCTGACCGTCGCTCGGGCCGCCCGCGGCGCCGGGCCGGGCCGCGGCGGCGGCCACCGTCGAGGGGCTGGTGCCACCCAGGAGCTGCGCCCAGGACCCGTAAAAACCGAAGTAACCGTTCAGGCAGATCAGGAACGTCACGATCACGAGCAGCTGGCTGCCGGCGATCAGGCCCAGCCGGGCGGCGAGGTGCGCCGCGTGCTGACCCGCCGCCTTCGGCCAGAGCCACACCACGACCGCCAGCGAGGCCGCCGCGGCGACGACCATGATGATCTCGAAGAGGCCACTGTCCAGTCCCATCGCCGCCCCCTACCCCGCCGCCGCGGCAAGTGCGGCGCGCGCCGGCAGCGTGGCGCCTATCCAGTCCAGGACGGGGGCCAGCGGCCAGCGGCCGGAACCGAGGCCGACCGACGCGGCGCGCATCGGGGGCCGCGCCAGCGCCGCGAGCCCGCGGGCCGGGCCGAGCCCGGACGCGGTCCCCGGCCCGGCGAACAGCACCGACAGCGGCTGGGGCGGCAGGTGCTGCAGCTGCCACATCAGATTGTCCTGCTGCCTGAGCTGCGGGCTGCTGGCGACGACGCCGGCCCCGGGAGGCCGGGTATAGCTGGCACGCGGCGCCACGGCGATCGAGAACACCGTGGAGTCGTCCAGGGCAAGCTGCAGCGAGCAGTAGCCGCCCGACCGGTCGCCGAGCAGCGCCCACTGGCTCGCCGAGGTACTGGCGTCCACCGCGGTCTGCAGCACCCGCGGAATGTCCTGGGCGAAGAACGTCTCCCCCTGGATGCCGCCCGGCTGGTTCAGGCAGCCCTGGTCGGACCGGCTCAGCCGGGCGGGCACGAAGAGCAGGATGACCGGCTGCAGTCGGCCGGCGGCGATCTGCGCGGACGCGGCACCGGCCAGGCGGCGGGCCCCGTACGGCGAGCTGTCGTTAGCTGCCTGGTTAGTGATCACGACGATCACCGGGTAGCGCTGGCCGCCGTTCGCGCCGCGGCGGTATCCGGCCGGCAGGAAGAGGCGACCGGGAACGGTCAGGCCCGAGAGCGCGCCATGGATGCGCACCCTGTCCAGGTGGCCGCCGGCCTGCGGCACGCCCGGCACGGTGACGGCCGACCGGCTCAGCACGTCCACTCGATTGCCGGCGTCGACGCTGACGCCCTGCACGGCCAGGACCGTCCCGCCGCCGGTGTCGGCGCCCACCAGGTCAGACCAGGAGGAGTAGAAGAGCAGCGAGTTGTTCACCAGGACGAACACCAGGCTCAGTACGCTGGCCTGCAGCGCGCAGGCCGCCGTGATCCGCAGCGCGATGTAGCGCACCCCGCGGCCGGCCAGCCGCCGCCAGCCCAGCAGGATCACCGCCAGGAGCACCGTGACCGTGACCGCCAGCGTAACCGCCAGTGCCGGGCTGGTCAGTCCCATCTGATCAGCCCTGTTCGCCTCGTCGCGGACGTGCATGTCATATTTTCAGTTTTAACATGAAAAGGGACGTCCGGGCACGGGCCAGGCGTTACCCATACCGCAGCTTGCCGGCTCCTTTACC
>DATKRH010000320.1:0-3684 GCA_035532295.1 Streptosporangiaceae bacterium
ACCATCGATCCCATGACATCGTCCTTTCATCCGATGGAACCGCCAGTTCGGACGAACGCGGCGGCACTATCACCATGAGCGGGCAACGCCGCGGAAGAGGTCTCATCCGCGCAACTGACGCACCGGGTTATTCCGACAGGCGAGAGTCGCAAGAGCACGTCAGCCCAGGTCCCGGGCCTGTCACGCGCAGGAAGGAGCGGGTATCGGAATAACCCGGGAATCGGAGTAATACCAGTAGGTGCCGGCGGGGTCGGCGTGGCCGAGGTAGGCCGACAGCAGCGGCATCCGGGAGGCGATGTCGCCGCCGTCGCGGTACCAGTCCAGCACGGTGGCGACCGCGAAAGAATGCCTCAGATCGTGCGGCCGGGGACGGCATCCCCCGGAGCGGCCGGCCAGTCCGGCGCGGCGGGCCAGCGTGGTGAAGGTTAGGCCGACGTTGTAATGCAGCAGCCGGGTGCCCGCGCTGGACACCAGCAGCGCCGGGCTGGCCGGGCGGGGGAACCGCTGGTCACGCAGCTGCCGGTAGTCCTGCACGGCTGTCACCGTGGTGGGGTGCAGCGGGAGCAGCCGGTGCTTGCCGAGCTTGGCGTGGCGCACCAGCAGCAGCCCGCGGCCGGCGTCGAAGTCCTCATCGTCGAGCGCGATGGCTTCCCCACGGCGCATGCCGGTGACCGCTATCAGGCCGATCAGGGTCTTGATGGTGGCCCGGCGCAGCGGGGTCTTCAGCTGCTCCGCCTGGGCGAGCAGCGCGGCGATGTCGGCGGCGGAGTACAGGTAGGGCACCGCCCGGTGGGCTCCGCCAGGCAGCAGGCTGGCCGGGGGGACCTCGGCGGACGGGTCGAGAGTGGCCAGGTAGGCGGCGAAACCGCGGACCACGGTGATCCGCATCCGCAGCCAGCCCGGGCTCGCGCCGGCCGGCAGCGTGGCCCAGGCCAGCGCGTCCGCCACGGTGACCGTGCCGGCCCCGCGCTGCTCCAGCCAGGTGATGAACTGGTCCAGCAGCTTGGCGTCGCGGTCCAGCTTGAAGCCCAGGCCGCGCCGCAGGTCCAGGTAGCCGGCCAGCGCCTCACGCGGCCCGGTCACGACACACCCGGCCACGGCCGGGCCAGCGCGCGCAGCGCCTCGACGCTGACCTTGGTGTATGCCGCCGTCGTGTGCAGCCGCCTGTGCCGCAGAACCTGGCCGACCTCGGCCAGTGACCCGCCTTCGGCCAGGATGGCGGTGGCGGCGCTGTGCCGCAGCCGGTGCGCGTAGACCGTGCCCAGCCCGGCCCGCCGGGCGGCGGCGGCCACCGCCTGGGTGACCCCGCCCGAGGTCAGGCCCCGGTGCGGTGCCTTGATCCGGATGAACACGCCGCGGTCCAGCGCGGTCGAAGGCCGGCCGTGCCGCAGGTAGCCGGCCATGGCCTCGCCCGCGTCGGCTGGCAACGGAAGCTTGTCGCGGCGGTTTCCCTTGCCGGCGATGGTGATCTCCCCGAGCCGCCAGTCGATGTCGTCCAGGCGCAGCCCGGCGACCTCGCCGGCCCGCAATCCCAGCCGCGCGAGCAGCGTCAGCATCGCCAGATCACGGCGGCCATCCGCGGTCCCACGGTCACAAGAAGCCAGCAGGGCCTGTACCTGGCGTGGTTCCAGCGGCCGGGGAAGCCCCGGCCGGCGGTTGGCGATCTTGGGCACCGCCTGATCCAGCGGTCCGCTGGTCAGGCCCTGCAGATGCCAGAACCGCAGCAGCGAGCGCAGCGCCGTCGCCAGCCGCTGCGCGGTCTTGGGGGCCAGCCGCCGCGACTCGCCGACCAGGAACGCCGTGACATCGCCTGCCGTCAACTGCCGCAGGTCCGCGCCCGCCGCGGCGTGGCACGCCACGAACGAACGGACCGAATCGAGGTAACCGCGGGCCACCGCGGCCTGCACGCCACGCTCGGCCAGCAGATAGCAGCGGTACTCCTCCAGCAGTTCCTCCGCCGGAGTCGCCGGCGCGCGAATCCCGGCGAGCGGCGCCACGCCCAGCCCGCGTAGGTAGCCCAGCAAAGGCGCCACGGCCTTCGGCGTCAGGTACGCGGTATAACCAGCCGCCCGGCGTGCCGCCAGATACTCCTCCACCGCGGAGCTGGTCAGGGCACCGGTTCCCAGGCCAGCAGCGGCCAGCCACCGGCTCAGATGCGCGGCCAGCCCCAGCTGCGCTCGCGCTGACAACTCCGTGAACCCCAGCCGGGCCAGCTCACCGGCCAGCCCTCTCGCATACGGCTCCAGCGGACCCGCCATGCGGACCCCATGCAGAACATCCATGTTCGCTGCCCTTTCCAGACGTCGGAAAGACCAGCGTCACGCCCCGGCTCGTTCGATTATGCCGATACCGCGAGCACGGGCACCCCCGCCTGCCAGCGCACCCGGTCCCGTATCGGCATAACCACGGTGTCGGCGTAATGAGAAAGGCACGCCTGGTTCCCGGCGATGTGCTCCCACCTGGGACTGAAGTAATTCTGGTAGCGGTCAGAAACCGCGATCCCGGCGAAAACGGGCAGTATCCCGGCGTCCTCCATGGTGTCCAGGCTGCGGGTTCCGAGCCAGAACGCGGAGTACTCCTCGGTGAACGCGCCGTGGACGTATTTCTTCTCCCCGGCCGGCCCGGACCGCAGCGTGGTCTCATCGAACCCGGCCACGGCAGACGCGGTGATCAGGGCGCGGATCAGCGCCACCACCTCGCCGGCCAGCGACGCGGCCCTGGCCAGGCACGAGTGGATGAACCCCTCCGACACGGCAGCGCCGGCCACGTCGGCGATCAGCTGCCGGCACCGCTCCACCGGGACGTGCTGGAAAACCACCAGGTACACCGCCAGCGCACGGAGCCGGGGGCCGATCGACAGCGCGGAATCCGGCACGCCCGCCGGGCGCGGCGCGACGTGCGTCTTCCCGCAGGCGCATCTCGCGCTGTGCAGGTCGTGCTGCACTCGCTCCGCCGCCGCGACCGGGACCTCCTCCTGCTGATACGACCGGTCAACCCCCAGGTCAGCGGCGTCCGCCAGGTCCGCGCCGCAGGAGCAGGCACCCTCGGGGTAGTGGTCCTCGGTCCGGTCCGGGACCTCCCACCGCATCGACGCACCCGGGCTGCCCGGCTGCTTCCCCCGCTTCTTCTTCTCCGCCCGCTCCGCGGCCCGCCGCTGCTTCCGCGGCGGCTTCCGCCCCGGCAGGTCATCCGAACTCGGCGGCATCGAGGAGTTCCCGCTGTTCCGCGACCCCGACCGCTCCGCCGCGGACAGCTGCTCCCGCAGGTCAGCGACCACCGCCTCCAGCGCCGTGATCCGCTCCGCCTGCGTCTCGATCCGCTGCGCCTGCTCCCGGATCAGCGCATCACGCGGATCCCCCGCCGGCACATCGGTCACAGCCCTGGATCATCCCCGAAACCACGCTCAGCCACCACGGCAACACCACGCCCGCCGCAAAAACGTGACCGTTCATCACGCACCGCAGCAGCAAGCCCAAGGACCTGAACGTTTACGTGCTTAGGGCTGGGGGCTACGTCAACTTCAACCACGTTGCCGCTGGAAACGCCATTGCGCTGGAGTTCTACCGGATCGACTCTGAATAACCCTCGATGCGTGCCTTCTGCGTCTCTCGCGTGCCCGCTCGTCTCGCTGACAGGATGCGAGGCCCCGCAACGCGGTGGCTACGACCCCGTGGTACTCGGCTG
>DATKRH010000321.1:0-11650 GCA_035532295.1 Streptosporangiaceae bacterium
CGGTCGCTGAGGACGCTGTTGTTCTGCGCTTCCTCGGTTCGCTGCCGCCGGAAAAGCGCCAGCCGAACCTGCTGTTCGCCGCGGCCCGCTATCTGCTGGGAGTGACGCCTGCCCTGGACGGGCTGCGGGCGCTGGCCACCCAGGGCCGGTCCGAACTGGCCGGGGTGATCCTGGCCCGGCGGACGCAGACCAACGAGCCGGCCCGGTGTGCCACGCTGCTGCCCGCCCTGGCCCAGCTGCCGCCGCCGCTGGCCCTGATCGAGGTCGGCGCCAGCGCCGGACTCACGCTGCTGTTCGACCGCTATTCCTACGATTTCGCCGGGCACCAGATCACCGGCGGCGACCCCCTGGCCCCGGTCCTGCGCTGCGAGCCGCGCGGGCAGGTGCCCCTCCCGGCCCGGCTTCCCGAGATCACCTGGCGGGCCGGGCTGGACCTCAACCCGCTGGATGTCACCAGCGACGACGACGTCCGCTGGCTTTCGTGCCTGGTCTGGCCCGGTGAAGGCGACCGCGAGCAGCGGCTGGCCTCCGCGATCGCCACCGCCCGCCGCGACCCGCCGGTCATCCATCGCGGTGACCTGCGCACCGACCTGCCCGCACTGGCCGCCCAGGCCCCGTCCGGAGCGACCCTGGTCATCTACCACTCCGCCGTGCTCGCCTACCTCACCCCCGCCGACCGGCGGCGGTTCGCCGGCACCGTCCGCGCCCTGCCGGCTGTATGGCTGTCCAACGAAGGACCCGGCGTCGTGCCAGAACAACCCATACCGCCCTACCAGGGCAGCCCGTTCGTGCTCGCCCGCGACGGCCGCACACCCCTGGCCCTGACCGACTCACACGGAACATGGCTGAACTGGCTCCCCGGACCGGGGCGATAACCATCCACAACGACACCCCTTGTTGCCCGTCGCCGACCCAGTGGCCGACCGACCGGCAGACGGGGGCAGATTCAGCCCCGCCCAGAACGACCATTTCCGCATCACACGAACGCCCCGGCAGACCCCCGCTCAGACGTGCCAGATCGGCGGATCCGGTGCGCTGGCCGTTTCGGAGCCGGTGACGTTCCGTTACGAGGAGCGGCCGCCGGCCCTGCCGATCCGAGCGTCCCGCAGGGCGGTCCAGGCGACCGGACCCGTCACTATGACGGCACAGCGTCATCGTGAACGTCGTGGCGGGATGTGCGGCCGGCCGGACCTCGGCGGCACCGCGAGGCGAGCACTCTTACACCAGCGCCAGGGAAGGCAGCGCCATCTGCGGCCGTATACCCCGGCCCGATCCCCAGGATCTCAACATCTTCAGCTTCGAGCGGTTCAAGTGGGGCGGAGTCCGCCGCGACAACATCGCCTGCCTCGCATCCGACCTGGAACAGTCCGCCCGGGCACCCCGGCTGCAACCCGCCCCGGCCGACATCGGCCTGGCCACCAGATCATCGGCTCTCTCCGCCAGCTGCCGCCCCAGACCACCGCGGCGCGAGCCGCCGCCGGCCTCAAGATGATCCCCTGGCACCAAGGCCGACCGCGAGAACCTGCTCGACATCCTCATCCTCGGCATCTGCGAATCCTGCGCATAACCCGCTACCCGAGCTGCGCCACCACCTTCATCCCCGCCAGTTCCTGCCCCAGCTCAGCTGACCGGGACGGCGCCGGCCCAGGCCCGCTCGAAGCTAGCGAGATAGGCCGCAGCCATGTCCTGGGCCGCCGCGCCGTCCAGATGCAGCACCGGAGCCTGCCCGGCCGGGAGCCCGTAGACGTGCTGAGCCACCAGGAGCTGCCGGTCCGCGTAGCAGATGGAGTTGTAGCCAGGCGCTGTGTCTACCCGGACTTCCGCGGGAGCGGCCGTGTTCCCGATGGCGGCGACCAGCGAGTCACGCTCTCGGCCGCGTTCTAACCCCGGCGGCCTGGCCGGCCCGGCCACGCAGACCCGCACTCGAACGCCCCTCCTGGCCCGCCCGGCGAGCGCGTGCAGGATGGCGGAGCCGTCAGCCAGCAGGAACCCGGCATCGGCCATAACGCCGGCCTCCTCGCTGGCCGAGCTGAACAGGCGCAGCCATGTCTGGGGCGGGACCAGGTCGCGGTGGGCGTACACGCCGATGACCTCGGCGGGCCTGGACCGGGCCGAGCGCAGCTGCGGCCACAGGTCGGACTCGTCCACGCCGACGAGCTGGGCGAGCGCCCAGCGGTGCCGCAGGTAGGGCAGCCGGCCGTCGAGCCAGCGCCGCACGGTCTTGGGGTCGACCTGCAGGCGGGCAGCGACATCCTCGTCGGTGAGCCGCGCCCGGAGAAGGGCGCGGCTGAGAGCCTCGTTCATGGCCTGATGCCTCCCAAGATGCCGGCATCTCGACTCTAGCCCAAGACGTCCCTAGTCGTCCCTCGCTGGGGTAACGACGTTCACCCGGTCTCCGCGAGTCTGGCCCTCCCGGCGCACATGACCGCGGCACTGCGGCGGTCATCTCCCAGGAAGGAGTCACTGTGACAAGCGACCAGGCCGAGGCGCTGTCCGAGCCTGACGAGCTCGACGTGCTGCAAGCCGAGTTCGGACATCGCCCTTCCACCCGCCTCGCGGCACGCGCCGTCAGCGACTACCACGCGTTCCTGGATCGCGTGATGCGCTACCTCACCGCAGAGGCCGGGATCAGCCAGTTCCTCAGCATCGGCACCGGCCTGCCCGCTCAGGGAAACGTTCACGAGACTGCCCGGGCAGTAAACCCGGCCGCCCGGATTGCTTACGCCTGCGACGACGCGGTGGTGGTGGCGCACGTCCGGGCGATGCTCGCAGGCACGCCGGGTGTCGTGGCGGTGGAAGGTGACGTCCGGTATCCGCGTCACCTGCTGACCGCACGGGCGGTCCGGGAGCTGATCGACTTCACGCAGCCGGCTGCCATCCTGCTGCTAGCGGTGCTGCGGGCGGCCGATGACGTGGACAGCGCGTCGTCAGCGGTCAGGGTCATCACGGACCGGCTCGCGCCCGGCAGCTGCCTGGTGATCTCGCAGGTGACCGGCGACCAGGCCGCCACGGCCCCGCAGGCACGCGAGCCTGGCGACGGTGCCCTCGTCCCGGCCGCGGCCCGCGCGAGAGCCGAGGCTGACCGGTTCTTCGACGGCCTGGACTTGATCCCGCCGGGCGTGGTGGACGCGGCGGCGTGGCGGCCCGGGCCGGTCCGCGGTGCGCCAGGCCGTCCGGCACTGTTCTGGGTCGGCGTCGGCCGCAAGCCGCTTCCCGGGCAGGGGCGGCGATGACATCTGCCCCGGCGGAGATGACCGCGCGGCTGGAGGCCCTGGCCACCCAGCTGGCCGTGCACGGCTGGGCTGCCCGGCTGGACGCACCGCCCGGCCGCGTGCCCAGCCTCCACGCCCGCAATCCCGCCCCCGGAGCGGCGGCGCTGTCGGAGCACATCTACGCCCAGCCCGGCGCGGACGGCACGTGGAGGTACTGGTGGCCATGGGCCGAGCCCATCGCCGAAGCCGCCGCCGAAGCCGCCGCCGTGATCGTCCGGGTCCTGCGACCGGCCGGCACGCCATAACCAGGCGGCCTCCGCCGGGCGATCCGGCGCTCCGGGCCTGAGCGCACCCAGGTCCCTGGCCGTGCCTGTCGCCGGCCTGGCCCGGCTCCGTCAGCCACGCAGACGTCCCCGGATGGCCGGCAGCGTCCGTGTGTGTCCGGCACCGTCCGGGTAGCGTCGGTAGTCATGAGCTACGCCACATGGGCCGAGCAGATCGCCCGGAACTTGCTGTCCGAGCCGCTGCCGCGCCGCTGGGCGCATGTCCAGGCTGTCGCTGCCACCGCGCGGACGCTCGCCCCGGTCCTCGGCGGCGACGCCGACCTGGTGATCGCCGCCGGGTGGCTGCACGACATCGGCTACGCGCCCGCGCTCGCCGGCTCCGGCTTCCACCCGCTGGACGGCGCCCGCTACCTGCGCGACGCCGGGCACGCCGGCGACGTGCTGTGCCGCCTTGTCGCGAACCACTCGTGCGCCATCACCGAGGCCGCCGGGCGCGGGCTGGCCGGCGAGCTGTCCCGCGAGTTCCGGCCCGCCCGGCGTGACCTGGCCGACGCGCTGATCTACTGCGACATGACCACGGGCCCCGACGGGCAGCGGATGACCGTGGAGCAGCGGCTAGCGGACATCGGGACACGGTACGGGCCCGGGGACCCCGTGAGCCAGGCGATCACCCGCTCGGCGCCGCTCCTGATCGCGGCGACCGGCCGGGTCACGCGCAAGCTGGCCCGGTCCCCCGCGGCGCGGCGGCGCGAGGCTGCGCAGGCCTGCCCGGCCTAGCCGATGTAAGGCCGGCCGCCGGGATCGGCGTAATGCCGGACCCGCAGCCGCATCGACGGATCCATCGGGTAGGCGTCGACCTCGTCGAGCGCGACCCACCGGACCTGGGATGTCTCATCGCTGGGGGTGGGCCCGCCGCCGGTCGCGCGGGCGGTGAGCACGATGGAGAACTCCTGCCGGACCTCGCCGTTGCTCGTGTACAGCAGCACGTGCCCGGGGTCGGTGTAGATACCCGACAGGCCGGTGATCTCGCAGTCGACGCCGGTCTCTTCCCGGGTCTCGCGGACGGCGGCCTGGCTCAGCGACTCGCCGAGGTCGACCGCGCCGCCCGGCAGTGCCCAGTTGCCGTTGTCGGTCCGGCAGATCAGCAGGATCCGTCCCGCCTCGTCGGTCACCGCCACGTTGGCGGACGGGACGATGCTGTTCGCCGCCGGGGCGTCCGGGTCATGGTGGTAGTCGATCCTGCGGGCCATCAGCAGCTCACTCCCCGACCGGCACGGCGCCGTCCCAGACCCGCTCGAAGCTGTCCAGGTAGCTGACGGCGATCTCGCCGCCAGGGATCCGGCGCAGCTGCCAGACCGGGGAGCGGAAAGCGGGCGCCCCGTAGATGTGGGTGTTCACCAGCAGATGATCATCACCGCGGTAGATCGAGTTGTACAAGACGGTCCGGTGGACCCGGAACTCCGCCCCGCCGGCGGCCCGGAGCTTGCGGTACAGCACCAGGGTGGTACGGATCCTGGCCGCCATCGCGTCATCGACGCCCTCGTCAGCGCCGCGGTCGGCGACCTGCGAGCTGGCCGGGTCACCGAGCAGGATGCGCACCCGCACCCCGGCGCGGGCCTTGGCCTCCAGGACCTCCTGGACACCGGCGTCCTCCGCGAGGAACAACCCGGCGTAGACCAGCACGCCGATCTCCCGTTCGGCCAATGAGAACAGCCGCTCCCAGGCATCGTGCGGCACATCCGACCGGTGCGGGTAGATGGCCACGACCTCGCTGTCGGACGCCGCCGCGACCTGCTCCCGCGACAGCGCGTCCGGCCATAGGTAGGCCTCGTCCATGGCCAGCCGCGCGGATACGGCGTAGCGGTGCTTGCGGTAGGGAGTCCGGCCCGCGACCCAGCGCTCGACAGTCTTGTGGTCCACGCCGAGCTCGTCGCCCAGCGCTGCGGGCGTCAGGCCGCGTTCCAGCAGCGCGGCGCGCAACCGTTCGTTCGGCATGCACCAAACCAGGTCGGGGGGACGGCGAGGACGGAATCACACTAGCCGGGACGTCCTCTGCCCGTCCAGCCACGCAGTCACGGCGTCCGCACGCTGCGTCGCATTGTTGCGCCATGGACATCATCACCGCCGGCATAGCCCTCACCGCAGCCGCCATCACCATCACCGTGCTGGTGCTCGCCGCGTTCCGGGCCGGAACCCGCCGCCAGGAACGAGCAGGCTCGCTGGCCTGCCACGCTCCCGGCCGGGCCGCCCGCCTGACCCGCCGCGTCACCGGCCTGTACGCCGAAACACCGCCCGCCAGGTGCCGGGCCGTCACGGCCGGCCGTGTTCCAGCCGCGGCTCCGGCCAGGAAGGGAGCGCGGACGTCATGACCATGACCATCACCTCCGGGCCGCGCCCGGCAGCTGTCATGCCTCGCCTGGACCGCGACCCGCGGCGCACGCGGCACGCCGGCCGGTTCTCCCGCGCTGCTTCCCGGCCGAGGCCGACGAGCCAGGATGCTGCGGCACTCACCCGGCCGGGCCGCGCTGCCGGCGAGTCCGGCCGGGTCAGCCACAAGGCCGCCCGTGCTCGCGGCATCAGCGGCGCGGTCGTCACGGCCGCCCGGCGCTCGGCCGGCCTGACCCGGCGGACGCTCGCCCGGCGGCTCGGCATCAGCCCAGCGACCGTGCGGGCTGGGAGACCGGCACGGTGCCTCTGTACTGCGTCGGCTACCACCAGCTGAGCCAGCTAGCAGACGTGCTCAGGCAGGCGGCCACTCGTACCGGGACCGACCTGGGCGACCTGTTCCTGGCCTCGCAGTGCGACCTGCTGCTGGCCGGGATGCTGGGCGGCGTGCTTCGTCCTTCCCCAGGCGTTGCGTAGGAGGTACAGTTTTGTGCATCACCTACGCAACACTAGGAGGCGTGCCGTGCCAGAGCCGGAGATGCTCGATGTCAGCTTGCACGAACGCCGCCGGGCGAGCAAGATGCAGGACCCTGAGTACCGGCTGGCCTATGACCGGGCTGCGCGGGAGATCGCCCAGACCGACTCGGTCATCCGCGAGCTCGACGCCCTCCGGGTGGACCTGGGCATGTCCAAGGCTGAGCTTGCCCGCCGGGTCAACCGCAATGCCTCCAGCGTGCGGCGGCTGTTCACAGCGAGCCAGGCGCGCCCGGAACTCCCATTGATCGCCGCGATCGCTGACGTACTGGGCGCTGACCTGCGGGTGGTGCGGCGGACAGCGTAGACCCGCCGGCAGCCGAGATCGGAGCGGGGCGTGTCGGGCATGTCCTGTCACCTTCGCCCGCTACGGTCGGTCCCATGCCCAGGCGCGAACGTGAGTTACAGCTGCCCTGGTCGGTGATCTACTACCAGGCGCCGGACGGGTCAGCTCCGGCGATCGACTTCCTCTCCGGCTGCCCGGGAAAGATAGAAGGCGAGTTCGCCGCGGTCCTGGACGCGGTCGCCGCGGCGCCGCCGCCCCGCTTCTCCGGCGGCGGCAAATGGGAAGCCATGCACGGCACGATGAGCAGCTGGCACGAAATCCGGCTGACCGGACCCGGACGCGAGCAGTTCCGGCTCTTCTGCCTCCTGGAGAACGGCTCACCCGCCGAACTAGCACGCCGGGGCCTGCAACGACCCGCAATCGCCGCCATCACCGGCATGCGCAAGCCCTGGCGCACGACGTTCTCCGACCGCGATTACCAGCGTGTTCGGGCCCTTGGCGAAGCGCACCAGCGCAACTACCCGCGGGCAATAGCAGTCTGAGTTTCGGTGACATTCAGGGCGAGTACGCCAGGACTGGGCGGCGACCGTATCCACGCCGCAATAGCAGCTCGGCGCACGGCTGGCCACGACGGGGGCTGGCCCGGTGAACTTCAGCCGCTCCCGGAAGACCGCCTCGACGCCCGTCCTGATGCGCTGGGCGAGAGACAACCGCCAGGCCGCCTGCCCTGCCCACTCGTGGGCGGCCGCCCCTCCTGCAAGGGCGATGATCCCACCCCTGCCAACTACCTGTTCCTCGGGCCGAAGGGCGGGCATCCGCGCCGCTCCAACTGCGCCGACCGCTTCCTCACCCCGGCCGCCGAGGGGCTCCACCCGGCCCGCAACGGCGCACACCGTCCTGTCTACATCACCGCCGCCCCGTGGCCCGGCATCCCCATCCCCCAGGGCAACCGGAAGGCCACCGCCGCCGAGATGGCCGAAGCTGTCTGGCCGGACCTGCTCGGCAAGTTCAAGCCCCACGACGACCGGCACACCCACGCCACCTGGCTGGACGCCGCAGGCCTGCACAAGGTCATCCAGACGGAACGCCGCGGCCATGCCATGCCCGGGATGGACGCCGTCTACAACCACGTCACCCCGCAGATGCACGAACACCTCTGCGACGTGCTGGAGGAACTGTGGCGCGAAGCGGTAGAAGCGCGACGCCAACTCTCCCCGGGATCCGCTGTGCCGCTCCTCAACACGATCATGGCCGTCGAGGACCGCAGATTGGCTCCGTGACTCTTTGTCCGGCGAACATGAACTGCCGGGGCCCGGTGCGAGACTGGCACGGTGAAACGCGAACGTGCGGCGCTTCTCGTCGAGCACATCCTGCGAGCGCTTGACGAGAGCCAGACCGAGTGGCCGTTGAACCTGGTCACCGATCTTTACGTCTTCGGCTCGTTCGCCCGCGGCGCGCTGGAGCCTCACGACGTGGACATCGACATCGAGTTTGAGCCGGACCTGGAATGGGGCGTCCACTTCGCGGGGTGCCTGTCCTACGGAGAGAACCCCTTCAGCGTGTTCAAACGCCCGCTCGTCGGCGCCAAGCGCGGCTGTCAGTTCCAGTTCAACTTCCGGGACCGCGCCAACTTCGAGATGACTCCCCTGCGGCAGCGGGGCGACACGCTGCAGACCGCACTCGGCCACCTGCGCGCCATCCAGCCCGATCCGGCGGCAGGCCGGGCGGAGCGAGACGCCATGCTCTCTGAGTTCGAGGGACTGGACCAGTGGCTACCGCTCGCCGTCCGCGAGCAACTGATCGGCATGGTCAGCAGCGGGGCGATCACCCTGGAACGCCTGGTCCTGGCTGACGGCGCGGCGGCGAGCCGACAGGCCCGCGAGCATCTCTCATACCGCTGGCCACCAACCAGTCCGATCTACCGGGCGGCCAGCGCTGTCATCGCGGACTGGGAGCGCCGCGGCATCGACCCGGGCCAGGGCCATCTGCACGGAAAAGACATCCGGGACCGGGACACGCCCTACTTCGCCGGATTCGGCTTGCGGCACCTCAGGGCAATCCCACAGTGCCTGACCGAGTTCGGCGGCCGGGAGTGGGACGAGGTCGTCCACCCGACCCGGACCAAGCCGCTCGACACCTTGCGGATCCTCCCGGGCGACCGGCAGATTCTCAGCCGCGTCCGGTGGTGGTGAGTGACGCTGAGACGCCCGGCAGGAGTGATTAGGTGACTCTCAGTACTGATCGAATGTAGTTTCGAACAATCAGTAGCAACGCGTCAGCGGCCGCATCAGAGGAGCTGTGGCTGCCTACTTTCAGTGTGGGTGTACTCTCAGTTGACAGTGAAAGAGATCCCACAATGAAGAACCGCGTCACGATCGACCTGGCCCGCGATGTCCCAGTGCGCACTGCGGACGTCTTGTGTCGCGTGCCCAGCGTGACGGTCCGCGAAGGCCAGCCCGAGTCACGGTTGAGGATCAACGGCGCATCAATTCCTTTGGTTGTCCTGTCAGGTTTGCGTCCCTACGCTCACGTCACAGCCAACCTACTAGCGTCGCTAGTAGGCAAGGAGCGGCTTGGCTTGGTGGTGGGCGATCGCATCGCGCGGCATGTCCGTCGAGAGTTGGAGGCTGCCGGTTGCGCCTATGCCGACGCAACCGGTGCCGTCCACATCGACGTCCCCGGGTTGATGTTGCACGTCGAGCCAACTCAGCCTCGCAGCACACGTCGGATTGCTCCAAGTGGCGTCGGCGTCGTCGGTGTGCGCCTTATCCAGGTCATGCTCGGCGACCCCCAGCGCGATTGGTCGGTCGAACACCTCGCTGCAGCTGCGGCCTGCTCTACCGGCCAGGCACACAACACTGCGGTGAAACTGGAGTCCGAGGGCCTGCTCACCGTTACTGGCCGCGGGCCCGCCCGCCGACGGAAGATCATAAACCCAGGCGATCTGCTCGACTGGCTGGCGAATGTCCCCGCCGCACGCCGCCTACGCGAACGCCTCCCCGCATACCTCTACACGCCAGATCCGGCGGGGCCGGTTACGCTGATATCGGCTAGCGCATCCGATTCCAAGCTGGAATACGCGGTGACCGGAACCGCAGGCGCGGCTGCCTTCGGAGCACTTGTCACCACCGCAACACCGTACGTGACAGTGCGAATCGATCCCGACGTCGAGCTGCGCGCAGCTGCCAAGGCGCTACGCGCCGAGCCTGTCGATAGCGGCGCAAACCTGGTGCTAGTGCGCGACCTCGGCAGACTCGGAGTGCACGGGAAGGCTCAGATCGGCCCAGTTGCAGTCGCGTCTCCCGTGCGGATCTGGCTTGACATGCTTGGTGAACCACGCGGCGAGGATGCTGCAGCATTGTTCAGGGAGGCCGTCCTTGGCTGGTGACGGAATGCACGTCAGCGAATACGATCCTGCGCTGGCCGACATAATCCTAGGTGAGGCTGCCCATCTCCTGCGCAATATCGGATTTGCCGCGCAGCATGCGATTTTGATCGGGGGACTAGTTCCCGGGTTGCTTGTGCTGGATCCCGGCCCGGGGCGTCAGCGTCACATCGGCACCGCAGACGTTGACCTTTGTTTGAGTGTGGCTCTCGTCAATGGCGACACCGCTCAGTACGAACGAATCGAAGCTGGCTTGCGCAATGCGGGATTTGAGCCATTCGAGAGCACTTTCGCATGGAAGCGGACTCGTGAGCCCAGCGTTAAGGTGGAGTTCTTCTGCCCAGCAGGTGATGGGCGCAGCCCCGGCGGCCTCTTCCGCCCAGTCGCGGCGGATGCGCCGCTTGCCAAGCACAATATGGGGCCAAGGCTCTCCGCTATCACCTTGGCGGCCGGGGAAGCTATCTCCGCTGATGTCGTGGAAGTCCACCGCGATGTCGTGCTTCCCGATGAGGCCGGTCGCACCACATGGAACTTCAGGGTGACGGGCCTCGTCGGCTTCCTTGTCGCGAAGACTGCGGCACTGGTGAACCGTGACAAGCCCAAGGACGCTTACGATATCGTCTGGCTGCTGGAAAGCTGGAAGGGCGGTCCGGCTGGGGCGGCCACGACCGTGCGAGAAAGCGGCCTCCTCGGCCGGCAAGACGTTAGCGAGTCGATGCGCAGTCTGAGAGCAGAATTCGCTGACCCGGGATGTCTCGGCCCAGCATCATTCGTCCGGTTCATGGCATCCGTCGGTGCGCTGACAGATGAGCGCCTGCGACTCGCACGCCAGGCCACAGGTGCAGTATCAGCCTTTGCTGAAGCACTCCACACGACCTGAGAATCGCAATCTGTGCGACCGAGTCGCGCCTGGTCCGCCATGACGCCCGAAGAACTGTCACGGCGCCTCCGCGACGCAGGGCTCGGTGACCTCGCGACCGTGTGCTAAGGATCACAAGCCTGTGCCGTCCAGGGGTCCTTCTTACCTCGCAGTCCGCCGGCGACCCTGACATCCCGATCGGCGGGACAAAGCTCGGCGGGTGGCCGGATTTGCCGGCCCCCGCGCAGTGGCCGACTCTCGGCAATGGCAGCCCGATGCCGTTCATCGCCCAAGTGTGCTTGGCGGACGTGGCTCCATACGACGTGGAAGGCGTATTGCCGCACGGCGGGATGCTGTCTTTCTTCTACGACGTCATCGAGCAACCGTGGGGGGTCGACCCACGGCACCAGACTGCCGGCACCGTCCTTTCCCCTGCCCGCCTCCTGCCCGCAGCCGATCTCATTCCACCACTGGATGCTCGGGAACCCGTTGTCCATCCAGAACCCGATGCAAGTCCAATGCCAGCTCGCATCGAACGGCATCAACTGCGGCGGACCGACGCCTACCAGGGCCCGCGATACGGGCAATTGGCCCCCGGCGCCGCTGACTGGCGACTCCTCCTCCAGATCGACTCCGACGACGACGCGGGAATCATGTGGGACACGACGGGTCGGGTGTATGTATGGATCCGCGAGCAGGACCTAC
>DATKRH010000322.1:0-53101 GCA_035532295.1 Streptosporangiaceae bacterium
GCGGAGCGGCTCGCCGCTCTGGTTCCAGACAGCCGGGTGCTCGACCCTGAGACCGTGGGACAGTTCCTTCGGGTCAACCTCGGCGATCTTCCCGTCCCGGACTTCCAGGACTGGCCTGCCTGGCGGTCGCTGGTAGCCGCGACGATCATCGAGGTGGCGCGGATGACCGGGCAGCACGTGATCGCCCCGCAGACGGTCTTGAAGCGGGAGTACCTCGACCAGATCTTCGCCCCGCTGCGCGCCGCCGAGCTTGAGGTGTTCCACGTCGTACTAGACGCGGCCGATGCGGTGCTCCGCAGCCGCATTGAGGGTTCGGACGAGGCCAGGGAATGGCGGCTGGCTCATCTGGACGAGTACCGCACCGCGCGTCCCTGGATGGTCGAGTCCGCCGACTTCGTGGTCGACACGGCCGCGTCGACGCCGCCCCAGATCGCCCGCCGGATCATCGCCGCCCTGCCCGACCTGCCGGATCTGCCCGAGGTGGCCGTGCCGTCGAGGGTGACCGACAAGCCCATGGTGACCGACAAGCCCAAGGTGGCGGAGAAGCCCGCTCTGGAGGACCAGCTCAAGGCCGGGCTGCCCGAGAAGCCCCAGGCCGCTGAGCAGCCCGGGCTAGCCGACCACCGCTAGCCGGCCACCGCTAGCCGACCGACCTTCCCGACCTTCCCGACCTTCGCGGCCCTCGCCAGCCAGCTACAGCTGGCCCAGGCGGCCGCAGGCAGCGCGGCATAGTCCGGCGTGTCTGTCGATCAGGTGGCGGTCAGCCCTCACGCTCGCCGCGATGTCGTGCACCAGTGCCGCCCAGCGCAGCCGCGACCGCCGACAGGCACGCGTCGAGCCGTTCCTCACTCACCACCAGCTGCGGGCCAGGCTCGGCGAGCATCGCGTCCTCCCAGATCGAGGGAGCATCCAGTCGGCGATGGACCCACCCTCATGCAAAGCTCAGCCGTTTCCGTTTCCGTTTCCGTTTCCGTTCCCATTCCCTTTGCCCTTGCCCTTGCCGGGGGGCGTGGCGGGGGGCGTGGCGCTGCTGGAGGGCTCGGGGCTGGCGTGCGGCGTTCGGCTGCCGGAGGACTTTCCGTGGCCGCGGCTGCCGCGGGGCTGGACGGCGCCGGTCACGACGACCGTGCTGCCGGCCGGCAGCCTGCCGCTCGGCGCGACGGACAGCGTCCGGCCGGGGCGGACCTGCGTGGTCGGTTGCCACTGAACACGGACCACCAGGCCGAGGCGCTGCAGCTGGCTGCGCACGGCGCTGACGGGCCGTCCCCTGAGCGCAGCGGCGTCTACCTCGACCATCGTGGCGTCCGATATCCGGGGCCTCGACGTGCTGGACCGCTGCGCGACCGCATGGTGTAGTTGCGGGCCGTGGGTGCCTGTGTCGCCCAGGACCATGGGCATCAGCACGGCCGTGACCACCACGCGGGCCAGCGCCGCCTTTCGCCGGCTGTCCGCTGGCAGGCTGCCTGCCGGCCTGAGAGTCCCGGTCCAGCCGCCCTGGGTGGTCTCCCTGCCAGGGCTCGCGGGCCGGCAGGCCGGCCAGTCAGCCGGCCGGGGCGCGGCCGTGTCCATCATCGCCTCGCGCAGCTGGCTAGCCCGGACGGCAACTTCTCCGGCGGTGCGGGGCCGGTCTACCGGGTTCTTGGCGGTGAGCTGGCTGATCAGCGCGGCGACTTCGGCCGGAACAGTGGCGGGCAGCGGCGGCAGCGGCCGGTCCCGATGCGCCAGTGCCACCTCGATCGGGGTACCGGTAAAAGGTAACGAGCCAGTCAGGCATTCATAAGCGACAACGCCGAGCGAGTACAGGTCGCTCGCCGAGTCGCCCCGGCTGCCCATGGTCCGTTCCGGCGCGAAGTAACCGGGCGTGCCGACAAGTTCCCCGCTGCAGGTGACCGGCGCCGACCCCGCCGCGCAGGAGATACCGAAGTCGGTGATCTTCACGATGCCATCGGGGCCGAGCAGCAGGTTCGCCGGCTTGATGTCCCGGTGCACCAGGCCCGCCGCGTGCGCGGCGTGCAGGCCTGCCGCCGCCTGGGCGAGCACGTTCATGACCTGGATGGGCTCTAGCGGGCCGAGGGCCAGGATGCCAGCGAGCGACGGGCCGTCCACCAGTTCCATGACCAGGAACGGAGGATAGGGGAAGTCGGGCTCGCGGTAGTCATAGACGCGCGCGATCCCTTCGTGGGAAAGGGATCCCGCATGCTGGGCCTCGGCCCGGAACCGGGCCAGCAATTCGGGGTGGGGGGTGAATCCGGCCTGGAGCAGCTTGACTGCCACCGGCCGGCCCAGCACGATGTCTGTTCCCTGCCACACCTCGCCGTAGCCGCCGGCCGCTATCCGGTCGCCCAGCCGGTAACGGTCGGCCAGCAGGATACTGGCCTTAGCAACGGACATGGCAGCTAAACTACGCGCTCGCCGGCCCTCTGGTCATCAAACCGCGGCTCCTGCGCCGCCTATGTGCTACGCGGGACGAGCTGATCCTGCATCGCTACCCGAATGGTGTTTAACGTCGGGAGGTAGCGGAGCAGTTCGCGGAGCCGAGGGTCACATCTATCGTCTGTCCCGGCGACGGGCCCCGCAGGTAGACGTCGGCAGACCCGCTGCTATCGGTATGCCAAGTGTGCGAATAGCCGCCGCTGCTGACGGTTACGGTAGTATCCGGCTGGTCGGAGTGCACATATACGTCCCAGTCAGCGTACCCGGAGTTGTAAGAGACCGTCGCGGAACACCATGCAGAGGCGGCCCTGGTCGGGGAGGGCCGCGCGCTGGCGGAGGGCTGGCTGCCGGGCGGGCGAACGCTGATGCCGAGCGTGGCCGCGGCCTTGATCCAGTTCCTGGCGATTTCCTGCTGAGCCGCCCGCAGGGTGATCTGGCCATTGCAGACGGTCTGGTTCAGTGCGTTCTCAACGGCATCCTTGGCGTTCGGGATCTGCCCCGCTTCCACCCACAGATTGGCCGCGTCGTTCGCCCCGCCCAGCTCCAGCGGCACCAGATGGTCGAGCTCGCCGGACACATTCTGCTGGCCATAGGCAGGCTCCGCGACGTTCCATTTGAACGTTTCGGTCTGCGACTCGGGCGGGCGGACCGAATCGGTATACCCGGTCTGGCAGATCGTGGACTGGATGTTCGCCTGGGTAACCGCCGGGTCGAAGGCGCCGGGGGTGCACGACGGATCGGGCAGCTGCCCATGGTCACGGGTCTGGCAAGGACCAGTGACCGTGCCGGTAACCTCGCCCGGGTCATGGGCAGCCAGCAGGCGACCGGCGACGACCCGGTGATGGCGGGCCCGGTGAGGGCGGGCGGCTTCCTGGCGATGTGCGCGAGCATGATGCGCCCGATGGCTAGCAGTCGCGGCAGCCGGCGTAGCCGCTGACGACGGAAAACCGACCGCGGTCGAAGGCCCGCCGCACGCGCACAGCCCCAGCACCGCCGCGACCACGGCGATTACTGCTGCGGCACGGGGCTTCATCTCGCGTTTCCTCCTCCTCCTGATCTCCGCCACGGCTCGGCCAGCGATCTCAGCCGCCCGGCGGATAAGACTGGGGCGCCGACTAACTATGAGACACGCCAGGGTCCATGTCCACAACCTGGCCGCTGGCCCTGTCGGTGCAGCCAGCCAGTCCAGCGAGGTCGCTGGGGCGGTGGCGCTGGCACGCTCCGCGAGCCGCCCTCGCCCACGCCCTACGCGCGCAAGACGTTGGCGAAGATGAGCCACGCCAGCAGCGATTTCGCGGTGAAGCTCAAGGAGATGTAGACGACCTCGCCGTGGAGGTAGTCGCGCCAGCGCCCGATCTGGGCGTACTGCAGCGCCATGTTGGCCGCAAAGCTGAAGAACAGCACGAACTGGACGATGGTGATGGCGTAGACGAACCCAGGCACCTGGGCCGGCTGGGCGACATACACCGCGATCAGTGCCCAGGGCACGACGCCGACCACGGAGCCGAACCAGAAAGCGCTCCAGTCGGCGGCGCCCGGTCGCTGCTGGCGCTCCATCAGCAGGCCGAACAAGATCATCGCGGTGTTCGCCGTAAAGATGGCGACGACGGCGGCCAGGTCGCGGATGCCGACGAACAGCCCGATCAGCACGATCATCAACGACGCGCTGATGGAGTACTCGATCCACCGCGCGTAGTTGGCGCGACGAGCCAGCCGGTGCTCGTACCAGCGGTGCACCGACGGCGCCGCGACCAGCAGATGGTCGAGCGCCGCCAGGGCGAGGAAGATAGCCACCGCCGGGCCAATCCGCAGCGAGAACACGACCTGGGGCATCGTCGGCCCGGTGACAGCGACCGGGTCGTTGCGCAGGTATGACGCGGACACCGGCAGCGCAAGATTGTTGCTGGCCACCAGCATGAACGTTGCCTCCGCCGTCAGCAGCACACCGACGAAGGCGTTGAATACCCGCAGCCGCCGGTAGCGTTGCCTTGTTACCGCCGGGACCTCGCCCACCTGCGGACTGCCGACCGCCATCGCTCCCCCCACAGCTTTCAGCGCACCGCTACCAGACTGACCCGGCCAGCGAGGCGACCTGTAGGGGCAAAGGTCCTGCCCGGCGCGAGTCAGCTCTGGTAAGCGGCCCAGCGCCACCGCTGGCCGCAATTGGCGCTGCACATGCGAACCTAGTCGACTACGCTCTGCGATCAGCGTCAGACGCGGATGTGCAGGCGCGTGGGCACGGCGAGCGTCCGCGACCGGGTGCGTGGCGCCTGAGGCTTGGGACCCGCGCTAGTCGTCGGGGGGCTGGCGCGCATGCGGGGCATGACCACGGTTACTCCTCAGGAGTTCACGATCCTTATTTTATGGCGAGGGCGTTTGGCGGCGATCCGATGCCGCCCTTCGCATTCATAGGAGCGCTCGTTAGCAAACATTCGTAAACACCGTCCTGCGCGCAGTCCTCAGCTAGGTCGTCCAGCCACCAGAGCTCGCCAAGGGCCATGCCAAACTGCCCGATGAGGACTCGATGCAGAAAGCCGAACGGAAATGATTCCGGGCCGAATTCTGGCGGCCAGACTTCTACCGCGAACGTATCCGAAGCCACGGCCATTATTCCGCTATCCCATAGGTAGCGGGCCATGTCCTCGGTGTGCTCGACGCCCGGCGCCCTGAGATTCTTCGCCAAACTGGCCCGAGCATGACGAGGCTGGCTGCGGTACCAGCCGAGGAAGCCCGTTCGCAGCAAGACAATGCAGCCCGGTGAGTAAGAGATTCCGGAGATCGCCCGGGCCCGCTCGATGTCCGAGACACTGAACGCAGTGGCGCCGCCCGGGGTATAGAGCTTGCCTTCAGAATTAAGTGCCCGCTCAAGGTCCAGTATGACGGCCCGGCCTGCGATTCCTCGGCGCGCCCAGTAGTCAATTGTATTGCGCTGGCCAGTCAGTACCTCATCGTCGGTCGCCCCGTTGTAGAAGACGCCAGGAGAATACGCGACGTGCGCGAGCGAGTCCCATTGGCTCGAAGTCTGCGGATAGAAATTGTCGTACACATCATCTAGGTCGGCCAAGCCCGGGCCTTCCTGGTGCAGCAGCCGGTGCCGGGGCAATCCGCGGTCTACGTCCAGTGGCGGGTCAACAGCGTCGAGCGCCGCGTCGAGCGGGAATATCGCGCCCTTCCTTACAAGCCTGGTGGCGGCTAGGATGTTGTCAGCGGTTTGCAGGTTGAGCAAACCCACCGAGTCGAGCGGACCGAACAGGCCCCATCCGCTGCGGCCGCCTCGCTCGGCAGCGGGAAGATCGTCGTATCGGGGCAGTTCATCGTGCTGATACACCCCACCGGCCGCACCTTCGCCAGCGTCTCTCATGGGCTCTCCGAATTGCGAATCAACAGCCTGCCTTAATGTCAATCCCTTCGAGGGTCTTCTGCGCGCTGCCTCGGTGGTGTGAAGCTGAGATGTGAAATTTTATTTTGTCTCTTGCCTAGATCTAGCCTACACGTCAGGATGGTATAAGTAGACACCCAAGGAGGATTTAATGTCAGAATCACGGGATGCACTGGACGGGCGACTGAGAGTGCTGGTTGTCACGGCAGGCCACTCCTTTGAGGCCGATCCTTTCTTCGAGATGTTCCGGGCCGATAGCGGCATCCAGTGGGAGAACGTCGAGCAGCCCGAGGCCATGGCCTGCTTCGGGGCTGATCAGCTGGGTAGATGGGATACCATCGTCATGTACGACATGCCGGGGATATCCTTCGTCGACGGAGAGTCGGTTCTCATCGATCCGCCCGAAGACTTCCAGCGGCGCTTCCTCGAGATGCTGGAAGCTGGCCAGGGATTTGTCTTCCTGCATCACGCCATGTCTGCCTGGCCCAGCTGGCCGGAATACGCTGATATTATCGGCGGGCGGTTTCATTACACGCCAGGGGAACTGCACGGGACGATGTGGCCCGACTCCGGCTATCACTTCGATGTGACCCACCACGTCTCGCTCACCGATCCGGGCCATCCGATATGCGATGGAGTCGAGGATGGCTTTGAGCTGACGGATGAGCTGTACATGGTGCCGATCCTGGAAGGCAATCTCGTGCCGCTCCTGCGGACGGACGCGCCCATGACCTCGGATCACTTCTTCTCGGCGGCGCTGGCCATCAAGAAGCGCTACAACGACAGGTCGGGCTGGACCCACCCGCCGGCCAGTTCACTTCTCGGGTGGGTAAAGACGGCCGGGCTGAGCCCTGTCGCTTACCTGCAGCCCGGCCACGGGCCGAGTGCGTATGCCAATCCCAACTACCGGCGGCTCGTGGCCAATGCCATCCGCTGGGCCGCCTCGCCGGCTGCGCACCAGTGGGCCCAGGAGGACCAGGCACTGGCGGGCTAGCCAGGTTGCTTCTAGCCGGGGTCCCTGCCGGGGTAACCGGGCAGGGACCCGAGCCGTTGTTCTCCTGCTAGGGCGACGGCAGGGCCTTGACTAGCCGCTCGATGTCCTCCCGATCATTGAACAGATGACACGAGACCCTGAGCCTGCCGTCACGCACTGCGCACATGACCTTCTGCTGTGCTAGCGCCGCACACACGGATACGGCGTCCCCGGCGGGTACGTCGAATGACACGATGCCTGACATCTCCCCCGGACGGGTGGAGCTGGCTACCTGGTAGCCCTTCTCGGTCACTGCTTCGGTGACCGCCCTGCTGAGCTCGAGCACCCAGTCGGCGATCAGGCTCATCCCGGTCCCGCTGAACAGGTCGACGCTGGCGCCCAGCCCGTACATACCGGAGAGATTCTGGACGGTCGGCTCGTATCGCCGGGCACTGTCGGCGTACCGGAGATTGTAGGAGAGCTGCTTGTCGATGAACGGGGCGTCTTCGATGTTCTTCCAGCCGGGCGCGGCGACTTCCAGCCGCTCCCGGAGAGCGGGTGACACGTAGCAGAAGCTGATCCCGTAGCCAGCGCACATGCTCTTGTACCCGTGCGCCGAGACCAGGTCCGCGCCCATTGCGGCGATGTCGACCGGCAGGATGCCGACCGCTTGGACGGCATCGACCAGCAGCCACGCGCCGCGCGCCCGGCAGAGCTCGGAGATCTCCTCCACCGGTGCCCGGAAGCCGTGATAGCAGTTGACGAGGCTGACGCATACGACCCGGGTCCGGTCCGACATGACGGCGGCGACGTCGTCGGCGGTGAACCGATGGCGGCCGCGGTCCTCGATGAACCGGACCCGGACACCCTGCTTCTCGAGGGCGAGGAACGGGTAGACGCCGCTGGGGAACTCCTGCTCGTAGACAATCACCTCATCGCCGGGCTCCCAGTCGAGCCCGAGCGAGACCAGCGCAATGCCTTCCCCGGTGCTCCTGAGCAGGGCCACGTCGGCCGGGTCGCACCCGATGAACTGGCCGACCTTGGCCCGGACGCTGGCAGCGCCTTCCCACCAGTGGCCCAGGCCGGGGGGAGCGGCGCCGTGCATCATGCCGTCGAGCAGGTCGTGCTGGGCCTGCACGTTCGATACCGGGAGCGGGCCGTAGGTGGCGGTGTTGAACCACACCTTCTCTCTCGTGACCGGAAACTCCGCACGCCGCAGGCGGCCCATCGTCTCCTCGGTCGATGTCACCGCCGTCATCCGCCAAGCTCGGCTTCGGGCAGGCCAGCCTGGCTCACGCCAGCCGGCTCATTCAGGATTTCCTTGCCGGCCAGCAGACCCATCGATAGCGCCTGTCCTGCCTCGCCCCGCCGGAGCCGTCCGCGCAGCCCGCCGTAGTACCACGCGACGGCCACGACCTCGCCCGCGATCGCTACCTCCGCGGCAGCATGGAAGATTGACGGCAGGGTAAAGTCCAGGATGAGGGCGACCTCCCAGATCAGCGCGAGCCCGATCAGCGGCTTGGCCCAGCGGCCGAGATCGAACGCCTTGGAGACCGGGATGCGGTTCCGGCGCACTGCGTACGCCCCGACGATCAGCAGGTAGACGATGCTGGCAAAGATCGGCGTCGCGCCGATCAGGTCGACGTATGCGTTTCCCGCTACCGCGGCGAACACCATCACCGCGATGTAGATGACGGTGGTAAGAGCGAGCGCCGGCACGGGTGTCTTGGTCTTGGCGTCCACGCGCGAGAACAGCCGGGATCCGGGGAACATGTTGTCGCGCGAAAGCGAGAAGATAAGCCGGCCGATGGCGGCGATCTGGACCACCATGAGGGAGAACACCGAGTACACGACGGTGACGAGGAAGACGCGTGAGAAGGCCGAGCCGAACCAGTACTTCGCGAGATCGGCAATGGGCGTGGGACTCGACGCGATGGCCGAAAGGTTGGGAATGCCGATCGCGAAACAGATCAGCGTGATCATTCCCACGACCCCGGAGATGGCAACGGCCCCGATGATGGCGCGGGCCACCGTGCGCTGGACGCCCACGGCCTCCTCGCCTAGGTCGGAACATGCCTCGAACCCGCCGATGGTGAAGGCGCCCATCAGGAGGGCGAGCGACGCGGCGTACCAGGGTGCCTGGCCATGTAGCGGGCCGTGGTTGAACAGGAAGCTCGCCGAGTGAATGGCCGGATGCTTCACCAGGAACGCGATGAGGATCAGGATGCCGAGCACCAGCGTTCCCAGGATCTCCGTGACCACCGAGAAGTTGTTGATCCGGGCCGTGAGCCGGACGCCGACTACGTTGATGAGGCCGGCCAGCAGCAGCACCATGATGGAGATGAAGATCATGAGGGACTGGCTGCCGACGTTCAGGCCGAAGACCGTGCCGATCATCGGCGAGAGCAGCAGCAGCGTCTCCCCGCCACTAGCCAGGGCGAAACAACACAGCAGGTTGAAGCCCACGAACCAGCCGTAGCCTGGCCCGACCATGCGGCCGCCCCACTGGTAGGAGTAGCCGGCTAGCGGCACGCGAGACGCGAGCTCGGCGAGGACGAACGCCAGGATCATCGCGCCGGCAGCTGCGACTATCCATAGCCAGATCGCGGCCGGCCCGAACTCCGAGGTAGCGAAGGAGAAGTTCGTGAAGATTCCTGTCGTCACCGATATCACGGAGAATGATATGGCGAATATGGAGAAGAACTTCAGGGTTCGCTTCAGCTCTTGCTTGTATCCGAACGAACTTAGCAGTTGCTCATCGGCTTGAGCGGCGGTCTGCTCATTCTTGGCCATGGCCTTCCCTTTCCGTAATTTCGTTTCTTTAACGTCTGGCTTTCACCTGGGGTGTCATCGCTTTCTTCCATATGGTGACCGCGGGCAGCTGCCTGGCCCGCTCAGTCCCTCCCGTCGCTTTTCCAGCTCCGAATTGTGCAAGCCGTCACCCGCTCGGGAACTACGGGGAACCCGTTGCCCGGCCTGGTCGGGACGGCGATACAGCCGTCGGGCGTGACATCGAAGGTCGGATCAACCAGGTCCTGCTCATAGAACATGCGAGCGGGTGACATGTCGGAGTGGAGCGTGAAGCCCGGCAGCGCAGCGAGAGAAAGATTGAAGCCCCGCCCGATTCCGGTCTCCAGCATGCCGCCGCACCATGCGGGGACCTGCTGCCCGGCGCAGAGGTCATGGACGGCGATGCTGGGCAGGATGCCGCCAAGGCGTGGCGGCTTGATATTCACGATCCGCCCGGCTCCCATTCGCAGGGCGATCCGAGTCATGTTGTAGCTGGCCGCGCTCTCGTCGAGGCACAACGGTGTCTGGAGGGCTTGCTGCAGTTCCGACATCTCGATCAGGGCATCACCGGCCAGCGGCTGCTCGATCATGACGAGGCCGAAGTCATCTAGCTCACGCCACGGCCCGGAGTCGGGGGAGTAGCCGCAATTGGCATCCACCGACAGCGGCATGCCCGGGAAAGCGGCCCGCACGGCCGAGACGGGTGCGACGTCCCAGCCGGGGGCGATCTTGAGCTTGATCCGGGCGAAGCCCTCCCGGACCCGCGCATCGACCTCACTGAGCAGGGCCTCGGGAGTATCGCAGATGGGAAAGGACTCTCCGACGGGAATGGCGTCCCGTACACCTCCCCACAGCCGGGACAGCGGAACCGCGAGCTTGGCCGAGGCGATCGCCCAGACTGCGCACTCGATGGCGTTCTTGGCGTAGTGCTGCCCGATGATGCCCGCCCAGGAACTGGCCACGTCGGCGGCCCCGCGGAATGGCGGGCCGATGATGGGCGGCAGGAGCAGGTCAGTCAGGGCGGACCAGGTGCTCTCCGCGGTGTCCGTGCCGTAGAGCGGCCGCTCGGCGATCGGAGCTTCGCCCCACCCGGTCGTCCCGTCCCGGTCCTCCAGTCGGAGGACGATGAGCCGCTTGCGGCTAGCCGACTTGCCGTAGGCCGACCTGAACGAGCGGACCATCGGGAGCGACAGCATGAAGACGTCGGCGCGGGCCAGCCGGACCGGGGCTTCCACCTGACGGGCAGGTCCGAGAAACCCGGAGGTTGCTGCCGGACTGGTTGTCGAATTCGGTTGCACGGCTGCCCCCTAGAGCATCTCTCGGTATTCGCTGATCTCCCAGTCACTGACATGGCTGAGATAGCGCTGCCAGTCGAAGCGCAGCACGCCGGCGAAGGTGGCGGTGAAGACCGGCCCGAGCGCCTGCACGAGCTGCTCATCCGCGAGCAGGGCGTCCAGGCCCTCGGCAGGGCTGGCCGGAAGGCGCGGGAAGCGGAGGTTCTCGAACAGGTTGTCCTGGGCCGGATCCGGCGGCTCCAGACGCCGCCGTATTCCGTCCAGGCCGGCGGCGACCATGACCGCCGCCAGCAGGTAAGGATTGGCGTCCGAGCTCCCGAGCCGGTTCTCGATTCTGGTGCCTTCCCCCGCGGGAAGGGCCCGGACGAGGGCTGTCCTGTTCTCGATGCCCCAGGCGATCTGCACCGGGGCCCAGGTGCCCAGCTGGTACCGCTTGTAAGCGGTGATGGTCGGGCTCGCCACGCCCGTCATCGCCGGAGCGTGCAGCAGTTGCCCGGCCACGTAGTGACGGGCCACGGCGGAAAGGCCGTCGGCGTCGTTATGGTCGGCTAGCACGTTATCGCCGCCCGTGTCCAGCAGCGACTGGTGCAGGTGGTAGCCGCTCGGCGGCGTGATGTCCAGATTGGTCGGGCGCGCCATGAAGGTCGCCCGCAGCCCCAACGACCGCGCGACCTCCTTGATGGCGATCTTCAGAGCCACTAGCCGGTCGATGGCGAGCAGGCCGGCGCACGGTTCCAGGTTCACCTCGAACTGGCCGGCCCCATGCTCGCTGAACACCTCATACAGCTGGAGGCCCATCAGCTCCGCAGCCCGGTCAAGTTCATCTATAAACTGCTGCGCCATTCCAAGCGCATGGACCGAGAACCAGGACTGGGGCCCGTAGATCGGCGCGTACTCCGCGCCGGCCTGCTCCGGCCGGAAGACGTAGAACTCGAGTTCGTTGCCGAACACCGGCGCAAGGCCGAGCGAGCGGGCGTCGTCAAGCACCTTGCGCAGCACGGCCCTGGGAGTCTCGACAATGCGCCCGGCGTCGTCATAGAGATCTGTGATCATGTGGGCCGTGGCCGGCGTCCAGGGCAGCGGCGTGAAGGTCAGCGGGTCGAGGTGCATAACGCCGTTGCGATAGCCGATGTCGTTGCTGTAGGTGTGCTCGCCGGGCGCGTGCCGCTGCCAGAGGTTGGAGGCGAACAGGGGAATCGCGAACGGATGCCCCTCCGTCAGCGCGCGCTCCATCCGCCGCGCGGTCACGACCTTGCCGCGGGGAACGCCGTACAGGTCGGTGAGGACCAGCCGCACGTTGCAGATGTTCTCGGCCTGGATCCGCTTGAGTATCTCGCCACTCAGATCTGGCGCCGCCGTGGCCGCCGTGCTCCCCGACTTGTCGAGCTCCATATCCCCTCCCCACTGTTGTCCGCTGGTGGGCGGACTGGTCGCGGCCGGATCCCGGGCAGGGCTCCGATCCCGCGTGGGCAGATCAGCCCGGTAATCTCTCGGCGGCAACGCCCTGGGCGGCGAGCGCCGCGGTGACCGCGCGCCCGGTAACGGCGAGGTGCGCCCGCATGGCCTCTCCCGCCCCGGCCGGGTCGTGCTCGTGCAGGCGCCGGACGAGGAGGCCGTGACTGTCCAGGGACTCCTGCCGGCGCACGGGCGAGGAGTCCAGCAGGTCCAGCGCCGGTGCCATCCAGACCCGGATGTCCTTCACGGCGACGATCAGGTAGTCGTTGCGGCTGGCACTGGCCAGCACATGGTGAAACGAGACGTCGATCGCGCGGAACCGGTTGCGGCCGAGAGGGGGCTTCTGCAGCTCCAGCTCGTGCAGGCGCTCGAGCCGGGCCAGCTCGGTCGGCCCGATCCGCTCGGCGGCCAGCTCCGCGGCGAGCGGTTCGATGGCGGCACGGTACTCGAAAAGCTGGCGGAAGTTGACCGCCATCCCCCTGATGCGCTCGACCGCGACGTCCAGGGCCGGCTGCACGACGTAGGCCCCGCCGTAACGGCCACGCTGGATGCGGATGTACTGGTGGTCCTCGAGCCAGCGCAGGCCCTCCCGCACCGCCATCCGGTTGACGCCCAGTTGCTCGCACAGCTCGGCTTCCGGCGGGAGCCGTTCGTCCGGCAGGAACTCATAGAGCCGGATGGCGGTCAGCAGGAGGCTGGCCACCTGCTCGCCGAGCCGCTGGCGAAGAGGCTGGACGCTGGCCAGGCTGGTGGATTCCTTGGACGCGACTGCCGCAGGCGGCTGCGCGGGCTCCCGGGTCACAGGATGGCGCTCTCGTCCACGACGGCCCGGTTGATGGCGTCCTGGAAGATGAGGTTGAACAGCGAGTCATCGGGGGAGTGCAGCTCAGTCGCGGCTACCTCCGCGTCGCCCGCGCGAAATGTCCAGAGCCGGTTGGTCTCGTGGTTGCTGTAGAGCGCGAGGACACCGTGGCGGTCCAGCGTGGCCATATTCGCCTTGCCGCCCAGTTTCGAGTGAACGATCGCCAGCGCGTCGCATATCGGAACGCCGGACTCAGCTACGTCCTGCAGCATGCAGAAGCCGACTTCGCTGTCGGCGGCACCGGACAGGCGGCCGGAATAGGCTGGACGATAAGTCTCATGCTCGGTGAACAGGCCATTATGGCTGAAGGCCAGATCCGCCCCGACTGTTATGAATGGCTGCGTATCGGCCAGCTGAATGGTGGACAGCAGGGTCGGCCGCCGGAAGTGGATGAGAAAATGGGTCGACGTTACCGCGCTCAGGTACGTCTTAACCGCCTCGTCGTCCTCCAGCCGCCCGGTATCGCGATGCCTGTGCACCTGGCCATCAGCGAGCCAGGCGACGCCCCAGCCGAACTTGCCCGAGCCGTAATACTCCATGGCCTGTGCCCACGGGGCGAGAGCTGAGAATGGTCTCGGTTCCGGCCATCTCACCGCCAGGATCTCACACATCCTCGGCCATCTCCCGGATAGCTTCAGTGGTCGCTGACATAAATGTTCTTCACCTCAGTAAAGTCCTGCAGGCCCGCCAGGCCTTGCTCTTTGCCGAGCCCGCTCTGTCCATATCCGCCGAACGGTGCTTGAATATAGGAGCTGGAATCGGAGTTAATGCTCAGCAGGCCAGATCGAATTTCGCGGCTGACCCGGATCGCCCTTCCTATGTCCCGGGTCCACAGCGATCCGCTCAGGCCGTACTTCGTCCCGTTGGCGAGGGCGATGGCCTGCTCCTCGTCATCGAACGGCAGGATCGTGGCCACCGGGCCGAACACTTCCGTCGTGGCGACCTCGCTATCGGGAGCCGCACCGATGATCACTGTCGGCGCCACGGCGTTGCCGGCCTCCAGCCCGGGCAGGTCCACGACCATGCCGCCGCACACCACCTCTGCTCCGGCGGAGGCCGCGCGATCGATGAAACCAAGCACTCGCTCCCGCTGACCAGCCGAGATCAGGCTCCCGAGCCTGACTTCAGGATCCAGCGGATCGCCCTGGCGGACCTGGCCCGCCAGCGCCGCCAGTCGCTCGACAAACTGATCGAAGACCGGCCGCTCGACGATCATCCGGCTGCGCGCGCAGCAGTCCTGCCCAGAGTTGGCGAAGACCGCGAAGATGGCCGACTCCGCGGCCGCGGCCAGGTCGGCGTCGGCGAAGATAACGTTTGGTGACTTGCCACCCAGTTCCAGGCTGACGCGCTTGATTCCGGCGGCGGCCCGGGTCAGGATGTCGACGCCAGTTTCCGTGCTACCGGTGAAACTGATCTTCGAAACGTCCGGATGGGCCACGAGCTGCTGGCCAAGCTCGCGTCCGGCCCCGGTCAGCACATTGAAGACACCGGGCGGGACGCCGGCCTCCCGGCAGATCCCTTCGAGTTCGAGCGCGGTGAGCGGCGTCGGCGGCGCGGGCTTCAGGACAACGGAGTTCCCCGCGGCCAGTGCCGGCGCCGCCTTCTTGGCCGCCACCGCGATCGGGCCGTTCCAGGGCACGATCAGAGCACATACTCCGATGGGCTCACGCAGGGTAAGGTCCAGCCCGCCCGCGTTGACCGGGATCGTCTGTCCCGTCAGGTGATTGACGGCGGCCCCGTAGTAACGGAAATACCGCGCGGCAGCTCGCACCTCGGCGCGGCAGTCGATGATCGGCTTGCCCGAGCACAGTGACTCCAGCCGGGCTAGCTCCGACTCGCGTGCCTCGATCAGGGCGGCCGCCGCCTGGAGCACCTCGCCCCGCTGCGGCGCTGGCATCCGCCGCCAAGGTCCCTCGGCGAACGTCGTCCGGGCAGCGCCGACGGCCCGCGCCACGTCAGCGTCGCCGGCATCGGCTACCTCGGCGACCGCCGAGCCGGTGGCCGGGTTGCTGACAACGTACGTCGCCAGTGTCTGCGCCGGCACTTCCTCGCCACCTATGCGCAGCCGGCCTGCCAGTACGACGACGTCCAGTCGCGGGACCGCGCTCATTTCGCGGTGTACCCGCCGTCGACTACGAACATCTGGCCG
Source organism: Streptosporangiaceae bacterium (assembly GCA_035532295.1). Classification (GTDB taxonomy): domain Bacteria; phylum Actinomycetota; class Actinomycetes; order Streptosporangiales; family Streptosporangiaceae; genus DASUBV01. Next base: position 15,337 of record DATKRH010000322.1, read on the forward strand.
GTGACCCAGCTGGAGTCCTCGCAGGCCAGGAACAGGGCCATCTTGGCGACGTCCTCGGGCTGGCCCCAGCGGCCGAGCGGTACGTGGCTCTCGACGGCTGCCTCGTACTCCGGCGTGAAGGGACCCGCCAACGGCGTCTTGATGGCGCCCGGGAAGATGCAGTTGCAGCGGATCTGGTACTGGGCATGCTCGACCGCCAGCGTCCGGGTCATGGTGACCACGCCGCCCTTGGCCGCGGTATAAGCGTCCGACGCACCTGATCCCACGCGCAGCGCGGCAATGCTGGAGACATTGATGATCGAGCCGCCGCCGACCTTCTGCATCTCGGGAATGGCGTATTTGCAGCCGAGGTACGTTCCCTTGAGATTGACGTTCAGCGTCCGGTCCCAGATGTTCTCCTCCAGGAGCGGCGACGGGGCATCGGTAATGCCGGGCCGGTAGTTTCCCTGGGCCGAGAACCATAGCCCGGCATTGTTGTAGAGAACGTCCAGCCTGCCGAACCGACTCGTGGCCAGGTCGATGGTGGCCTTGACCTGGCTGGAGTCGGAGACGTCGCACAGCGCGAACGCGGCTTGCGCGCCGGATTTCGTCAGTTCATCGGTGACCTGCTGGCCGGTCTCGGCATTGACGTCCGCCACGACGACCGCGGCGCCCTCGCTCGCGAACAGGCGGGCCGCAGCCGCGCCCTGCCCGCTGCCAGCACCGGTAATGACCGTTACACGTCCCTCGAGCTTTCCCATTATTGCGATCTCCCTGGACTCATACCGAACCGGCAGCCGTCGTGGCGGCTCTGGCGCCGTCCACGCTGTCTCGCACGTCGGCCCACGCTGCGGACAGTTACCTGCCGACCCGGCGCCTAGGTACGGCCAGGTTGTTGGGCAATAAATATGCTAAAATTTATACAATTTTGCGCCAATGGTAGGCAAGCGCGATCTAGGTGTCAAGGGGCTGGCCAGACCAGGTTGCCCAGCAGTCGCGCGACCGGCCCGGCCTGGGCCGCCTGCTCGGTCGGCCGCAGCGCGCTGCCGCGGCCACGCGGGTGATCATGATGGTTTTATATCACGCGTACGAGTTAAAATCAGCCCTGAGACGCGGGATACGCGGGATGCGCGGGATGCGCGGGATGCGAGCTGATCTGGCCGAGGAAGCTATCGAGGGTCTGGCACTGGCGCTGCGGGGTGGCCCTGGACGGGTAGAGGACGGCCTCCAGGGACAGTCCTTCGACCATGATCATCAGCTGATGGGTGACGTCGCTCGGGTCGATTTCGGGCCAGATCTGGCCGAGTTTCTGCGCCTCGCAGACCCGGTAGTGCAGGACGTCCCAGAACCGCTCGAACTCCTCGTGCTGGAGTTCCCGCAGGGCGCTGTTGCCCAGCGCGAGGGCGAGGAAACTGATCTCGATCTGGGCCTCGAGCAGTCGCTGCTCGTCGAGCGGCAGCGCCTCCAGCATCGTAACCCGGAGGGCGTCGAGACCGAGGAGGCCCTGCGTCCGTTCTTGCAGCCGCGCATATACCTGCTGGTGCGAGCGGCGGAGGGCGGCATCAAGGAGTTCCTCCTTGTCCGCGAAGTAATGCGCCAGCACGCCGGTCGACACGCCCGCCTCGCGGGCGATCTCGCGGGTGGTGACCCCGATGATCCCGGTCCGGGCAATGACGCGCCACGTCGCCGACACCAGCTGCTGCCGGCGAAGTTCATGATCAACTACCTTGGGCACTAGGCGCTCCAGGTCGGTCGGGCTGGCATGCCGCCAGGGCACCGTCGCGGCCCGCGGGTGACGCACGGGTATTCCCTGGCGGGCTCTGGCTTGATAACCTGGCGACGTTCTTAGTTGGACGTCCGTTATCAATTAACAGAGTATCGGTTCGCGTCGATCGTACGTTGGCCGCGCAGGCACGATGACCCGGAGTGACGGCAGGCGATACGGTCCGCCGCTGACGCCGGGCCGCACACTGAGTCTGCGCTGGCGGGTGCGGTGGGCCGCCCGGTCGGGCCACCGTCCATTTCGGATGAGGCGCATGGGCCGCCGATCGCCAATCTCCGGTTACCGAAAGGCGCAGGCATGACGAGCGAGAGAGCGCGATATCCCCGGATCGGAAGCCCGGAGCGCGAGCGCCTCCTCGCGCGGCTAGCGGACCGGGCCAAGTTCATCCGCCTGGAGACCGTCCGCCTGGCTGAGATACCCGGTGCGGGCCACTACACCGGCACCTTCTCGGCGGCGGAGCTGATCGCCTCGCTGTACTACGCGGAGCTGGCCTATCGGCCTGGCGACCCGGCATGGCCGGACCGGGACCGGATGGTGCTCAGCAAGGGGCACGCGGCGATCGGGCTTTACCCCGTGCTCGCGGACGTCGGCTTCTTCGCGCCCGGCCTTCTCGATGATTACACCAGGCTGGGCAGCCCTTTCGGGGATCACCCTGACATGCGGAAGATCAAGGGCATCGACTTTAGCTCCGGGTCGCTCGGCCACGGGCTATCCGTCAGCGTTGGGATGGCGCTGGCCGCCCGGGTGAGCGGCCGGGGATACCGGACCTTCTGCATCGTCGGCGATGGGGAACTGGCCGAAGGCCAGGTCTGGGAGGCCGCCATGGCCGCCGGTCATTACCGGCTGGGATCGCTCGTCTGCATCGTTGATCGCAACTACCTGTCCATCGACGGCCCGACCGAGGACATCATGGGGATCGAGCCCCTCGCGGACAAGTTCGCCAGCTTCAGGTGGAGCGTCCAGCGGATTGACGGCCATGACCTGGACGCGATTCTCGATGCCTACGATCGGCTCGAACCGCCCGGTCAAGGCCAGCCTCAGGTGATCATCGCCGATACCGTCAAGGGACGTGGCGTCCGCCGGATGGAAGGCGACGTCGGCTGGCATGTCGGCCGGCTGGCCGGCGCCGACTACGACGAGGTTGTCGCCGAGATCGCCGGCGGCCTGCAGCCGCTCGGCTCAGGAGCAGGCCGTGACTGACCCAGGCGCCGCCGGAGGTGCCCAGCCGCGCGAAGCTGCGCCCGACCCCGGCCAGGATATGAGCGGGCTATTCCGCGGTACCGCCGGGGCTCAGGCGCTCAAGGATCCGAAGTCCGGCAAGGGAATAGCGGTGACATCTATCCCCGCGTTCGTCGCCGGAGCGGAGCTCGCTGACCTGGCCCGCGACGACGACCGTATCGTCGTGCTGACGGCCGACCTGGCCCACGCCAACCGCACCATCGACTTCGCTAGCAGGCATCCCGGCCGGTTCTTCAATGTGGGCGTGGCCGAGCAGAACATGTTCTCGATCGCCGCGGGCATGGCATCGGCGGGCCTGATCCCCTTCGCCAGCACGTTCGCTTCCTACGCTGCGCTCCTGGCCTGCGAGCAGATCCGCACCGACTGCGCCTACCCCGGAATGCCCGTGCGGATCCTCGCGCACCACTCGGGGATGAGCCTTGGCTTTTACGGAACGAGTCACCATTCCCTCGAGGATCTCGCGATCATGCGCGCGATCGCTGACCTGACCGTCGTCTGCGCGGCCGACGCCCATCAGCTGCGGGCGATTCTGCGTGCCTCACTCAGTCACCCGGGTCCCATCTACATCCGGCTGGGCCGCGGCAGGGATCCGCAGGTCTATGCGGAGCCGCCCGCCAGCTTTCAGTTCGGCCGGGCGATCCGGCTGCGTGAAGGGTCTGACCTTGCGATCATCACCACGGGCTCCGAGGTGCACGCCTGCCTCGGCGCGGCGGAGAGCCTGCAGGCCGCTGGCATATCGGCCAGGGTCATCGACATGCATACCATTCGCCCGCTCGACACCCGGGAGATCCTCACTGCCGCCGTCGAGACGGGGACGGTGCTGACCGTCGAGGAGCACAACATCACGGGAGGGCTTGGCTCCGCTGTCGCCGAGACGCTGGCGGATGCAGGCGTGGCCGCCAGATTCCTCCGGCACGGGGTGCCGGACGAGCATGTGCTCCTGGGCCCGCCAGCTGCCCTGTACGCCCACTACCGACTGGACGCGGCGGGGATCGAGTCCACCGCCCGGCAACTGCTAGCTCGCTAAGGAGCGCGCACGGTGACCGAGGTTATAAATCAGCGCCGGATCCGCACGATAGATGCCGCCCTGCGGCAGCGGGCCAGGTCCGTCATTCCGGGCGGCATGTACGGGCACCTCAGCGCCAACGCGCTGCCGCCTGAATACCCCCAGTTCTACCAGCGGTCGAAGGGGGCGCATGTCTGGGACGTGGACGGCAACGAGTATGTCGACCTCATGTGCAGTTTCGGGCCGGTCATCCTCGGGCACAAGCATCCGAAGGTGGAGCAGGCTGTTGCCGCCCAGCTGGCCCGGGGAGACACCCAATCTGGACCCGCCGCCTGCATGGTCGAGGCCGCCGAGCTTCTCGTCGATCGAGTGACCCACGCCGACTGGGCGATGTTCGCCAAGAACGGCACTGACGCGACCACTATCTGCCTGATGGTCGCGCGCGCCGCGACCGGCCGCAGCAAGGTGCTGGCAGCAGCGGGCGCCTATCACGGCGCGACGCCGTGGTTCACGCTCCGCCCGGATGGCGTGACTCCGGAAGATCGCGCCAATTTCGCGTACTACCAGTTCAACGACATCGCGAGCGTGGAGCGGGCCGTCGGTGTGGCCGGGGGCGATGTGGCCGCGATCATCGTGTCCCCGTTCAAGCACGATGCGGGCTCCGACCAGGAGCTCGTGAGCCCCGACTTTGCCCGGCAGTTGCGGGCGCTCTGCGACCGGATCGGCGCGGCCCTGGTCATGGACGAGGTCCGGGCAGGCTTTCGGCTGAACGACGGAGGCAGCTGGGAGCCTATCGGAGTGGCGCCTGACCTGAGCGCCTGGAGCAAGGCCATCGGCAACGGTTATCCCCTCGCCGCGGTTCTGGGATCGGCGAAGTACAGCGACGCGGCTACCCGTATCTTCGTCACCGGGTCATTCTGGTTCCAGGCGGTCCCCATGGCGGCAGGCATCGCCACCATCACCGCCATCCGGGAGGAGGGCGCCATCAGGACGATGGAGCGGATGGGGGCCCTGCTGAGAGAGGGCATCGAGAGCCTGGCACTCGAAGCCGGGATCGGGATTCGCCAGACCGGTCCAGTCCAGATGCCGAACCTCCGGTTCATCGGCGATGAGAACTTCGCCAGATCGTCTGCGTTCAGCGGAGCCGTGGCTGACCGCGGCGTCATCGTCCACCCGCGGCACAACTGGTTCCTCTCCGCAGCCCACACCGAAGGCGACATCGAGCGTGCCCTGGACGCGATGCGGGAAGGGTTCCAGGTCGTGCGCGAGCAGTTCGGCGAGGACAACTAGCGATTGGCATATCGTGGCGTCGGCATTTGACTGCCACCGGCCGGCCCAGCACGATGTCTGTTCCCTGCCACACCTCGCCGTAGCCGCCGGCCGCTCAAACCGCGGCTCCTGCGCCGCCTATGTGCAATCCCGGCACAAGTCAGTGAGCGAATGCTCAGGGTCTTGACATATGCGCATAGGTAAGGAAAGCTGCGCAGCATCGCCTGATGAGAGCGGCACCTCGGGCGGCCCGGGCCAACCTCAGGCCCCTGCGTCAGGTCGTGTTGCCGCCATGGGTTCGGGAGGGTGGGCATGGACGGACAAGACACGGCTAGTGCGGCGGGCGAGGTGATCCAGACCGGGCTGCAGCAGGACTCGCTCGGACTGGTTGGCGCGACGATGCAGGCGATCACCCACATCGCGCCGGCGATCTCGGCGCTGTTCTTCACCCAGTTCATCGTGTCGCTGGCCGGCGTCACCGCGCCGCTGGCCTACGTCGTGGGCATTGTCGTGGTGCTCATGCTCGGCAACACGCTGGTCCAGTTCGCCAAGCACCTGCCGTCCGCGGGCGGGTACTACACCTACGTCAGCCGGGCGCTCAGCCCGCGGGCGGGCTTCATCACCTCCTGGATGTACGTGCTCTACTCGCCGCTGTCGGGCGGCCCGATCTACGGCTTCTTCGGCTTCATCCTGGCCGGGCAGCTGAAGGCGCACTATGGCATCAACGTGCCCTGGCTGTGGTGGGCCTGCGTCGTGGTCGGCGCGCCGGCTGTGGCGTTCCTGCAGTACCGCGGCATCAAGATCTCCACCAGGGCGATCGTGGTCCTCGGCGCCGCGGAGATGGCGATCGTGCTCGCCCTGGCGCTCACCGGTTTCGCCAACCCGGGGCCCGGCGGCGTCTCGCTGGGCGTCTTCGACTTCGGCAAGAAGCTGGCGCTGTCGGGCTTCGCGCTGGCGGTGGTGCTGTCGGTCCAGGGCCTGACCGGGTGGGAGGCGGCGGCGCCGCTGGCCGAGGAGACCCGCGACCCGAAGCGGAACGTGCCCCGGTCGGTGGTTATCTCCATCATCCTGCTGGGCTCCTTCCTGGTGATCACGTTCTGGGGCGTCATCACCGGATTCGGCGTGAACGCCGTGAACAAGCTGATCAACTCGCCCGTGCTGCCGGGCCTGGCGCTCGCCGACAAGTACTGGGCTGGGGTGTGGTGGCTGGTCATGGCCGCGTTCTTGTCCTCGACGGTCGCTGTGTGCGTCGCGACCGCGAACGTCGGCACGCGGATGTGGTACAGCATGGGCCGCGGCGGCTCGTTCCCGAAGGCGTTCGCGCGGGTGCACCCGGTCCACCGCACGCCGGTCACCGCGATCTTCGTGCAGATGTGCCTCGCCCTCGGCAGCGGGCTGATCTTCGGGGCCTGGTTCGGTGCCGATGTCTCGTTCTTCTTCATCGACGGCCTGATCCTGGTGATCGGCGTCGGCTTCGTCTACGTCATCGCCAACATCGCGGTGATGCGGTACTACCTGCACGAGCGGCGGAGCGAGTTCAGTGTCCTGAAGCACATCGTGTTCCCGGTCATCTCCTCGGCGGTGCTGGTGTACGCGATCGCCATCTCCTTCCAGCCGCTGTGCACGACCACCTGCCCGGCCTCGCCGTATAACTGGGCGCCGCTGATCGATGGGGTGTGGCTGGTGCTCGGTATCGGCGTGCTGGTCTACTACCGGTCCCGCGGCCGGGAAGACTGGCTGCGCAGCGCGGGCGCCGCCCTTGGTGAGGGGGCTCAGGGCGAGAGCGAGGGCACCCAGGGGCAGGCAGTCGATGCCTGAGCTTTTCGGCAGGAGCTACGACCGGGCGAGCCTGCTGGCGCGGGTCGGCCGCCTGGAGCAGGTCGCCGGGGTGCGGCTGGTCACCCTCGGCGACGGCCAGGCGCGCGGCGTGCGGGTCCTGGAGTTCCGCACGGGCAGCGGGTTCGCGTTCGAGGTCATCATCGACCGCAGCTTCGACGTGGGCCGGTGCGAGCTGGACGGGCGCCCGCTCAGCTGGCAGTCCGGTGCCGGGGTGGTCGCGCCGTGGTACTACGAGCCGGACGACTGGGGCTGGTTCCGTGCCTGGGGCGGCGGCATGGTGGTCACCTGCGGCCTGGACCACACGCTGGTGCCGGGCGAGGACGCCGCGGCGCAGTTCCACCAGCCGCATGTCCGGGCCACGGTCCGGTACGGGCTGCACGGGCGGATCGGCGGGCTGCCGGCCCGGCTGACCGGCTACGGCGAGCGCTGGGACGGTGCCGAGTGCGTGCTCTGGGCCGAGGGCGAGGTGCTGCAGTCGGCGGTCTTCGGCGAGCAGCTCATGCTGCGCCGGCGGATCGAGGCCCGAGTGGGGGAGTCGCGCTTCACGATCCGCGACGAGGTCGAGAACGTGGGGCATACCCGGAACTCGCACATGCTGCTCTACCACTGCAACGTGGGTTTCCCGGTGGTGGACGAGTCGGCTGAGCTCCTCGTTTCGAGCCTGCGGACAACTACCGATTACGGGGTTCCTGTCGCGGGATACCGGCAGCTGTCGGCCCCGGTCCCGGCCGCCACCGAGGCGTGCTTCGAGCATGAGCTGGTGGCGGAGCTGGGGGGCACGGTCCCGGTGGGGGTGGTGAACCGGCGGCTGGGCCTCGGGGTGTACCAGGTGTTCCGTCTTTCCCAGCTGCGCCACCACACGGTGTGGCGGATGCTGGGCGAGGGCACCTACGCCGTCGGGCTGGAGCCGAGCACGAACCGGGACGCCGGGCGCTTCGACGCGGCGGAGCGCGGCGAGCTGCAGTGGCTGGAGCCTGGCGAGACCCGCCGGTATGACCTGGAGATCGGCGCGCTGCCTGGCGACGCGGCGATCAGCGACTTCGCGGCGCGGGTGTCCGCGCTGGCGGCACATGACGAGCTGACTGACCCGATGGGAAGCGATTGATGGCGGATCATACCCGGCCCGCGCCGGTGAGCCTGGCGGAGTTCGACGAGATCTTCGAGGCAGTGAAGAACTGGGGCCGGTGGGGTCCCGATGACATCCTCGGGACGCTGAACTACATCACGCCGGACTCGGTACGGGCGGCTGCCGCGCTGGTCAGGTCGGGTCGGCAGGTGACGATGTCGATCCCGATGAACAAGGCCGCCGGGCCGGACAACGCCAGCCCGGTGATCCACCACGTGGTGCAGGGCCATGACATCGACATCTCCTCCAGCACGCTGACCTTCGCCACGGACTTCGTCGGACTGGCCTTCCACGGCGACTGCCACACGCACATGGACGCCCTGTGCCACATCGCCTACCAGGGCCGGGTCTACAACGGGCGGCCGGCCCAGGAAGTGATGACCTCGGCGGGGGCGACGGCGCTGGACGTGACGGCCTACGAGAACGGGCTGGTCGGCAGGGGCGTGCTGCTGGATGTGCCCCGGTTCCGCGGCGTGCCGTGGCTGGAGCCCGGTGAGGCGGTCACCCGCGCGGAGCTGGAGGCGGTGGAGGAGGCGCAGGGGGTCCGGCTCGGCACCGGCGACATCCTGGTGTTCCGCACCGGCCACCACGCCCGCCGGCTGGAGCTCGGCGCCTGGAGCAACGACTACCCGCCGGCCGGGGAGGGCAAGGCCGGGCTGCACGTGGACACGATCCCGTGGATGCATGAGCGGGAGATCGCGGCGTTCCTGCCCGATGGTGACGGGGAGACGGTGCCCAGCAACGTCGCGGGCATGCTCTATCCGATCCACCCGCTGCAGATCACCGCGATGGGCATGTTCGCCTCCGACAGCCTGCAGCTGGAGGACCTGGCGCGGGCGTGCGCGGAGGAGGGCCGCTTCGAGTTCATGGTCGTGGGCCTGCCGCTGCGGCTGCCCGGCGGCACCGGGTCGCCGTGGAATCCGATCGCGATCTTCTGACCAGGCCTGATCCCGGACTTTCGGAGGAGAGGAACGCGAGTATGGAGCGGCGCTTTGCGGGCAAGGTCGCGCTGGTCACCGGCGCGACGACGGGCATCGGCCAGGCCACCGCGGTCCGGCTGGCAGCCGAGGGCGCGCTGGTGGGCGTGAACCACCGGCCTGCGGATGATCCGGGCGAGACGCTGCGCCGCATCGGGGAGGCGGGCGGCGAGGGCTTCGGCGTCGTGGCCGACATGCGGGACCCGGCGCAGGTCACCGCGATGGTGCAGACGGTGGCGGAGCACGGCGGGCGGCTGGATTACGTCGTGTCCAACGCGGCGATCAACCCGTTCATGACCTGGGACGAGACGAGCATCGAGGACTTTGACGCGCTGTTCGAGACCAACGTCCGCGGTACCTGGGTGGTCTGCACCGAGGCCGCCAAGCAGATGATCCGCGAGGGCCACGGCGGCGCGATCTGCTGCGTGAGCTCGATCTCGGCGCATGTCGGCGCCCCGTACCAGACGGCCTACTGCGGGACGAAGGGCGCGATCAGCATGCTGGCCAAGGCGCTGGGCTGCAACCTGGGCCCGCACGGGATCCGGGTGAACGCGGTCGAGCCGGGCTGGGTGCTCACGCCCATGAGCGCGTCGATGATGGAGGATCCGGCGGCGGTGAAGTACTACACCGACCGCATCGCGATCAGCCGGGCCGCCCGGCCCGAGGAACTGGCGGGCGCGATCACCTACACCCTGTCCGATGACGCCAGCTACGTGACCTGCGCGACGCTGCTGGTGGACGGCGGCTTCATCGTGAACGCGGAGCTCTAGGTGAGCCTCCAGCTCGGCCAGCTGCGGGCAGCCATCAGGGCGCCCCTGCGGCTCGCCTATCACCCGCTCTACCGCTTCTACGAGGGCGGCTCGCTGACCCGGGAGTTCCGCGGCATGCCCGAGCGTCCCGATGACTGGTGGTCGGAGGACTGGGTGGGCTCCTGCACCCGGGCCAATAACGACGACCCGGCCGGGAACCCGCAGGGGCTGAGCGTCGTCGAGGTGCCGGGCGCCGGCGCGGTCACGCTCGCCGACCTGGTCGCGGCCCTGCCCGCGGAGATGGTGGGCGCGGCGTTCGCGCAGCGGTGGGGCCCGGTGACCGGTGTCCTGGTTAAGCTGCTCTCGCCGGCCGGGCAGGTGCCGCTGCACGCGCACCCGACGCGGGAGTGGGCGGGCCGGCACCTCGGCTCCCGGTACGGCAAGACCGAAGCGTGGATCCTGCTGGACACTCCGGGCGACGGCAGCGAGCCCGCCTACGCGGGGATCGGCTTCCGTCCCGGCGTCGACCGGGACTGGTTCGCCGATGCGGTGCGCCGCCATGACAACGCGGCGATCCGCGGCGCGCTGCACCGGACCAGCGTGCAGCCGGGCGAGGTGTACGTGGCGCACGCGGGCGTGCCGCACTACCTGGGACCGCGGATCTCGTTCATCGAGGTGCAGGAGCCCAGTGACCACATCGTGATCCCGGAGACCTCGGGGGATGACGACGCGGGCGCGACGATGGGCCTGGGCTGGGACCTGGCCCTGGACATGATCGACTACGCCGGCACCGGCGCCGAGGCGACTTTCGCCCGGGCGCGCCAGCAGCCGCGGGTCCTGCGCGCTAGCCACGGCTCACGGGAAGTGCGGCTGTTCCACGACGACGTTCTGCCGTACTTCGACGCGACGGCACTGGAGGTCGCCGACGAGATCGAGGTGAGCGACGGGCGCTTTTCGGTCGCGATCGTGGTGGCGGGCTCGGGGTCGATCGAGGGCGACTTCGGCAGCCTGCCGGTCCGGCGGGGCGAGACGCTCGCGCTGCCGGCCAGCCTGCACGTGCGGGTGACGGCGGGCGCCGAGCCGTTGCGGGTCGTTCGCTGCCTCGGGCCGGGCGCGGCATGAGCCCGGGTTCCTGCCAGGTCAAGGAGGCCGATGATGATTGACTCTGGGTCCGTCCTGGCTGAGGCCAGGGAGCGGGTCAGCCGCCAGTACGGCGACGCGGTCGGCCGCCGTCGCGAGGAACTGGTCACTCCCGCGCTCGTGCTGGATATCGACGCGGCGCAGCGCAATATCGACAAGATGGCGGCCGGGCTGACGGAGCTGGGCACGGCCACCATCCGGCCGCATTACAAGACTCACAAGAGCCCCGACCTTGCGCTGCGTCAGGTGCAGGCGGGAGCGGGCGGGCTGTCCATGGCCACCGTGTGGGAGGCCGCCGTGCTGGCCGGGGCGGGCCTGGATGACCTGTTCGTGGTGAACACGGTCTCGCATCCGGCCAAGATCGCCCTGCTCGCCGGCCTGGCCCGCGAGCACCGCATCCTCGTCGCGGTCGACGAGGCACCGAACGCCGCCGCACTGTCCGCGGCGGCGGTGGCGGCCGGCTCCGTGCTCGGGATCATGGTCGAGGTGGACACCGGCATGGACCGCTGCGGCGCTGACAGCGCGCAGGACGCGCTGGCGCTCGCCGTGCGGGTGACCGAGCTGCCAGGGCTCCGCTTCGAGGGCATCAGCGGCTACGAGGGGCACTGCTCACTCACCATTGATAACGAATTGCGCCACGAACGGCAGCGCGCCGCGATGACGTTCTTCACCTCGGTCGCCGACGAGCTGGAGGCCAGTGGCATCGGCTGCCCGATCCGGTCGGCGGGCGGGATCGCCACCTGGAACTGGACGGCCGCATTCCCCGGCGTGACCGAGATCCAGGCCGGCACCTACGTCGTCATGGACAACTACCACGGGCAGATGGTGCCGGGCTTCGAGCGCTCGCTGACCGTCCAGGCCAGCGTCATCAGCCGGCAGAGCGGCCAGGTGATCGTCGACGCCGGCTCGAAGTCGGTCGCCGACCCGGCCGACGTGACGATCGTGGGATATGAGCACAAGGTCGCCCGCTTCGATGAGGAGCACGGCATCTTCGCCGCGGCCGAGGGCTCGTCGCTGCGGGTCGGCGACACCGTGGCGCTGGTGCCCGGCTACTCACCCTCCACGGTGAACTGCTATGACGCCTACCACGTGGTCCGCGACGATGTGGTCACCGACATCTGGCCGATCACCCCGCGCGGCCCCGGTCATCACGGCCTGGCATGATCCCCGGCACGGACGCCGGGGTCAGGGCCGCACGGGCCCGAGGCTCAGTACTTCCGAAGCATCTGAGTCCTGTCTATAATTGACGGGCTTTTGGAGCAGCACGTGACATACCTCTATCACAACCCTGCTTATTTCGCGGACGAAGCGGCGGCAGGTTTCGCTGAGGCGAATGCCCGATGGGTACGCCGGGTTCATGGTGGCGTGGTGCGCACCGAAGCCTCCGTGCCCGGGCAGGTCGCAGTCGTTATCGGGGGTGGCTCCGGTCACTATCCTGCATTCGCTGGTTTCGTTGGCAACGGGCTCGCGGCCGGGGCCGCGATGGGAAACCTCTTCTCGTCCCCGTCGGCACAGTCTGTCGTATCTGTCGCGACAGCCGCTCAGTCCGGCGGCGGCGTGCTGCTTAGCTACGGGAACTACGCGGGCGATGTTCTGAACTTTGATCAAGCGCAGGCACAGCTCATCGAGGCCGGCATCCCGTGCCGAACCGTTGTCGTTACGGACGATATCGCCAGCGCGCCGGCGGGGCAGACGTCCAAGCGGCGAGGAATCGCCGGAGGACTCTTCGTCTACAAGACCGCCGGCGCGGCGGCCGCCGCTGGGGCCAGCCTCGACGAGGTATGGCAGGTGGCCGACCGGGCGAATGGCCGTGTCCGCTCGTTCGGTGTCGCCTTCTCCGGGTGCACGCTACCTGGCGCGCCCGACCCGCTGTTCACGGTCCCGCATGGCGTGATGTCTGTCGGCATGGGCGTCCACGGCGAGCCGGGCATCGATCAGACGGTCGTTCCCAGCGCGGACGAGCTCGTGCGATTGCTCGTGTCATCACTCTTGCGCGAGGCGCCGATTGGCGAGCCGTTGGACGGCGCGCGCGTGGCGCTGATTCTGAACGGACTCGGCTCGATCAAGTGCGAGGAGCTCTTCGTACTGTACGGGCGAGTCTCAGCCTTGCTGCGGGCCGAAGGCATCACAGTCGTCGACCCCGAGGTGGGCGAGTTCGTGACCAGCTTCGAGATGGCCGGCGTCTCGCTCACCCTCGGCTGGCTCGACGATGAACTCCATCGCCTGTGGGCGGCGCCAGCGTCAACGCCCGCCTATCGCAAGGGATGGACGGACGGTCCGGTGCCGGAGTCCGGCATATCCCCTGAGTCGCGACTGGACGAGCCCGGGGCCGATGCCAGGATCGCTGTCGGCGAGGCCTCCGAGGAATCGAGACGGGCCGCCCGATGGGTAGTCGCCGCGTTCCGCGCGGCTGAAGCAGCCATCGATGACGCGGCCGAAGAACTGGGGCGACTCGACGCCATCGCGGGAGACGGGGATCACGGAATCGGGATGCGGCGAGGGGTTTCCGCTGCCGCGGCGAGCGCGGAGCAGGCAGTCGCGCTGGGAGCGGGGGCGGGCACAGTGCTGCGGCTCGCGGGTGCCGCGTGGGCGGATCACGGGGGCGGGACGTCCGGGGCCCTGTGGGGGATCGGCCTGCGGGCCATCGGCGAGGAACTGGCTGACGCATCCGCTCCCTGCGCGGCCGCGGTCGTGGCCGCGCTACGACGAGCACAGTCAGAGCTCCATCAGGCAGGCCGAGCCAGCCCAGGGGACAAGACCATGCTTGATGCGCTGGCTCCGTTCTCGGCAGTGCTCGGTAGCCGGATCGAGGCCGGCGACGGACTCGCCACCGCAGTCCGTGCTGCCGCCGATGCCGCCGTGAAAGCCGCTGAGGCGACGAAAGACCTCGTGCCGAAGATCGGACGGGCCCGGCCCCACGCGCAGAGGAGCCTCGGCAACGCTGATCCAGGCGCGGTCTCGCTGGCGCTGATCTTGCGTGCTGTCCAGCACATTCTCGAGGAGGAGCTCAGACCATGACGGGCAGCAGGCTGCGTATTGTGGTTGGGTCGGACGATGCCGGGTTCGATTACAAGGAGGCGCTGAAGGCTGATCTGCAGGCGAGCGATCTCGTCCAATCCGTGGAGGACGTCGGGGTTGACGCGGCTGAGCACACCCCGTACCCGGCGGTAGCCATCGCGGCGGCGGAGATAGTCGCTTCCGGAAAGGCGGACCGTGCCTTGCTCGTCTGCGGTACTGGGCTGGGCGTAGCCATATCGGCCAACAAAGTTCCGGGGATCCGCGCTGCTACTGCCCACGACAGCTATTCTGTGGAGCGAGCTGTACTGAGCAACAATGCGCAGGTCCTTACGTTCGGACAGCGTGTGATCGGGCTCGAGCTTGCGCGGCGCCTGACCCGCGAATGGCTGACCTATCGTTTCGACGAAAATTCTATCTCGGCTGCTAAGGTCCAGGTCCTGAGCAACTACGAAGAGCAGAGCTGAACCCTGATGGGCGCAGGCGGCGGTCCTGGCCGCGAGGTGGCGGATTCGCCCGGGTCCGCCCCGCCAATGCTTGTTGCAGTAAGCCTCAAGATGTACTTCAGCCACCGCCAGACGCTGCGCTGGTGCGAGCAGGTCGCACGGCTCGCGCGAGAGCATCAGGCGATTCGGTCGGGCGCGGTGGCGCTCGTAGTACTCCCCGGGTTCACGGCACTGGCCCAAGCCGTGAGGCTACTGAGCGGGACCGGGGTCCACGTTGGCGCCCAAGATCTGTTCTGGGATGACCGCGGCCCGTTCACGGGCGAAATCGGTGGCAAGGAACTGGACGAGATAGGCTGCCGGTTCGCCGAGGTCGGGCACGCAGAGAGACGGACGATCTTCCACGAGACGGATAGGGTTGTGGCGCTCAAACTGCTAGCTGCGCGGCGCAACGGCCTCATCCCGCTGCTTTGCGTCGGGGAAACCGAGTACACGTCCCCCCGCGCGGCCGCTGACAGTTCCATAGCGCAGGTCGAGGCAGCGCTCGCGCTCTGGACGGCGCCGGACAGCATGGCTGCGACCACCCGGCTGGCGGACCCCCCGCAGCTGAGCCTGGCAGTCGCATATGAGCCGGTCTGGGCGATCGGTGCCCGACGACCCGCACCGCAAGCGCACATCGCCACAGTCTGCGATGCCTTGCGGCGATGGCTGGCCGACAAGCGCGCAGATCTCGGGGAGAGCCGTGTCCTGTACGGCGGCAGCGCGGGCCAGGGCCTGCTCGGCGGCCTCGGGGGAAGTGCGGATGGCCTGTTCCTGGGGCGGTTCGCGCACGACCCCAGGGCCCTGTCTGTCATTCTCGATGATGCGCTGGCCTATTCGGTCGCGCATCGGGCGTCAGGCCCGTAGTTACATCATCGAGCATTTCCGCAAGGAGATCCGCCCCGGCCACCCGCCGGACGGCAGGTGGCAGGTACGCCGAGCGCATCGCCCGATCGCCGTCAGCGGCCGGGCGCGGGTTCCCCTGGTACCCGACGTCCAGGTCGACGAGACAGGCCGCGAAGCCTGCTGACTCGCGGTACGCCGGAGGCCCGTGTGACGAATGGTGCCCGGGCTCTTGCCCGCTACGTCCGGCACGAGCATACTGTGACGATGAACAATCGCTCGGCAGGAGAGCAAATGCTCGCACCGGCGGCTAGCAGCCGTGCGGCTTGCCTGCCCGCGCCCAACCCGGGCGGTCGCGCGCGGCCAGCCCGGCCACGGACTCCGGCGGCGTGCCACGGTCCGCGATAGTCCCAGTTCACCTTCATTGAGCCCTGTGCAGTGCCAAACGACCCCGCGGAGGCGGAAACATGAATCGGAAAGAGCGCGAAGAGCAGAACGGAAGATGTGTGACAGGCAAGGATGGCGACGGGTTGCTGTCGCGACGGCATTTCCTGGGCCAGGCCGGGGCTGCCGCCACCGCGCTGGGGGTAGCCGGTCCCGTCCTGGCCGCATGCGGCACGACGAAGACGACCGCATCGGGCGGCAGCAGCTCGAAGCCGTCTGGCAACCGCAAGAAGATCGGCTTCAGCCAGCCCGACACCAGCGCCTCGATCTGGGCGCCGCTGATGCTGGGGGCGAAGCAGGAATGCCAGGCCCGCGGCTACGAGTTGCTGGAAAGCCACGCCAACTCCCAGCTTGACGCGCAGCTGGCGGAGATCCAGACCTGGATCGGCGAGGGCATCGGCGCGATCGTGGCGCTGCCGCTGGACAACAACGCGATCATCCCGCTGATCCACAAGGCTCAGGCCGCTGGCACTAAGTTCCTCGACTACTCCGACAACGCGCTGCCCGGCGTCGACGGCTGGGTGATCTTCGACAACCTGCAGGGCGCCAAGCTCGTCGGCGATTACGCGGGTCAGTGGGTCAACAAGAATCTCGGCGGCAAGGCGGAGGTGGCACTGCTCACCCACCAGATCCAGCTCACCGGCAAGCAGCGCATCGGCGGCTGCGTCACGGCGCTGCAGGCGGTGGCGCCGGGAGCCAAGGTGGTAGCCCAGCACGAAGGCGTCCTGTCACCGGACACCTTCCCGGCGTTCCAGAGCATGCTCCAGGCGCAGCCGGGGATCAATGTCGTCATCTGCATCGCGGACGAGGGCTGCGACGGCGTGCTGCGCGCCTTTACCGGCACGCATCCGTCGGCACAGCGGATGAAGGACATGTTCATCTGCGGCTTCGACGGCTCAGCGCCGGTGATCCAGGCGATCGACTCGGGCGGCCCGATCCGGGCTACCGGCGCCCTTGACGCCATCGCCATCGGCAAGGCCTCCATCTCGGCAGCGGTGGACGCGATCGAGGGCAAGCAGCCTACTAAGGTCAACTTCCCGTACAACCTGTGCACCGTGCAGACCCAGGCTCTCAACAAGAGGCTGCTTGCCGAGGTCGGAGCGTAACAGCTCACCGTGGGGACGAGACGGGCGGGAGACTCCGCTAGGTAATGCACCAACATCTTCGGGAAGGCGGCATGAACGCACAGCCAGTCAGGCAGCCACGGCGCGGCGGCGGAGTCCCGCGCCCTCATCTCACTCACGGATCACTGCACCGGCTCGGGTCGGCGCAGGGCGGCGGCCTGTTTGTCGCGCTGATCCTGCTGTCATTTTACTTCAGCGCGGCCACCGGCAGCTTCTTCACCCAGACCAACCTGCTCGTCGTGCTCGAGCAGGTGTCGGTCCTGGGCATGGTCGCCGTGCCGGGCGCCATGCTGCTCGTCTCGGGCAACCTGGACCTGTCGGTCGGCTCGGTCGCGGGCCTGGCGGCGGCCTCGTTCGGCGAGTTCGACAAGGTCTTCGGGTGGCCGGTACTGCCGGCCGCGATCGGCGCGATCGCGATCGGCGCGGCCTGGGGCGCGATGAACGGCGTGCTGATCTCCTACCTCGGCTTCTCGCCGGTCATCGTCACCCTCGGCGGCTTCGCGGGTGCGGCAGGCCTCGCCCAGACCATCACCAGCGACGTGACGCGCTCGGGCTTCGGCGTGAGCTTCGACCAGCTCGGCGAGGGCACCCTGGCCGGGCTCCCGGTTCCGGTCATCATCTTCTTCGCGGTGTTCCTGGTCGGCGTCTACATCTGGTATGAGAGCCGCATTGGCCGGCATCTCATCGCGATCGGCGCGAACAAGGACGCGGCCAAGGCGCTCGGGGTCTCCTCTCGCCGGCTGCCGTGTGTCATCTACATCCTGTCGGGCATGGCCGCCGCGCTCGGCGGCCTGATTATCACCGCGCAGCTGGACGGGGCCTCCGTGCAGATCGGAGTGGGCCTTGAGCTCCAGGTGCTGACCGCCATCCTGCTCGGCGGGGTCGCGTTCAACGGCGGACGCGGCTCGCTGTGGGGAACGCTGGCCGGCATCTTGTTCATCGGCGTGCTGGACGACGGCCTCATCCTCATCAACGTCGGGCCCTACGTCGCGGACCTGGCGGTCGGCGGGGCGCTCGTGGTCGCCGCCGCGCTGGATGTCCTCTACCAGCGGCTGGAGAAGGTGCCCGTGCCGGAGAGCGCCGAGGCCGAGGCGCTCGAAACCGACGAGCCGGGCGTGCTGGCGGGAGCTGTCGCGCAGCCCGCCGCGGTGGGCCTGCCCGAGGCCGGCAGCGATCGCAACGAGACAGGACGGCCGAGCCATGACTGAGCAGCACAGCTCCGCCGGCGGGCTGATCCCGGCACTGGATGTCACCGATATCACCAAGCGGTTCGGGCCGGTCGTGGCGCTTCGCGGAGTCTCGCTGTCCCTCGACCCCGGCGAGGCGCTGGGCCTGGTCGGCGACAACGGGGCGGGGAAGAGCACGCTGATCTCGATCATCTCCGGGGTCACCCGCCCGGACTCGGGAGAGATCCGGATCGGCGGGAGGCCCTGGGATGAAGGCGGCGCCCGCACCACCAGGGAGGCCGGCATCGAGACGGTGTTCCAGAATCTCGCGCTCGTGCCCACGCTCAGCATCGTGGAGAACATGTACCTCGGTCGCGAGCTCTACGGTCCGGGGGCGGTTGCCGTGGCCCTGCGCCGCATCGACAAGCGGCGGATGCGCCGCGAGGTAGCCGGGGCCTTCGAGCGGCTGGGACTGCGGATGCCTCCGCTCGCCTCCAAGGCAGGCGCCCTGTCCGGCGGGCAGCGCCAGGCAGTTGCCGTCGCCCGGGCGGTCCTGTGGGGCAGCCGGGTGGTCATCATGGACGAGCCGGCTGCCGCTCTCGGCGTCCAGCAGACCGAGGCGGTGCTCGCACTCATCGGCCGGCTCAAGTCTGAGGGCATCGCCACGCTACTGGTCAGCCACAACATGGAGCATGTCGTCCGGGTCGCCGACCGGGTGGCGGTGCTCCGCCTGGGGCGGAAGGTGGCCGATCTCGACATGCGCGGCGGGCAGGTGACGGGGATGGACCTGGTCGGGCTCATCACCGGGGCCACCTCGGCGGTGGCATGAACACGCCACCGGTCGTCGTGATCACCGGCGGGGCGACGGGCATCGGCCGGGCCTGCGCGTTCGCGTGCGGCCGCGATGGGGCCGAGGTGGTCCTGCTCTCGCTGCCGGGGCCGGAGCTGGCGCGAACGGCCGCGGACCTGCGCGCCGAGGGCGTTCGCGCGCACGAGGTGGCGGTGGACGTCCGCGACTTCGCATCGATGGAGCGCGCGGCGTCCCGGATCGCCGGCGAGCTGGGCCGGATCGACGTCCTGGTCGCGAGCGCCGGGGTCGCCGACCAGTCCAGCGTCACGACCGGCTCGCCGGAGCGGTGGCGGATCGTGGTGGAGACCAATCTGCTGGGCGCCGCCAACAGCATCCGAGCGATGGCCCCGCTGATGGTGTCGGCCGGAACCGGGGACATCGTGGTGATCGCGTCGGCGTCGGGCCGCGATACCTACGTGGGCGAGCCGCTCTACATTGCCAGCAAATGGGGCGTGGTGGGCCTGGGCCACGCGGTGCGCAAGGAACTGCAGTCCAGCAACATCCGGGTCGCGCTGATCGAGCCCGGCCTGGTGGACACCCCGCTCACCCGGGGCAGCCCGGTCGTCAGGCCGCTGGTCGAGGCCGGCGGCGCGCTCGAGCCAGAGGACATCGCGGACGCGGTCGCCTGGCTCATCTCCCGACCACGCCGGGTGGCCGTGACCGAGATGGTCATCCGCCCGGCGGCCGCCGCGGACATCGAGAGGATCTAGCCGGTGCAGGAGCAGACGATGGACAGCGTGCAGGTAGTCACCGGCCTTGAGGTGCCGCTCGCCGACGGGACCCTGCTGTCGGGTGACCTGCGCCGCCCCGCCGGCGCGGCCGCCGGCCCGGTGCTGGTCAGCTATTACCCGTACCGTAAGGACGACATCATCGGCAGCCTCTTCGAGGGCACCAGGATCGCGCTGTGCGGGCGGGGCTACGGCAGCCTGTTCGTGGACATGGCGGGCACCGGGGCTTCGGAGGGCACCGGGGAGAGCTTCGACCTGCCGCGGGAGGGCCGCGACCTCGCGGAGATCATCGAGTGGGCGGCCCGGCAGGACTGGTGCGATGGCAGTGTCGGGGCCTGGGGGGTCTCCTACGGCGGGATGACCGCGCTGGCGGCTGCGGCGCACCGCCCGCCGCACCTGCGCGCGATCATGGCGGCCTATGCGAGCACCGACCCGTACCGGGACACGATCGCGCCCGGCGGCTGCCCCGGCATGCTCGGCAGGTACGCGTGGGCCGCGCACATGGTCGCGCTCGCGCTGTGCCCGCCGACCCTGCAGGATCGCGCCGGCCGGTGGCGGGACACCTGGCACCGGCGGCTGAGCCGCCTGGCCGGCGGGCAGCCGCACGCGGTGATGTGGCAGGCACATCCGGAGCGGGACGAATACTGGGAGTCCCGGGTCGTGGATGCCACGGCGATCGACGTGCCCGCGATGTTCATCGGCGGCTGGGCCGACGCCTACAGCGACTCCATCATCCGCGCGTTCGGCGAGGTGCGCGGGCCCCGGCGGCTCGTGCTCGGCCCCTGGATGCATGTGCTGCCGCACCTGTCCGACGTGGAGCCCTATGACTGGGTGGGCGCGATGGCCGACTGGTGGGACGCCCACCTGCGGCCAAGCCCGCCAGCCCCGGCCCCAGCCGCGGTCGCCTCGGCGCAGGACGATCCGCCCGTGGTTGATCCGCCCGTGGTTGATCCGCCCGTGCTGTTCTTTGCCGGCGGTGGTGGCGGGTGGCGGTCCGCGCGGCAGTGGCCGCCCGAGGGCGGCAAGCAGCTGCGGCTGTTCCTGACCGGTCACAGCCTGGCCGCCGCGGCCCCGGCGGAACCCGGTAGCCGTGCCTACCAGGGCGATCCGGCCGTTGGCGTCGCCGCCGGCATCTGGGATCCTTTCGGGACCGGCCACGGCTGGCCGCAGGAGCAGAGCGGCGACGATGCCGCGAGCCTGGCCTTCACCAGCGAGCCGCTGCCCGAGCCGGTGCTGATCGCGGGCAGCCCCGAGGCGCAGCTATATGTCGGGCTGCCGGCCGGGCACGAGGCGCACCTGGTCGCGCGGCTATCCATGGTCGGAGCCGACGGGCGCTCGACGCTCATCACCGCCGGCTGGCTCCGGGTGCCGCCCGCCGGCGGGCCCGTTGCCGGCGGGCCCGTTGCCGGCGAGCAGGCCGGCGGGGACGGCGGTGCCGCGTCCCTGACTGCGACCGCGATCACGCTCGGCTCGGTCGCCTTCGCGGTGCCCGCGGGCGCGCGCCTGCGGCTCAGCATCGCGTGCGCCGACTTCCCGCACCTCTGGCCGTCCCCGGAGAACCCGGCGCTCGTCGTGGGATTCGGCGCGGGCCGCGCGTCGCTGCTGCGGCTGCCGGTCAGCGGCACGGCCGGTCATGACCCGGCCGTGGTCCCGGCGCCCCCGCCCGGCAGGGACGCCGGATGGGTCACCGACGGCCAGCCGGTATATCGCGTGTCGCAGGACAAGGTCGCCGGCGAGGTCGCGGTGACCTTCGGCGCCACCGCCCGGCTGGCGCCGCCGTCCGGCGCCGAGCTGAACCTGGCGGAGACGTTCACCGCCCGCCTGCAGGCCAGCCGGCCGGACGGCGCCGCGATGCTGGCACAGGTCGACGTCAGTCTCCGGCTGCCAGCCGGGGAGCGGGTCGAGGTACGGGTCCGGGCGGTGGCGCAGCGGCAGTCGTCGGTCACCGAGGCCAGCGTCGTCGTGGACGGCGCGGAACTCCTGCACCAGCGCTGGGCCGGCACCGGCCCGGCGCCAGAGCACTCTTAGGAAACGGAGCGAACGTGGATCTACTTGGCTACGCGCAGCCGTGCGTCGCTCATCCGGGCCAGACCGTGGAGGTCAAGGTGAGCACGACGCTGGCGGAGTTCACCGCCGAGGTGGTGCGCCTGGATCTGGGCGGGCAGCCCGTCGTTCCGCAGCCCGTCGTGCCGCAGCCCGCGGGCGGCCGGTATCCCGGCCGCCGCCAGGACCTGGTGAGTGGCTCCTACCTGGTCGCCGAGCCGGGCGAGGCCCAGCCGCTCGCCGGCGGATGCACCGTCCAGCTATGGTTCTGCCCGACCCTGCTGGCTGGGCAGCCGCAGTGCCTGATGTCCGGCCGTGGCGCCGGCGGCGGCTGGGAGCTCTTCATCGGCACGGACGGCAGGCTGGCCATCGCGCGCCTGTCGGCGTCGGGCACGGTGCTGAGCAGCCTGCCCGCAGGAACCGGGCTGGTCACCGGCCGCTGGTACTTCGCGGCCGCGACCTGGGACGCCGCCGGGGCAGCCACGCTGGTGATCGTGCCACGCGATCCCGGCGGCGGCCGGGCTGGCCTGACCGCCGCGGTGGGTCAGCAGGATCTGGGCGGCCCGATGCCCGGCGCCGCCGTCATCACGGTCGGCGCCGCGCTGTCCGGCGGGCGCCCGCGGTGCTGCTTCAACGGAAAGATCGACACGCCCCGGGTGTTCGTCGGCGTGGTGACCATGGCTGACCTGGATGCCCTGGCCGCCGACGCGCCGGCGGCGCGGATCGGCGGCCTGCGCCATGAGTGGCTGCTTGGCCCGGAGGCGGCACTGCCGCCGCACCGCGTTCGCGACGCTGGTCCCGGGCGTTGCGACGGAACCCTCATCAACCAGCCGACGCTGGGCGTGACCGGGCGGAACTGGATCCCGGGGACGGAGAGCTTCGCCGCCAGCCCGCAGGAGTACCGCGCTGCGCATTTTCACGAGGACGACCTGAGCGACGCCGGCTGGGACACGGACCTGTCCTTTCAGGTGCCTGCCGGGTGGCGCAGCGGCGTGTACGGCATCCGGCTGCGGGCCGGGGAGCACGAGGACACGGTGCCCCTGATCGTGACCGCGGCGGATGCTCCCGGCGGTGCTCCCGGCGGTGCTTCCAGCGCCACGGCGACAGGCAGGCGCCGGTCGGCCGTCGCCGTGCTCCTGCCGACGTTCAGCTACCTCGCCTATGCCAACGAGCACGCCTCATGGGAGCACCCGATCAAGTCCTCCGCCGCGGAGGCCGCCGCGATGCCGGTCACCGGCCGGGACCGCTCCATGGCGCGGCACCGGCTGCTGAGCCTGTACGAGCTGCACGCCGACGGCAGCGGCAACTGCCTGTCGTCGTGGCGCCGCCCGGTCTTGAACATGCGACCCGGCTATCACCTCCCCCTGATCCGGGGGCCGCACCAGTTCAGCGCGGACCTGGAATTGCTGCACTGGCTGGAGCGCCGGCAGGTTGAGTTCGACGTGATCACCGACGACGACCTGCACCGGCGCGGTGCCGCCGCGCTCGCCCCCTACCGGGTCGTGCTGACCGGCAGCCATCCCGAGTACACCAGCACCCAGATGCTCGACGGCCTGGACAGCTACCTCGCCTCGGCAGGCCGGCTGATGTACCTGGGGGGTAACGGCTTCTACTGGGTCACCACGGCCCCCGAAGACGACCCGTACGTCATCGAAGTCCGCCGCGGCATGGCCGGCACCCGGGTGTGGGAGTCGCCGCCGGGGGAGTGCCACCACGCGATGACCGGTGAGCGCGGCGGGCTGTGGCGGCTGCGCGGGCGCGGCCCGCAGGCACTGGCCGGAGTCGGGTTCACGGCGCAGGGCTTCGACCGGTCCCTGCCCTACCGGATCGAGGCCGGCCAGCCCGGCGACCGGACCGGATTCATTCTGGACGGGATCGACGCCGGTGCGCCGCTGGACGGCCTCGGGTCGGTACTCGGCGGCCCGGCCGGCTTCGAGATCGACCGGGCCGACGCTGCCCTCGGCACTCCGCCCGGCGCCGTGCTCGTGGCATCGGCCAGCGGGTTCAGCGACAGTTATCAGGGTGCGGTCGAGGATATTATGACCGCGGACTCGCGGCAGGGCGGCACCGCTTGCGACCTAGTCAGGTCCGACGTGGTCTTCTTCGAGACCCCGGCGGGCGGTGCGGTGTTCTCGGTCGGCTCGATCGCCTGGTGCGGCGCGCTGGAGGCAGCCGGCGAACAGACCCCGGTCGGCCAGATGACCTGGAATGTGCTGTCCCGGTTCCTGGATGAGGCGCCCTTCGACTACCCGGCAGTCCCCGCCGGAACCGGCGGAAAGTGAGCGAATGCTCAGGGGCTTTGACATGTGCGCAGAACTGCCGGAAGTATCAAGGCTCGGGAGGTCATATGCCAGCACTGCCGCCGGTGCCGCCGGTGCCGCCTGACCTGGGGCTGCCTGACGTGGGGCTGCCTGACCTGGGGCTGGCCGGCGCGGTGATCATCGTGACCGGCGCGGGCAGCGGCATCGGGGCCGCCACCGCCCGCCTGCTCGGTGCCGCGGGCGCGCCGGTGGTCCTGGTCGGGCGCCGGGCCGGGCCGCTGAGCGAGGTCGCGGCGCAGATCGGCGCCCGCGGCGGGGAGGCCATATGCGTGACGGCCGACCTCGCCGACGCCGCGAGCCCGCGCCGCGTGACCGACGCCTGCCTCGAGCGTTACGGCCGGATCGACGGGGTGGTCAACAACGCGGCCCTCATCCGGAACCAGCCGCTGGCCGACTGGACGCCCGGCGGCTTCGATGAGCATGTCGCCGTCAACGTCCGGGCGCCGTTCTTCCTGATCCAGGCCGCGCTGCCCGCGCTCCGCGAGTCGCCGGTGCGGTCGGTGGTGAACATCAGCTCGTCATCGGGCACGTTGCACCGGGTGGGCCAGTCGGTCTACTCGATGACCAAGTCCGCACTCGACTACCTGACCAAGACCCTGGCCGGCGAACTGGCGCCGCTCGGCGTGCGGGTCAACGCGATCGCGCCCGGCCCGGTCGACACCCCCATCCACGCGACCTGGGCGCAGGACCTGGAGGAGGCCTACCGATGGCTGGGCAGCCAGGTCCCGCTCGGCCGGATCGCTGCGCCGCAGGAGGTGGCCCGCTGGATCGTGCTGCTGCTGAGCCCGGTCGCGTCCTTCATGACCGGTGCCGTCATCCCGCTGGATGGCGGTCAGGTGATCGACCGGGAGTAGGCAGGTGACCCGCTGTGCATAAGGAACTGCTCCTGACCGGCCGGGAGGCCGCGCCGCCGGAGATACGCGAGGTCCGGGCCGGGGACCTCACGGTCATCTTCACTGGCGGTGAATGTGCGTGATGAGTGACTGGCGTGACCCGTGGCTGCGCGCGCGCGAGCGCGTGGCCGACCAGTATGGCCGCCATGTGGGTGAGCCTGTCGATTCGCTGTCCACCCCCGCCCTGGTTGTGGACGTGGACGCGATGCGGCGCAATATCGGCGTGATGTTCGATGCCCTGGCGGGCCAGCGTGCCCGGCTCCGTCCGCACACCAAGGTGCAGAAGTCGCCCGACATCGCACTCCTGCAGGTCGCGGCCGGCGCGATCGGCGTCACGGTGGCGTCGGTCTGGGAAGCGGCCGCGATGGCCGCGGCGGGCATCGCCGACATCCTCATCGCCAACCAGGTGGTGCCGCAGGACAAGGTGGAGGCGGCGGCCGCGCTCGCGGCGCACGCGGACCTGACCCTGGTGGTCGACGACGAGCGCAACATCGAGGCGCTGTCGGCCGCGATGACGCGCCGGGGGACGCAAGCCGGCGCCCTGGTCGAACTCGATGTCGGCATGGCGCGGTGCGGCGCCCGGTCACCCGCCGAGGCGCTGGCGCTGGCCCGGCTCGCGGACGCGGCCCCGGGCCTGAACCTGAAGGGCATCCAGGCGTATGAGGGCCACTGCATGCTGGAACCAGACCGCGGTACCCGCATCCGGCTGGCGACCGAGGCGATGGATTATGCCGCGTCGGTGCAGGAGTTGCTGCAGCGGGATGGACTGCCGGCCGGTACGCTGTCGGGCGGTGGGACCGGCACCTATGACATCACCGGCGCCAACCCGGCGGTCACCGAGCTGCAGGCCGGGTCGTACGTGTTCATGGATGCCTTCCACGGCGGCCTCGTGCCGGGATTCGAGGTCTCGCTGACCACGCTGACCAGCGTGATAGCCCGTCATGGCGACACCATTATCCTCGACGCGGGCCGCAAGTCGGTCGGCATAGACTTCGTTTCCCCGCCGATCCTCGGCCACGACTACGTGGCCCGCTACTACGCCGAGGAACACGCGCTGTTCGACGTCGATGACCGGCTGACCGCCGGGCTCGGCGACCGGCTGCGGCTGGTGAGCGGCTACGCGCCGACGACGGTGAACCTGCATGAGGTGATCTTCGCCGCCCGGGGCGGGCGGGTGGCCGGCGTCTGGCCCGTCTTCCCGCGCGGGCCGGGGCATTTCGGGTTCCCGGCCGCCCTCGGGCTTGAGTAGGACGACACTGATGGAAATCCCGGTATTCAGGGGGCTGGCGTGAAACTTGAAAAGCGCCCCGACGCGGGCCGCTCGGACGCCGAGGAGCTGCTGCTCCGGGTAGCGTGGTTCTACTACAAGGACGAGCTCACCCAGGACGAGATCGCCAAGCGGCTGTCGGTGTCGCGCGCTTCAGTCGGGCGGATGCTGGACCGGGCCCGGAAGGTGGGCCTGGTATCGATCAACCTGAACTCGGACCATCTTGACGCCTTCGAGGTGAGCGGCGAGCTGCGGGCGACCTTCGGCCTGACCGAGGCGCTGGTCGTGCCGGATTACCAGCTGGAGCCCGCCGACCGCCACGCGCTGAACGCCCGGCTGGGCGTGGGCGGGGCACAGTTCATGAGCACGCACCTGCGCCCCGGCTGCTCCCTGGGCGTCGGGTGGGGGGAAACGGTGTCCCGCGTCGTGGCCGCGACCAATTTCGGCGCGGTCGGGCCGGTCCGCATGGTGACGCTGACCGGCGGCGTGGACGGCTACCTGCAGACGATCTTGTCCTCCAAGAGCGAGGGCGTCAACGACCCAGAGGCCACGACCGCCACGATCATCCCCTCGCCCATCGTCGCATCCACGCCGCGGCTGGCGGCGGCGCTCAAGGCTGAGCCGACAATCCAGCACGTGCTGAAGCAGGCCTGTAACGTCGAGCAGGCCATCGTGGGCGTCGGGACGCCTACCGCCGACGCGACCCTGGTGCAGATGGGGTACGTGGCCGCGGCCGACATGCGGCAGCTACGCGACCGGGGCGTCGTGGGGGACATCCTCGGCCAGTTCTTCGACGCCAGCGGTAAGGTGGTCAGCCTGCCGATCCACGACCGCCGGATCGGGATCGAGCTGTCCGACCTGGTCGGCATCCCCAAGGTCGTCGGAGTCGCGGGCGGCCTGCACAAGGCCGAGGCGATCCTGGGCGCCCTGCGCGGCGGCTTCCTGAACGTCCTGGTCACCAACGAGCACGTCGCACTCCGCCTGCTGCAGCTCGAGCGTGAGTCCCGGACGGCCGAGCCCCCGGCTTGAGCTCCCGGCTTGAGTTCCCTGCGTGAGTTCCCTGCTGCGGGAGCTCCCTGTGTGACGCGGTCCTGGCGCGTCGTTTCCGGTCGCGCCGGAATTACTTGCTCAGGGTCTTGTCACAGCCCCCTGCCGGGGCCGATACTCAAGTGCGAGCAAATGTGCAGACGATGAGCGAATGCTCTTACTGGCGAGGGAGTGAGGCTGTGGTGACCCTCGGGCAAGCAGGCGGCTCCGTGAGCCCCCAGCCGCCGCTGCTGAGCGCCGGCGTGCTCACCGCGGACCTGACCAGGCTCGGCGCCGAGCTGGAGATCCTGCGCGGGAAGGCGGCGTGGGCGCACGTGGACGTGATGGACGGGACGTTCTGCCCGCAGCTGAGCGTCGGCCCGGCCTTCGTCGCGGCGGTGGCATCGGCTGGCATCCCGGTGGACGCGCACCTGATGGTGACCGAGCCGCGCCGGCTGCTGCCGGAGATCGCGGCAGCCGGGGCGTCGGTCATCACCGTGCATGCCGAGGCCACCGCGCACCTGCACCGCACCCTGCAGGAGATGACGGCGCTCGCGGGGGAGAACCGGGCCTTCCTGCGCGGCGTCGCGATCAATCCCGGCACGCCCGTGCAGGCCGTGGAGCCCGTTCTCGAGCTCGCTGACCTGATCCTGGTGCTCGCGGTCAACCCGGGCTGGCCGGGTCAGGCGCCGGCCGCCAACACCCGCCGCCGGGTGGCCGCCGTGCGCGAGCTGGCCCGCGACTGCGGGGCCGAGGTGCTGGTCGGCGTGGATGGCGGCGTGACCACCGGGAACGCCGCTCAGATCGCATCCTGGGGAATTGACGTGATCGTGAGCGGCAGCGCGATCTTCGACCGCGTGGACCCCGGCGGAAATCTTGACCTGCTGACCAGCAGGCTGCTTAACCCATCTCGGGCCCCGGGCCAGGGATCAGTACAGGAGGAATCAGATGCCAGGCAGTAACGGCGCGCGTATCGTGCCGCCCCCGGTCCCGATGTCGATCACGCAGATCGCGATCGTGGTCGCCGACATCGAGTCGGCGATGCGCTCCTACGCGGAGAACCTCGGGTGGGGCCCGTGGAAGGTCTTCGACTACAAGCCGCCGCTGCTGCATGACACGGTCGTGCGCGGTGAGCCGGTGGAGTTCCGCATGATCGGCGCGGAGACATCCGTCGACGGACTCGGCTTCGAGCTGATCCAGCCGGTCAGCGGCCCGAGCATCTACCAGGAGTTCCTGGACACCCACGGCGAGGGCGTGCAGCACATCGCGTGCATGAAGCACACGCCGCGCGACAGCGAGGCGCTGAAGGCGCACTGGCGGGACCGGGGCGCCGAGGTCCTGATGGGCGGCCGCATCGGGGAGTCCATCGAGTTCTACTACCTGGACACCGGGCCGCTGGTGAAGTTCGTCCTGGAGTCCGGTAGCGGGCACGCGATCGATCTCGAGCCTACGTACGTCTTCCCGTGAGCCGTCCAGACCCGCTGCGCGTCCTGGTGGTTGGCGACCCGTACATGCCGGTGTCGGCCTTCGCCGGGGCCCTGGCCGGCCTCGGCGAGGCGGTCACGGTGGCGTCGATGCAGATCGAGAGTGTGGCAAGCGCGCCACCGCGCACCGAGTCGGAGCGTCGGCTGCGGGAGTACGCGGGGGACCCGGCGGAGGTCGCCCGCGCGGTGGCCGGGCACGACGTGCTCATCGTGCATGGTGCGCCGGTCAGCGCCGAGGTGCTGGATGCCGCGCCGCTGCGGCTGGTGTGCTGCGCCCGCGGCGGTCCGGTGAACGTGGACGTCGCGGCGGCGACGGAGCGGGGCATCCCGGTGGCGAATACGCCGGGCAAGAACGCCGAGGCCGTCGCCGAGCTCACGATCGCGTTCGCACTCCTGCTGCTCCGCGCGGTCCCGCGGGCCAGCCGCCACCTGGTGGACGGCGGGGGCTTCGCCGAGTCGGTGTTCGAGGGCGGGGAGTTCTTCGGCCGCGAGGCGCCGGGCGCGACCCTGGGCCTTGTCGGCTTCGGCAACGTCGGCCGTGAGGTGGCGGTGCGGGCGCGGGCGCTGGGATTCCTGCCCATCGCCTACGATCCGCAGCCGCCGCGCGAGGCTGTTCCCGGAATCGACCTGGTGTCCCTGGACACGCTGCTGAGCCGTTCCGACATCGTGTCGCTGCATGCGCGGGCCACGGCGGAGAACCGGCACATGTTCTCCGCCGACCTGTTCGCCCGGATGCGACCCGGCGCGTACTTCATCAACACCGCGCGCGAGTCGCTGGTGGACGAGCTGGCGCTGCGCGAGGCGCTGGAGCGCGGCGCCCTGCGCGGCGCGGCGCTCGACGTGCTGGAACGGCCGCCTGCCGGGCACCGCCATCCGCTGCTGAGCACGCCGAACGTCTTCGTCACCCCGCACATCGGGGGCGCCACCGCCGAGACGCTGGGCCGCGGAGCGCAGCGCGCGGCGGCGGCCGTCGCCGACCTGCTGGCGGGTCGCGTGCCGGCGAACCTGGTGAATCCCGGCGCCCTCCAGGCCGGGAGGACGGCGACATGACCGGACGCTACCTCCTGGCCATCGACGCGGGCACCGGCAGCTGCCGCGCCCTGCTGTTCACGCAGACCGGGAAGCAGGCGGGCGCCGGCACGCGGGAGTGGGCACACCGCGAGCCGCCGGGCGTGCCGGGCGGCCAGGACTTCGATGTGGAGGCCGGCTGGCGCGCCATCGCCGCCTGCGTGCAGGATGCGCTGCGCGAGGCCGGCGCGGACGGCGGTGACGTCGCGGCCGTGGCCGCGACGAGCATGCGTGAGGGCGTCGTCCTCTACGACAAGGCCGGCCGTGAGATCTGGGCGTGCCCGAACGTGGACAGCAGATCCGCGGCGGAGGCGGCGGAGCTGATCAGCGAGGGCGCGGCCGAGAAGATCTATGCCGAGGCCGGCGACTGGGTGTCCATCACTACCCCGGCCCGGCTGCGCTGGCTGGCCAGGCACCGGCCCGATATCCTCGGCTCGGCCGGCAGCCTCGGCATGCTGAGCGACTGGATCGTCTACCGGCTGTCCGGCGTGCACGTCACCGAGCCATCCTGCGGATCAAGCTCTGGCATGTTCACGCTGGCGCAGCGCTCCTGGTCACCGTCTATCGCGGCGATCTGCGGGCTCTCGCCCGACGTGCTCCCGCCAGTGGTGGACCCCGGCACCGTCGTCGGCGAGGTGACCGCGGCGGCCGCCGAGCAGACCGGGCTGCGCGCGGGCACGGCGGTGGTGGCGGGCGGCGCTGACACCCAGCTGGGACTGCTCGGCGCCGGGGCACGGGCCGGCGAATACACGGTCGTGGGCGGCACCTTCTGGCAGAGCACCGTGCTGCTCGGCGAGCCGCTCATCGACCCGCAGGCCCGGCTCCGCACGCTGTGCCATGTCGTGCCGGGCGCCTGGATGCTGGAAGGCATCGGCTTTTACTGCGGCATGGCCATGCGGTGGTTCCGGGACGCGTTCTGCGACGGCGAGGTCGCGCTCGCCGCCAGCCGTGGCATCGATCCCTATGCCGTGATGGAGGAGGCGGCCGCGAAGATCCCGGCCGGGGCCGGCGGGGTGGTCGCGATCATGTCCAATCTGATGAACGCGCGGCGCTGGGTACATGCCAGTCCGTCGTTTCTCCAGTTCGACGTCGGGGGTCCGGCGTCCGGCGGCCGGGGCGCTTGCGTCCGGGCGCTGGAGGAGGCGGCCGCCTACGTGGCTCGCGGGCACCGGGACATCATCGGCGGGCTGACTGGCCTGCAGTTCGACGAGCTGGTATTCACCGGCGGCGCGGCCAGGGGGCGCCTGTGGCCGCAGATCATGGCCGATGTGCTGGCCGTGCCGGTGCACGTTCCCGTCGTCACCGAGAGCAGCGCGCTCGGAGCGGCGCTGTGCGCGGGCGTCGGCGCGGGCATCTACCGCGACCTCGCTGAGCCGCAGCCGAGCCTGCGCAGGCGGGCCGCGACATTCGAGCCGGATCCGGTGGCCGTGGCCAGCTACGACGAGCGGTACGCAGCCTGGGGCGAGATCTACCAGCGCATGCTCGGCATCTCCGAAGATGGCCTGCTCAGCCCACTCTGGCGGGCGGCGGGCGCCTGAGAAAGACCTTCACTCACCAATCCGATCAGCCAGCGACAGCACTCCGATCAGCCAGCGACAGCACAGGGAGAGACGTACTCATGGCCGACACCGAAGACCTCACCAGCGGCGCCCGCTTCCAGCCGGCGGTGCCAGCGCGTCGGGAGGCCTTTCAGCTCAAGGGCTGCGGCAGCCTCGGCTGGGGCATGCAGAGCAGGCTCGCTCGCATCTTCCGGCCCTCGACCAGCCGGACCGTCATGCTCGCCATCGATCACGGCTACTTCCAGGGCCCCACCACCGGGCTGGAGCGGGTTGACCTGTCGATCGTCCCGCTGCTGCCGCACGCCGACGCGCTGATGACCACCCGCGGCATGCTCCGGTCGACGATCCCGCCCGCGACGTGCACGCCCATCGTGCTGCGGGCCAGCGGCGGCCCGAGCGTGCTGAAGGAGCTCTCCGACGAGCGGATCGCGGTCAGCATGGAGGACGCCGCCCGCATCAACGCCTCCGCCGTCGCCGTGCAGGTCTTTATCGGCGGCGAGTTCGAGACCCAGTCGGTGGCCAACATGACCCGGCTGGTCGACGAGGGCCAGCGCTACGGAATCCCCGTGCTCGCCGTTACCGCGGTGGGCAAGGAGCTGACCAGGGACGCCCGTTATCTGCGGCTGGCCACGCGCATCTGCGCCGAGCTCGGCGCGCAATTTGTCAAGACCTACTACTGCGCGGAGGACTTCGACACGGTCGTCGCGGCATGCCCCGTGCCGCTGGTTGTGGCCGGCGGCAAGAAGCTGCCCGAGCTTGATGCCCTGACCATGGCCTACGAGGCCATCGCGGCCGGGGCGGCCGGCGTGGACATGGGCCGCAACATCTTCCAGAGCGACTACCCGACAGCCATGATCCGCGCTGTCGGGGCCATCGTGCACGAGTCCATGAAGCCAGAGGAAGCGCATGAGGAGATCGTGCGTCCAGCGGAGCGGCAACTCCCCTCAGCGACCTGACAGCGTGTGGGTCGTAGGATGGCACCTCCGGTGAAGAGGGGGACGAGCTGTGGGGCGCCCGGGGGAGGCCGCAGGCCGGCCGCTGCTGCCTCCCGGCCTGCGCTGGCTGGCCGCTGCGCTGCTGGCGGCCTGCATGATCGTCATCGCGGTCATGGGCGCGTGGCTGGCGCACCGGACGCTGCCCGGGACCGTGGACGGCCACGTCGACGGCTGGCTCGTCGCGCATGCCGGCCGGGGCCAGCGGGTCCTGCTGGCCGCGGGCTCGCTGGGGAACCCAGCCCCGGCCGCCGTCACCTGCGCGGTGCTGGTCCTGGCCTGCGCGCTGACGCGGCGGTACCGGGGCGCGCTGCTCGTGATGATCGCGGCGCCGCTGGCCGGCGTCGTCACCGAGTACATCCTCAAGCCGCTGCTGCACCGGACGATCTCCGGTTACCTGGCCTTTCCGAGCGGGCACGTCACGGGCGTGTCGACCATGGCCGTGGCGGCGGTCGTGCTGCTCGCCGGCCCGGCCCGGCCGCCGCTGCCCGCGCCGCTGCGCTGGCTGCTGTCGGCCGTCGCCCTGCTGACGGTGCCCGCCGCGGCGCTTTGGGTGGTGATCAGGCATTACCACTACTTCACCGACACCATCGGGGGCGCCGCGGTCGGCACGGGGACAGTGCTGCTGACGGCGCTGACGCTGGACTGGGCGGTCGCGCGGCTGGGCCGGCCGCGGCGGAATCAGGGTGGCCGCACCGCGGTTGCCACGGATATGACTTCAGGACACCAGATCACGATCACGCCGGCGGACGTTCACATCGAGGTCACCCTCGGCGGCGAGAAACTGGCCGACTCCGAGCGGGCCGTCGTGCTCCAGGAGACCGGCCTGCCCGCGCGTTACTACCTGCCGCGCGAGGACGTCCGCATCGAGCTGCTGCGCCCCACGAGCAGCCAGACCACCTGCCCGTTCAAGGGCCAGGCGTCCTACTGGTCGGCCGAGGTGGGCGGCGCGGTCCACGAGGATGTCGTATGGAGCTACGAGTCGCCGATCCCCGCGGCGGCCGGTATCGCCGGCCTGATGTGCTTCTATAACGAGCGGGTGGAACTGACTGTCGACGGCATACCGCGGCCGGGCGCGGCCGCGTCCTCCGCGCGGTAACTGCCGCCCGCTAGCCGGGGGGCAGTCCGAGGGCGAGCAGCTCGCCGCGCAGCTCGTCCGCGGACACGAAGCGGATGGCCGCGATGCCGATCCTGGTCGCCGCCTCGACGTTCGCGGGGGAGTCATCGATGAAGACCGTCCGGTCCGGGTCGAGGCCGTGCCGGCCCAGCAGGATCTCGAAGATCCGGCGGTCCGGCTTGGCGACGCCCTCGATGCCGGAGATCACGCAGTCGTCGAACCACCGCATGAACGGGTACCGGTCGCGCCGGATCAGGTAGGAGTCCGGCTCCATGTTGCTGAGGGCGAAGCACGGCAGGCCGGCGGCCTTGAGCTCGGCCAGCAGCGCCACGGTGCCGTCGATCTGGCCGGCGATCATCTCCTCCCGGCGATCGGCCCAGGCCATGATCAGGTCCGCACGGCCGGGATGCTGGCGCGCCAGGAGCTGGCAGGACTGCCGGGTATCGATGCCCAGGTCGTGTTCGCGATGCCAGTCGCTGGTGCAGATCGTGGCGAGGAAGTCGGCCATCTCGTCCGGGTCCGTGAAAAGCTGCCGGTACAGGTGCCGCGGGTCCCAGTCCAGCAGGACTCCGCCGATATCGAAGACGACGGCGTTAACCTCGCGGCCAGGCACCGACCGAACCTAACACGCCCGGCTCCCGCACCCCGCGGGGGCCTGGCCTGCGGGGCAGGCCGGGCCGTTGGGCCGGTCAGGAGCCACCGGAGGTCACCTGTCCCGATCCCGAGCTCGAGGATGGAGCCGAGGAGGACTGCAGGCCGCTGGAGCTTGAGTTGCTGGAACTCGCGCCGGAGCCGGAGCCGGAGCCGCTGGCCGAGCCCGAGCCGCTGGCCGAGCTTGAGGACTTGCTCTGCTGGCTGTGCGAGGTGGACGAGGATGACGGCGACTGGGTGTGTGCCGCAGCGGGCAGCCCGAGGGCAATGCCGCCTCCGGCCAGGACGCTCGCGGCGCCGATGGCGACCGTGACGGCACGCAGCCGTTCCTGACCGCGGTCTCGTGCCGCGATCGCCGCCCGGACTGGCTTGCGGTCGGTGCCCACTGGTGTTGCCCTCCTGAGCCGCGGCTCTGCTGTCCGCTCTGCTCACCAGCATCCCCGGCCCGTTTCTGGGTTTCCTCTGCCCAGGCTGGGGGACCGCTCTGAGCCGTGGCCGCCGCGCGGCGGCGCTACCCGGGCTGTGGACGGCTGTGTGGATAGGCCGGTGGAAAGCCGCGGCGCACAGGGGATAAACGGCAGATGTCCTGTGGGCGGCAAAAGAATCTTGGAGTGGTCCCCGCAAAGGCCTTGTGTGCGCAGCTGAGTTGGCAGTAGAACTACTCTCACCACTGAAGACGTGCTGAACCTGGGGGAAGCTCCGGGATGCGGGAGATCCGGGCGACCGGTGATCGCCGCAGAGGCATGCGGCCAGTGACAGCCGCATGGCGCACGGCAGCCGGGCAACCGGCAGGCCAGGGCGGCGGCGAGGCGAGGCCCCTCCATCTCATACATGGAGGGGCCTCGTTCTTTGTGCGGGGTGATAAAGCGCGCCGCACGGTGCGGCGTGCCGAACTCGCCAGCCGGAAGCTTCCCCCGCCCGGCCGACGGCAAACGGCGGCCCTTCGCCAAACCCGTCGAAAAGGTTGCGACCTGCCCGCGGAAGCCTTTAGCGCGGACACTGGCGCAGCAGAGCGCGGCCACTCATCGCGTGCTCATCGCGTGCTCATCGCGTGCTCTTCGGGCGAGATCGTCGCGTGTTCTCCGGGCGCTCATCCCGTCACAGTGCGACACTGGCGGTTACGTTCCGCGCCGGATGGCCGCGCGATCCGGGGAGTGGGTGACGGCTTCCCGGCCTCGAATTATCACGTGGACGGGGGAGCTCATGGGTCTGGTGGCGGGCCAGGACGGCGCTATCGACGGCTATGAGCCGGTAGAGCTGCGGCCCGGCCAGGCGACGGCGCCCCGGTCGGCGGCGGCGATGTTCCGCCGCCGCAGCACGCAGCCCAGCCGACGTGGTGTCCTGCACCTGCAGACCTCCGGCGACGCCCCGGTACCGCCGGACCTGGCCAGCTGGTTCACCGAGCGGGGCTTCCATTTCTACCTGGCGGCCCTGCGCTG
This sequence comes from Streptosporangiaceae bacterium, assembly GCA_035532295.1. Taxonomy (GTDB): domain Bacteria; phylum Actinomycetota; class Actinomycetes; order Streptosporangiales; family Streptosporangiaceae; genus DASUBV01. The sequence continues at coordinate 50,956 of DATKRH010000322.1, forward strand.
GCCGACGCGGCGGCCCGGCGCCCGGCGGCGCGGCGGAAAGGCATTAACGGAGGCGTTCACCGAGCTGGACGCCAAGTGCGGGCACCTGCGCACGGCCGACGGGATCGACAACGTGATCGTCACCGCGCACGGCGAGGGTGCGCTGGCCGCCGCCCTGTGGTGTGCTGCGCAGCGCCCCAGCGGCCAGGCCGACGCGCTGATCTTGTATGCGCCGGTGTTCGGCCGGGCCGTCCGCCACGGCCTGGACATCCCCTGCCCGGTGCTGGTCATCGGCAGCCCGAGCGCACCCGCCGCGGCCACCGTTCAGCTGGGCAGGCACGTCACCTGGCTGCGGCCGACCGACGGGGAAGCCCGCCCGGACGCCCGCGAGGCGGCCGATCGCAGCAGGTTCTTCGACGAGATGGGACGCTGGCTCGGTGCCTACATGTACGGGCAGGTGCGCGACCAGCTGTTGTGACCTCGGCCGGTCAGGCGCTCACCTTCACCACGACCTGCGGGTAGCCGCTCGCGCCGTTCGGCTCCGGCGGCACCTGCAGGGCCGTCTGGGTGTAACCAGTGCGGTCGGTGGCCCGGGACTCGATGAGGTGGCTGCCCGGGGTCGCGTCCCAGTCCCAGGCCCACTGCCGCCAGGTGTCGATGCCGGGCACCGTGGCCAGCCGCGCCGGATGCCACGAGCCCTTGTCGACGCGAACCTCCACCGCGTCGATGCCCTTGTGCTGCGCCCAGGCGACACCCGCCACCGGATGCGGGCCGGCCCTGAGCGTGCCGCCGCCGGCCGGCACGTCGATCCGTGACTCCGTCTTGATGGGCGCCTGCTGGTCCCAGCCCCGGCCGGCCCAGTAGGCCCGGCTGGCCGCGTAGGTGGTGACCTCGATATCGGTGATCCACTTGCAGGCCGACACGTAGCCGTACAGGCCGGGTACCACCATCCGGACCGGGAAGCCGTGCTCGACCGGCAGCACCGAGCCGTTCATGGCGACGGCCAGCATCGAGTCGCGGCCGTCCATCGCCACCTGCACCGGCGATCCGGAGGTAAAGCCGTCGGAGGAGGTGCAGAGCAACTGCTCGGCGCCGGACCGGACGCCGGCCTGCCGCAGCAGGCTGCTCAGGCTCGCGCCGAGCCACCTGGCGTTCCCGATGTAGGGGCCGCCCACCGGGTTGGACACGCAGGTGAGGGTGATGTAGTCCTCGAAGAGCGGCCGCTTGATCAGGTCATCGAAGCTCAGCGTGATCTCCCTGGCGACCATGCCGTGGATCCGCAGCTGCCAGCTGGCCGGGGTGATCTCGGGCAGCACGATGGCCGTGTCCACCCGGTAGAACGTGCTGTTCGGCGTGATGAACGAGCTGAGGCCCGGGATTTTCAGGTCCGCGCCCCCCGGCAGCGGCGGTGCCGGCGTGGCGGGCGGCGGTATCCGCAGTGTCCGGCGCGCGGCCGTGACGTTGCCGCGCTCGGCGAGCAGCTTCCCGCCCAGGCCGGCCACCAGCGCCGTGCCGGCGACCGCGGCGCCCGTGGTGATGAAACTGCGTCGCTGCGGCGCCGGGGCCGGGGGCGGGGCCGGGGGCGCGTACGCGGGCGCCGGGGGCGCGGGCGCGGGCGCCGGGGCCGGGGCGGCGAGGCGGGCCAGGCGCCGCAACACCAGCGCCGCGGCGATGCCGCCGATCAGCGTCGGCGCCACATCGCTGGCGGTGGCGCCCGGCCGGGTCAGCGCAGCAATCAGGCCGACCAGGACGAACACCCCAAGCCCGGCCATGCCGTAGCCGAGCCTGCGCACCGCGAGCACCCCGATGGCAGCCGCGAAGATGGCGAGCACGACCAGGATCCCGCTCACCAGCACGACCTTGTCGTGCGAGCCGAATGCGCGGATCGCGAAGTTCTTCACGGCCGGCGGGGTGAAGTCGATGGAGAGCTCCCCGACCGCGACGACGGGCGAGCTAGCCGAGCTGATGAGCCCGGCGATCAGCTGGGCGACGCCCAGCGCCAGGCCACCGGCCAGGACCCCGGCCACCGCGCCGCGCACGGTTGCGCTCGCCGGGGATTTTTCAATAGTCACAGTAGTAATTCGTAGCAGGGCGAGCCCCGGATTGCCCCCGCAGCGGGTTCAGCGGCCCCGCACAGTTCCGCGCGGCGCCTGCCCGCCTGCCCGCC
>DATKRH010000323.1:0-7269 GCA_035532295.1 Streptosporangiaceae bacterium
GGCCTCGACCTGCTCGGCCGAAGGATCGTCCGGCAGATCCGGCGCCGCGGCCCAGCGCGCTGCCCTCGCCGGGCTGGGATCCAGTCCGCGGAAAACCTCCGCCGTGAAGTCATCGATGATCTGGCGCCGCTCGGCCGCGGACAGGCGCGCCAGTTTGTTGATCATGCCCATCTCCTGGCCGTCAGCGGAGCGCTTCACCACGGCGGCCACGACTGCCCGGCGCAGCCGCAGGGTCCGGATCTCGGTGTCCAGCGCCTCTAGGTGGATAGCGGCCACCTCCGCGGCGGTGACCTGGCCGTCCAGTACGCGCTGGACATTGGCCAGGCTCACGCCCAGCTCTCGCAAGGTCGTCACCAGTTCCAGCCGGGCCACGCACGCCGCGTCGTACAGCCTGCGATCGCCGTCAGTCCGCGAGGCCGGCGGCACCAGCCCGCTATCCGACCAGAACCGGATAGTGCGCACCGGCACGTCTGGCCAGCTCACCGATTGTCAGAAGAGGTCCGTCGTTCTCCATGGCGTCAGTCTTGCTCCTCCAGTAACTGGAGGAGCAAATCCCCAGCACCCGGTAGCCGCGGTCCAGGGAATCCAGCAGGCAGCCCATCCGCGAGGACGTAATCGGCAGCACCCGGACCTGCCGGCCGACGACAGCGCGCCTCCGCCCTAGTCCAATACCCGTACAAGATGATCACGTAAAGTCGCTGAGAAAACCTCATTCTGCCAGCCCGCGCTCCAGGTCGACGTTGAGGTCACCAGTGAAGCCGGGCATCCCGGGGCTACGCTGGCAGCATGCTTGTCGCTTCCTCAATTACGCCGCTCGGCACGGGTGAAGGTGTCGGCGAGATCGTCGCCGAGGCGGTCCGGGTCGTCCGCGAGAGCGGGCTGCCCAACCGGACCGACGCCATGTTCACCAACATCGTGTGCTTAACGCACTATTAGCACTGAACAGCATCGCCGCAGCTCAGGACACCTACAGGAGGTCCCTCCGTCATGATCGTCGCGTTCTCGGTCGCTCCGTCCGGTACCGGACGCGCCGACGGCTCCGTCTCCGATGCGGTTGCCGCAGCGGTGAAGATCGTACGAGACTCCGGCCTGCCGCAGCGGACGTCGTCGATGTTCACTGAACTTGAAGGTACCTGGGACGAGTGCTTCGAGGTGGTGAAGCGCGCCAGCGAGGCCATGCTCCCGTTCGGGTCGCGGGTCTCGCTGGTACTGAAGGCGGACATCCGGCCAGGCTACGAGGGCCAGATCGACTCGAAGCTTGAGCGGCTGGAGGCAGCGATCGAGAAGCAGGACGACCAAGCCCACTCGTGACCCGCCTGTTAGATGTCTAGGTCATGGCGGAGGCCGGTCTTGCGGCCCGCGCAGCTTCTATTGTCAGCACGAGCTTGTGGTGGCCTGGGATTTTCCGCCGGTCAGGTCGGCCGCCGGGGGAGCACGTCCGCGCGGCGGGGGCAGCCTTCATCTTCCTGGTGCCGCCGGTGTCAGGAAGATGGGTGACGGTACCAGGGCCGGGAGAGCGTTACGCCGCTGGCTCCTGACCGTTGCGGGCGTCGAGCCGCGCGGCGATCCTGGCCACCGCCGCCGCCTGCGAGCTGGTCAGCGGCGGCAGCGTGGCCGCCAGCGCCGCAGCCCACGCTCTGAGGCCCTGCTCTCGTGACACCCGCCCAAGGTCCTGGTCGGGGGGGCAAACGTCATCCGGCTTCCTCCCCGGCGGGTCTGCTTTACTGGGTGCTTGCGGTGCCGGCGGCCCAGCCGGTGACGTTTCGTTCGAGGGGTGCGGGATGCTGGGAGAATCGCCGGTCGGTGAGCTGGGGGTGACGGGGTTGGTCATAAGCGGTCCCACTCCACTTCATCCCACCCGGTCTCGGCGGGGTCTAGCTCGTGCTGGTCTTGCTCGTCGTGTTCGGGTTCGGTGCGCCAGGGGTCGGGGAGTACGCCGCCCAGGTCGATGAGCCGCATCGGCGGGTGGCCGCCGTGCAGCGGCAGCCATACCGGGTCGCAGGCCGGGCAGGTGAGGCGCGGGTCGAGGGCGGCGGTCGCGGTCTGGAGGTCGAGGGACGCGGCGGTGGCGGCGAGGGCCTTGCGTGCGGTCTGCTCACGGCGCGGGGTGGGGAAGCAGAACAGGAGCGGCATCGTGAGCGCGATGTTGGTCCGGGCGTGCTCGGCGTAGCCGGTGAGCTGGGGCAGGTGCTCGGTGCCGGCGTCGTATTCGAGCAGGAACGCGATGTCGGTGCCGTCTTGCGCCCAGACGCTGAGCCCGTCGGGGCGCGGGCCGAGTTCGCGTTGGCGGGCGTACAGGTAATCGGAGGCTTCGCCTTCGCCGTCCCACTGGAGGAGTTCCCCGTCGCCGTGCTCGCGGGCGTGCCTGGTGAGGGCGGCGAAGAACCAGTTCGCGCCGGTCATGTGGCCGAGCCGCTGGGAGCGTTCCAGGGCGAGCTGCCGGTCCGCGCGGACCAGCGGCGCCCATTTCTTCTCGTCGCGGTCCTCCTGGCCCAGCATGGCCGCGCCGACCGGCCCGAGGACGTAGTGCCAGGGGGCAGAGCCGGTCTCGCGGTGTGGCCGGAACCGGCGCAGCACGCCCAGGCGCACGAGCACGGCGAGCCGGTGCCTGGCCGTCGTGAGGTTGCTGAACCTCAGCGCGGCGAGCTGATCGGTGGTCAGGACGCGGTGCCGTCCCACGAGACGGGTCAGCTCGCGGTCGCGGTCGGTCAGGTGAGCGGACGCAGCGAGCACCGCGGCCTCGGCTCTTGGTGCTGATGTGCCTATCCCTGCCCCTGTGCCCGCGCGGCGCGAATGATTCTTAGATGGCATAGGTCATCAGCCCCGGTCCGGGCTCGCAGGTATATTCAGCCGCTGACCAGCGCCTACAGCCCGGCCAGGGTCGGCAAGTGTGTCGGCAGGTCTGGGGGGCCGGGTCATCTGCCGGGTAACCGTCCGACGGGTTTGCCGGGTGGAACGTTGGCTGACAAGCGAAGTCATGCCGGAAATCGCCTTTCCGCGCGTGGACCGTGCCGGTCCTTACGCATGCCAAAGCCCGCCTTGACCCCCTGACCGAACACGAGGGAAGGCGGAAGATTGCCAGGGAAGCGGCGGACCAGGCCGCCGAACCGGGGTCGCGAAAGCTCCCTGGGTACGGGGGCGGGGACAGGCACCTGGCATTGCTGGAGTCTGGCGAGACTGTTGTAGATAAAGACAGTTCCCGGCGTCCCGACTTCTTCCTTGAGGTCCGGATCGGGTAAGCACCTCCGAACTTAGGAAGAAGAACCCGTTACCGTCCGGGTTTTACTGTTTCCCCGGGTCCATTCACGGGCTCGCAGCCTGGTGATTGAGATCAGGCGACGGAAGGGAGCGGGGGATTATGACTGTCGCATCCGCGACCCCGGCGGATGCGGGTCTCGTTGAAGACCCGGCCCCGGTGCAGAAGGATGACGCCATGCCGGATGACTCCACGGCGACCGAACTCAGCCTGCGGGAACTCCGCGAGGTCGCCGGCTACGCGGTGGCCTGCGCGCAGCCCGCACTGGCGATCTTCGAACGTGAACGCCCTGACGACCGGCGGCCACGAGCCGCGATCGACGCCGCGCGGGCGTTCGCGGAGGGAGCCGAGCGGACCAGGGCGCTGCGTGACAGCGCCTGGGCGGCCCAGCGGGCGGCTCAGGAGGCCCGCGACGCGGGACAGGCCGCGGCGAGCGACGCTGCGCGCGCGGCCCTCGCCGCAGCCGGCGCGGCGTTCCTCCACCCCCTGGCAAGGGCTACCCAGGTCAAGCACATCCTCGGATCGGCCGCTCATGCCGCGCGAGCGTTCGAACTCGCCGCCGGAGACGATCCCGCCGCCGGAGCCGGCCACATCGCGCAGGCGCGGGCCCTTGCGCCTCCGGTCGTGGTCGAGGTCCTGGTGCGCTATCCAGCCGCCCCGCGCGGCGGTGGGCGGGTCGGAGAACTGATCCGTCAGCTGGACGCGTCACTCCGATGATCCCGGCCGTGCACGGATGGGCGAGTTCGTCACCGCCGGCCGCCTGGAGGTGCCCGGAACGTAAATCAGGCCCCGTGAACGGATACGTTTCCCCCGCGTGGTCATTCAGGGTGAACAGGCCGCCGGGTGCCACGGCCAGCCAGCCCCGCGCGGCCAGCAGCTTCAGCTTCGACCGCAGGCCCTCCACCTTCGCCTTCTCCGTGCTCAGCCCCGCCGCCGCAGCGAACTCCGCCGCCCGCAGCGGGCGCCCCGCGTCAGCGGCCACCTCCAGCAGATCCTGGTACGACCGCGGCAGCACCGACGCCCCGGCGCCTTCCCGCCACGGCGGCACCGTCACCACCCCGACGCGCGAGGCAGGCCGCGGTTCCCCCGCGAGCCCGCCTGCCGGACTGGCCTGCGGCTCCGCGGCGGCAGGCTCTTCCAGAACCCGGGTGACCTCCTCCCGGGCGATTGCCAGCCGCGAGACCTGCTCCTCCGCCCTGGCCAGGTCCCCCGCAAGCTCCTCCATCCGGCAGCGCAGCCGCTCCGCCTCGGCCCGTGCAGCCGCCTCCCGCCGCCTGAGTTCCTCGATCAGCGACCCCATCCACGGCCTCGTTCCCCCGCATACGACGGTAGAAGACCACGACGCCGGTCATTCGGAAATCAGGCAAAGCTCCACGTCAGAGGTCCCTTCAAAAGAGCTGCACCCTATGGCGATTACGAGGCCGCCGCTGCGGCGCTGGGGCTGAACCAGTCCACGTTCAACAGCCATGTGCGGCGGGGCCGGGCGGCGTTCCTGGCGCTGTGGCACGAGCACGAGGCGGTACCGGGGCGGTGGCGGACCGACAGGCGGCTGTACCGCCGCGCCCCCCGCAGCGAGCCCGCTGACCGCGCCGACGCGGCCCGGTCGCTGTCCGGCATCCGGGACGCGTTCGGCGGGCACGCGGCGATCGCGAGCGCGGACCTGCCGGCGCGGCTCACCGCCGCCGATCCCGGCCGGTACGGCGGCTGGGACTTCCACGACCTGGGCGCGTTCCTGGCCGCGGACGGCATCGCCCGGCACCGCGTCGCGGCTGCCGGCGACGACCGCAAGCGGGTCAGGTACCGGCTCGCGGACATCACCCGCGCCCTCGCCGGGCTCACCGCGCCCGGCCCGCTGGAAGGGCATGCAGCGTGACGACCGACGCCGGCTCAGCCGCCCGGGATCTGCCGCCGTTCAACGAGGACGCCGAGTGCCCCAAATGCCTGGGCGGCCGACACGGCATCCCCAACGGGCTCAAGAGACCTGTGAGCACGCGATACCGGCCTCCCGTGGTGCCTACTGCCACGCGTCCGGCGTGATCGCGACAACTGCGGCGACAGCCCTGAGTTCCACCGTTTCCGGGGCGGCCTCCTTCGCGGTCTGGATCTTCGTCCTTGTCGTGGTGTGCGCCCTTGCGGGACTTGGCTATGACTCCGCTCTGGTGAGGTGCGCTGCCAGGTACAGCTCATCCCGCAGGACCAGCGGCAACCCCGGCGGGGCCGTCCGGAAAGAGGCCGGACGGTGATCGACCTTCCCGCCTACAGCGGCCCGCACGCAGGGTGCCCGAAGTGCAGGACCGGGAACCTCACCACGAACTATCACTACGGCAGCCGCGCCACGAAGGAGACACCGCACGGCGAGGGGTGGCCGTGCACGTGGTTCGACAGGGAAGACTACGGCCTGGAGTACCTGTGCCATTACTGCCGCACCTGCGGCTACACCCGGCCCGAGGCTCTCCCCGCCGGCAGCGGCGACACCGGCGCCGGGACGGTCGGCCCCGGCCCGTTCTTCCCGGGCACGGACCTGGACGGCGAGGCCGGGCGCCCGTTAACCCTCGCCCGCTGGTGCCGTGACTCCGCCCACGCCGAACTCGGGGCCGGGGGCTGGGGCGACGGGCAGAAGGCCGCGTTAACGCGGTCGTTCGAGGACCTGGTCGACACCTGGACCACCTACAAGTGCGTCCTGGCCTCGGCCACCGCCGCGTTCGAGGACATCGCCAGTGCCATCGCCGCCCAGAATCCCGAGCTGGACCGCGCCGAGTGCAGGCGCTCAGCGCAGTTCATCCTTGAGAGCACAGCGCGCCAGATCCGCGAAGGACAGTACATGATCGTCCACCACCCAGGCAGGCTCAGCCACGCCCCCTACGACGGCGACGACTTTATGAAGCTCGTGCGATCGCTCCCGAAAGGGACCGTGATCCACGGCTGCTCCAACGACGGCCTTTAGGCCAGCAGGTAACCCAAGCGGCCCCCGAGCGCGAACGCTCGGGGGCCTTCACATCACAACGCTGTCAGACCGAACAGGCAGACTGTCAGATCAAACAGGGAAGAGGCAGGGTCGGACGATGCACGACATCATTAGCGACATCATCGACTGGGATCAGGCCAACAAGACTTACACGGCCGGAGAGGGCCAGTCGGGCGAACGGTACATCCAGCGGCTTGAGGCAGCCGGGCAGATGGCTGAGATCGAAGCCCGGTGGCACCACCTCCCCGAGGGGTTCCACGGCGCGCGGAAGCTCATCAAGATCCATATCCAGGCCATCGCGGAGACCACCCAGGTAACGAGCAAAGAAGAGATGTGCTGGCTGGCTATCGCCGCCGCAACCGCTTGGCTCCCCGCGCCGGAGCACACCGTGGCGGCATCACTCGCCGTCGCCGACCAGGTCGGCGCCGAACCCTAGCCGACGCCCGAACAGAGCCATCGCGGCGAAGGCGGCGTTCCTGCTGCTCCGAGGCCATCCTTGTGTAGCGATGCTTCGTCCAGCCAAAAATAGTCTATTTAACCCCTACCCACTCGCCCTCGATGGTGGTGAACATCGCGTCGGTCTGGTTCGGCAGCCCGCTGTCGCGCACCACTCGAACCGCGTCCGGACATACTCGGCCACGGCATCGCCCACCCCCAGCGGCGTCACTGAGAACGCGACCAGCATCAGGCCTCCCGTTAATAGTTGTACTTCTATGTACAGTAACGTACAATTCTGCTATGACGTCCATGACAGCCTCGGAGGCGCGAGCCGCTCTCCCTGAGTTGCTGACCCGTGTCGAGCAGGGCGACGAAGTCACGATAACCCGGCACGGCCGGCCGGTGGCCGTCCTGGTGTCTCCCGGCGCGCTCCGCAGTCGCCAGGTGGGCGCGGTCGCTGACGCTGAGCGAATCCATGAGCTACTGGCCGGGGCTGCGACTGTCGCGATACCGGAACACGACGGGCTGACCGCCGAGCGCGCCGATGAGCTTATTCGCGAGATCAGGGCCGGGCGCGAGGCCCGCTGATGGATTCCTTCGACGCCGATGT
>DATKRH010000324.1:0-4790 GCA_035532295.1 Streptosporangiaceae bacterium
GAGGACGCCGCGTACCTGACGACCGGCGTCCAGATCGCGGCTGGCATTGAGGGGGACACCGAGGCCGCCTGGCTCTCGGCGATGTCGCTGCCCGCAATCCGGCCCTACGCCGTTGCGGAACTGAACCGGCGGGCCGGGCGCGACGCACAGCACGACCCGCTGCCTGGCCTCGAGCCATCCGAATGTGACGCCGTGGTCATGGCATCGCAGGCCATCGTGGCCGGCTATGCGACCGGCGGTCCTGAAGGCGTGGCCGCGGCGGTCCGGCAGGCGGCCGCGCCGGGTTCGGAGACTGTTCTCTTCGAGCAGATGTGGCGCTCCCGCCACCTCATCGCCGCGCAGGCGCTGATGACAGCCGGGAAGCTGCACCCGGACAAGAAGATCGCGAAAGCCGCACGGGCGGCCTCGATGAAGGCGGCCTCGGCCCGGAACTCCCCCAGGGGCGGCTGACCGGCCCGCTCACGACAGACACGAGCCATGGCGGTGCTGAGGAAGGAGCCTGAGTTGCGGGTCAGCCTTGTCGGCGTGAGCTGCGTGGGTACCACACGATCGGCAGGATCCTCGCTGACCGGCGGGGCTGGCCCTTCTTCGACCTCGACGATGAGATCGAACGGCACTTCGGGACATCCATCGAGCGGCTTCAGGCCCGGTTCCTTACTGGTTACTCCTACCGGAAGGAATGCGCCGTAGTGCTGGAGCGTATCGCGGCCGCCAACTCCGACTGATCGCGCTGCCGCCCAGCGGCCTGCGAGACGCCTTCCTCCCGGTCGTCCGGCGCGTGCCCGGCGTGACCGTGGCCATCCACGACGCGCCAGAGCACATTCTGGAGCGGATCACCTTCTACGACATCGACTCGCGACGCATCGACAAGCACCTCACCGACGAGGAGCGGATCCTCCAGCTGAAGGAGATCAAGGCGGACATCTCCTATTTCAAGCGGTCGCATGAGCGGGCGGACCTGCATGTCACTATCGCGGGCCTTGACCCGGAGGCGAGCGCGGCGGCCATCGACGCCCGGCTGGGCTGTCCGTAAGCGCCGCGCGCGGCGCGAATGGGCCAGCCGCAAGGCTCAGCTCGCTACGGTAGTGCGCATGCCGCTCCCGTTCCGTCATCGAACGACGAAGAAGGAATCCCGACGTCCGCGGCGGCCGGCGGTGGCGGCGCTGGAGGAGCGCACCGAGGGGACCACGGACCGGACCGAGGCCCTGGAATGGCTGACCACCGGGCTGGAACTGGCGTTGCGCACCGGTGACCCGGATTCGGCCCGTGGGCAGCTGCGCCCGTTGCGCGCGTCCTGCCTGTCCGCGCTCGGGCGTCAGTCCGGCGAAATTCAGGAGCGAGCGGCCCAGAGGGAACACATGTGAGCGATAAGAAGCCGGCGCTGGACACCCTGTCCGCGGCCGAGAAAGCCACCGTGCTCGACGAACTGCTCGCTGCCCGGCCGGACCTGCGTGAACTGGCCGAAGCCTACGCCGTCCAGCGCATGACAGACGCCGGCCGGTCGGCTGTCGCCGACGATGTCGAGGGCGCCCTGCAGGGCCTGGACATCGAGGAGCTGAACACGCGGGCCGGCCATCGGCCAGGCCGCGGTTACGTCCATCCGGCCGAGGCCGCCGACGAGATCCTGGACGAGGCCCTGCAACCCTTCCTCGACGACCTTCAGCGCCGGGCCCGCCTCGGCATTCGCTCCGCAGCCGTCGAACTTGCGGCGGGCATCCTGCTCGGCCTCTACAACAGCCGCCACGGCAACTCCGAGACACTGCTGGAGTACTCCCCGGACTACGCGGCCGAGCGCGCATCAGGTGTGGTGAGCGACTGCGCGAAGCTCGGCATCGAGCTACCCGCCGTCGAACTCCTCGACCTCATGCCCGAGTGGAGCGGCCTGCTGGATTGAACCGGCGATCAACCCGGTGCCCCGGCAGACGATGCGGGCGGCCATGACCCGGCCAGCGGCGACGCCGGTCATCCGTGCCCGGCTGGGTGCCGGGATCCGGGTGGAGCAGGCGGAGCTGACGCTCGGGCTCGGCGGTGACCTCGACCCGCGGCGTGGCCAGCGGCGTGTTCTCCGTCGGCCTGGACGAGGCGTTCCCGGTGCCGTCCGGGGCGCCGCGGCCGCTGCGCGGCGAGCGGGCCACCGTACTGCGTGAGCAGCTGGCGGCGCCGGGGCGCCGCAGTCACTGACACCGGGCCAGGCCCGGCCCCGGACGAGACACCAGGAAGTACCAGCCGCCACCGGTCAGGAGCCTCACCGGCCGCCCGGTGCCGGAGCCTGCTGGGTTCGCGTGCCGTGCGGTCCCGCCGGTAGCGGGTCCGGCCGCAGATCAGGAAGTGCATGGCTGCGCCCCCGTTCTTTCCTGTGAGGGGCCGTTGTTCCAGCTGCCTTGCCCGCGCCGGTTGCAGATCCCGCAGAACAGCAGACTGCGCAGGGCGCAGGGCGCTTACTGCTGCGGGGCGGCGGATCACCTGGGCGGGCGTTCCTGGCGGTGAGGAGTTGCTGAGCCTGGCGGAACATCTCGTCGCTGACGATCGGTGGATGGAATCAGCGCGCGGCGGCAAGAACGGCGAGGATGGCTTCGTGGCGAGCGACGAAATGATGGGGCAGATACGGGCCCTGCGCCGGCAGGGCCGTTCTCCCAGACAGATCGCCCGGGTCCTGGGCCTGACCCCGGCGGCGGTAGCGCCCCTGGTCAGGGCCGTTGCGGCCGAGGGTGGTGCGTGCTCGCCGACGTCGGCCCTGGCGCTGTGGAACCTGTACTGGCGAGGGTTCGCGGCCATGCGCGAGCGCATCGAAAGCGGGCTCGACCCCGGTGAGGAACAGCGCCGCGAGCGGGCCGCGGCCGAGCCCGCGAACCCCGGCCTGGTGCTGTACGAGGTCCGCGAGCTCGCCGAATTGGCGCGGGCGGGTGCCTATATCGCCGGGGAACCGCCGGGTGTCGCCGAAGGAGCGGACTCGCTGGCGGGTGACGTTTCGGCGGCTGGCCGCTGACGCGCAAACGGCGTTGCGGGCGGCGGATCCCGCTCCGTCCTACGGCGACAACCCCGGTCAGCCCGCAATAAATATTTCGAAGCATGCTTCGGTCAACTATACTTCGGTCATGCACACTTCGATGGGCGGGGCAACGCCTAAGCCGGCCCACTTGTTCGACCGGGATGCCGAGTGGGAGGGGCTTGTCTCCTTCGCCGCCGATGCCCGTCCGGGTGCCACGCTGGGCGTGGTGAGCGGGCGGCGCCGGCAGGGCAAGAGTTATCTCCTTCAGGCGCTGGCGGCTGCCCGGGGCGGGATCTATTTCCCGGCCCTGGAGCTGACCGAAGCGGTCTCGCTACGGCTGTTCGCCGACGAGCTCATCCGCTTCAGCGGATCGCCGGTCCCGCCGTTCCGGGACTGGCTCGACGCCATCCCCTACCTGTTCAGGCTTACCGGGGACCGGGCCGTCCCGGTGGTGATCGATGAGTTCCCCTTCCTGGTCAAGGCATCACCCGCGCTGCCCTCCATTATCCAGCGGGAACTTGGCCCTGGAGGGATCGGGTCCGCGAGCCGGGCCCGGCTCCTGCTCTGCGGCTCCGCCATGTCAGTGATGGGCGGCCTGCTGTCCGGGCGGGCGCCGTTGCGCGGGCGGGCAGGCCTTGAGCTGCTCGTCCACCCCTTCGGCTACCGGGATGCCGCACGGTTCTGGGAGATCTCCGACCCCAGGCTGGCCGTGCTCGTGCATGCGGTGGTGGGCGGGACTCCCGCGTACCGCCGGGAACTGGTGCGGGAAGACACCCCTGCGGACCTGGCTGACTTTGACGCCTGGGTGATCCGGACTGTGCTGAATCCGCAGACCCCGCTGTTCCGGGAAGCCCGCTACCTGCTCGCCGAGGAGACCGAGATACGCGACCCGTCGCTGTACCATTCGGTGCTCGCCGCCGTCGCCGAGGGAAACAACACATCCGGCGGGATCGCCAGCTACATCGGCCGGAAGTCCAACGAGGTAGCCCATCCGCTCCGGGTACTCGAGGATTGCCGGCTGCTGATCAAAGAGCCCGACCTATTCAGGTCGGGACGGGCGAGGTACCGCATCGCCGAGCCGCTCATCACTTTCTACCAGGCCATCATGAGCCGGGAATGGGCACGCCTCGAACTCGGCGGCGGCCCGGCGGTCTGGCCCGGAGCCCGGGCACGTTTCCTGTCGCAGGTCACAGGGCCGCATTTCGAAGCCATCTGCCGCGACTACGCGATCGCGGCCGATCCCGGTGTCTTCGGCGGCCTGCCCGGCGAGGTGGGATCCGGAGTCGTCCCGGATCCTGCGAACCGGACCCAGATCGAGGTTGACGTCGTGGTGCTCGCCCCGGCCGAGCCTGGGCGCCCGCGCAAGATCCTCTCCCTGGGCGAGGCGAAATGGGATCGGGTCATGGACCTCCGCCACGCCGGACGCCTGCACCGGGCCCGGGATCTGCTCGCCGTCAAGGGATTCGACACCCGGGACACGATGCTCAGCTGCTATTCCGGCGCAGGCTTCAGCCTCGAGCTGCAAGCCGCCCAAAGCCACGACATCCGTCTTGTCGGCCTCGACCAGCTCTACGCGGATTAACGCCATCGGGCGAACGGGAACGCAGCGTCCGGGTACTGACATGACCTGACTTGTGACACGTCCGTGCAGCTCGCCGCCGATCCGATCACCCCGGAGCCGTTCCGGAACCCGATGATTACCAATGATTCAGCTTGACACGCATGGACATCTGCCCGCTATCCTGGCCGCATGATTTCCCCGATCCGGGGAGATCGCACCGGCTTACGTGCTCAAGTCCCC
>DATKRH010000325.1:0-3503 GCA_035532295.1 Streptosporangiaceae bacterium
TGCTGCCATCCAGCGGGCCGCTCCAGCCGCATGGCCTCGCCGATCGCCAGCATGGCGACACCGGCCATCAGCACGACCGCGCCGCCCGCCATCAGCGTCAGGGACAAGCGCGTTTTTCGCGTGGCAGTGGCAGTCGCGCTCAGATCCACCGGTCCACGATTGCACGCAGGACCGGGCATCGCAACCGAATCACGGTCACCGCATATCGCACCGGGGCGAACTGCCTGGGCGACGGAACCCCGGCCGACGATGTACGCTCCAGCCGAACGAGGAGGCGCCGGAATGGGGCAGGGTCAGCAGGCCGTCGTCGGCCTGGACAATGGCGGCACGGCCAATAACGCGACGGTGCTGGACTCAGCCGGCCGGTTCCTGGTGGACCGGCTCGTGGAGACGCCCAGCCGGGTCCGAGAAGGCCCGGCCATCGCGGTGGAGGCGCTGGCGGAGTCGTTCGAGCAGATCCTGCTGGTCACCGGAACGCCGCGGACGGCGGTCCTGGGCGTCGGGCTCGATACCCCCGGTCCGGCCAGCGCCGACGGCGTGATCTCCTACCGCGGCGCGGTGAACTTCGCCGATCCGGCCTGGCGCGGATTCGACATCCGCAGCGCGGTCGAGGCCAGGCTCGGCCTGCCGGTGGTCTACAACAACGACGCCAACGCGGCGTCCCTGTACGCCCATCACAAGCACTTCGGAGTGGACGCGGCCCGGCACTCCTCGGTCTCCCTGATCGTGGGGACCGGGCTGGGCGGCGGCGTCGTCGAAGCCGGCCAGGTGGTCCGCGGGGCCGCCGGGATGGCCGGCGAGCTTGGCCACATCCGCATCCCGATGGACGGCCTGCTGGCCGAGGGACAGCCCGTGCCCAGTTGCAACTGCGGCCTGCCCGGCGACGCCGAGAGCATTGCCTCGCTAACCGGGATCGCGGCGAACCTGCTGCCCTACTGGCTCACTCGCTTTCCCGACCATGAGCTAGTCGGGGCGGAGTCGCTGAGCCAGGCGGCCAAGCTGGTGCGCGGCCACGGCGAGGCGGGCGATCCGATGGCGCGGGAGATCTTCCGCCAGCAGGCGATCGCCATCGGCCGCCTGTTCACGATCGCGGCCAACTTCACCGACCCGGATATCTACTTTCTCGGCGGCGGCGTCGTCGAGGCATCGCCGGAGTTCAGCCAGTGGTTCCTGGCCACCGTCCGCGAGCACACCGACCTGCGCGAGGAGCAGGCCAGCGTGGAGACGTTCGCCCTGGTGCCCGACCTGGACATGGCCGGCGCCCGGGGGGCGGCCATCGCCGCCAGCGAGGCGCTGCGCGGAGACCGGCTCAGCCTCGCGCTGTAGCCGCGCCGCGCTCCGTCCACGCCCGGTCCAGCGCCTGCGTGAAGGTCTGCGCCGGCTGCGCGCCGGAGACCCCGTACTTGCCGTCCAGCACGGCGAACGGCACGCCGGTGATGCCCAGCGCCCTGGCCTGCTCCTCGTCAGCGCGTACGGCCTCGGCGTAGGCGTCTTCCGCCAGCACCTGGCGGGCCTGCTCCCCGTCGAGCCCGGCGGCCTCGCCCAGGGCGGCCAGCTCAGCCGGCTCGAACACCGGCCGGCCCTCGGCGAAGTAGGCCTCATACAGCCGCTGCAGCACCTGCCCCTGGATGCCGCGCTCCCGGCCCAGCCGCACCAGCCGGTGCGCGTCGAAGGTGTTGCCCATCACCCGGGCGGAGCTGAAGGCCAGGCCGTCGGCGGCGGCCTTGGCCGCGACGGACGCCTCGGCGTCCCTGGCCTGCTCGCGGGTCAGCCCGTACTTGGCCGACAGCAACTCCAGGATCGGCAGGCCCTGGCCCGCCGGGATCGACGGATCAAGCTCGAACGCGTGATACACCACCTCGATCTCATCGTGGTGCCCGAACTCACCCAGGCCCTGCTCGAACCGGCGCTTGCCGATGTAGCACCACGGGCAGACGATGTCGCTCCAGATATCCACGCGCATGCCATCGGTGAACCGCGCGATCCCGGCGGGGATTCCCGCGACCGGACCCCGATTCCCCGCCGGGCGGACCCCGATTCCCCGCGGGCGTCCCGCGCTGGCCCGCACTGGCCTCTGGCCAGGTACTTCCCGGCCAGCGAGTGGTCGGCTAGCGTGGCCGGATTGGCAGGCAAGTGATCTTCACAGCGGGCCCGGAGGCACTGATGGATCGACAGGTCAAGTACGTCCTGCAGGAATCGGAACTGCCGCGGCAGTGGTACAACGTCGTCGCGGACCTGCCGTCCCCGCCGCCGCCCCCGCTGCACCCTGGCACCGGTCAGCCGGTCGGCCCGGACGACCTGGCCCCGCTGTTTCCCGCCGCGCTGATCGCGCAGGAGGTCTCAGCCGAGCGGCACATCGCCATCCCCGACGAGGTGCTCGACGTTTACCGGCTCTGGCGCCCCACACCCCTGTACCGCGCGCGGCGGCTGGAGAAGGACCTGGGCACGCCGGCCCGGATCTACTACAAGTACGAGGGCGGCAGCCCGGCGGGCTCGCACAAGCCGAACACGGCCGTGCCGCAGGCGTACTACAACGCCGCCGAGGGCGTGACGAAGCTGACCACCGAGACCGGGGCGGGCCAGTGGGGCAGCGCGCTGTCGTTCGCCGCGGCGCTGTTCGGGCTCCAGCTCGAGGTCTGGATGGTGCGCGCCTCCTATGACCAGAAGCCGTACCGCAAGATGCTGATGGAGACCTACGGGGCGACCGTGCACCCGAGCCCGTCGAAGATCACCAGCTCGGGCCGGGCGGTCCTGGCCGAGTTCCCCGATTCCGCCGGCAGCCTGGGCATCGCGATCAGCGAGGCCGTGGAGATGGCCGCCGGCGACCCGACCGCGCGCTACGCGCTGGGCAGCGTCCTCAACCACGTCCTGATGCACCAGACGGTCATCGGCGAGGAGGCCATCAAGCAGCTGGCCCAGGCCGGCGATACCCCGGACGTCATCGTCGGCTGCACGGGCGGCGGCTCGAATTTCGGCGGCCTGGCGTTCCCGTTCCTGCGGGAGAAGCTGGCCGGCCGGATGAACCCGGTGATCCGCGCGGTCGAGCCCGCGGCCTGCCCGTCCTTCACCCGCGGCGTCTACGCCTACGACTTCGGCGACACGGCGGGGCTAACGCCGCTGCTCAAGATGCACACCCTGGGCCATGCGTTCATCCCCGACCCGATCCACGCCGGCGGCCTGCGTTATCACGGCATGTCGCCGCTGCTGTCGCACATCTACGAGCTGGGCCTGATCGAGGCGGTCGCCAAGCCGCAGTCGGAATGCTTCGCCGCCGGCCTGCGGTTCGCCCGCACCGAGGGCATCGTGCCCGCGCCCGAGCCGACCCACGCGGTAGCCGCGTGCATCGAGGAGGCGCTGCGCTGCAAGGAGACCGGCGAGGAGAAGGTGATCCTGACCGCGCTGTGCGGCCACGGCCTGCTCGACCTGCCGGCCTACGCGAGCTACCGGTCGGGCGAGATCAGGGACCTCGCGCTGAGCGACACGGCCATCGAGGAGGCGCTGGC
>DATKRH010000326.1:0-13069 GCA_035532295.1 Streptosporangiaceae bacterium
GGCTGGTAGTTAAGCGGTAACGTAGCATATTTCCTTATTCGCGTTCTTCGAGTTTGCCTAGTATCCGGTAAGCGTGCTGCTCGAAGTCATAGTCCCCTCGGGGAACCGCGTAGGGGAATATGCCGGCCGCGGCCCACAGCCGGACCGCGTCGATCGCCCCGAAGACTTTTGCGAAATCCGGGTGATGCAGGCGGTAGCCGGTGACGAACTCGGCGCGGGCAGTCTGGTCCGCGAGTTCGCGGTCCCAGAGTTTCGCGAAGTCAAGCAGAGGATGGCCGAGTGCGGCGTGCTCGAAGTCGACCATCCAGATCGCGCGCCCACCGGGGTCGGTGTGGAGGTTGCGCCAGCCGATATCGCCATGTAGGAGGCAGGTTTCCTGGCCCAGGTCCGTGCCGGCGCGGTTGGTTATCGAGTCATGGAGGCGGCGGATGCGGCCGGCTAGGCCGGTGTCAAGGCGGGCCACCTGGGCGGTCTTTTCAAGGATCAGGGCATTAACGTCGCCGTACCTGCGGAGCTGCGGATCTGTGGTTCCCCTTGTCTTGGCGTGAAGCCTGCCGAGCAACTCGCCTGCGTCCTGGATCTGCTGTGGGGTTGGCGTGAAGGTCCGGAAATCGTGCCACTGGTAGGCGAGCCAGCGATGTGTTTCGTCCAGCGCGCCGTGGCGGATGAGCCGCGGCGTTCGGATTGTGGTCCCGGACAGAATCTGGGCGGCGCGGACCTCCGCTGTGTAGTAGCCAGGGCTGTCGCTGATCATTTTCACGAAGAGGCTGGTTCGATCCGGGAGGGTGCCCCGGTAATGGGTGTTGTGGTGCCTGAGAGCGCCGGGCAGGACGACTTCAGTGAGCGCGCAGCCGAGTTCAGCTTCGATCGCGGTCCTGATGCCCGTCAGGGTCATGACTGCTGACGCTGGCTGATTTGCTCCCAGGTCCGCCGGTTGCTCTCCCAGGACAAGGCGTCGCTGACCTCGCCGGCGGCGAGCCAGCGGAAGTCCTGATGCTCGCGGCGGTGAATCGTCACGTCGCTATGCGGGGCGCGGGCGGTATAGAGGGTCTTGCTGATCGTCAGGTCCGGCGAGATCTCGACCAGCAGCCCGGATGCGATCTCCGTGAGATCGGCCGCGTCCAGGCTGAATCCGGTCTCTTCCCAGATCTCCCGCAACGCGGCCTCGGGAGGCTTCTCGCCTTCCTCGATACCTCCGGTGACGGGCTGCCAGAACGCCTCATGTTCCCCGGGCCGGGCGGGGACTTGCAGCAGCAGCACCTCTCCTTCCGGATTGAGCAGCCAGCATTCGATGCTGTTCTTGATCACCACTTGCGTCCTTTCTGCCGGGGGCGAGCGCGGGTCTTCTAGCTCGGCGGAGCATAGAGCGCCCGGCCAACATGCGCTGCCCAGTCTTGCGGGAGCGGCTGATCCGGACGATAGCCAAGGGCCCACCCTGTGATCATTTCAGGCGCCAGGAGGGCGGGCGGATGCTTTCCGCCGCCGAGTCCAAGCCAGTCGACCTGGTACCCGGGGTCTGTCCCGGCGACGTCAGCGGACCGCAGGGTAGCGGTAATGGCGGCGGTACGGAGCCGCCGGCACCAGGTCGCGTCAGGCGCCCGCTGGAGCGATATCACAGCCGTGATCGGGCTCCAGGCTCGCATGGTTATCTGGCAGAGCCGCTGCGCGGCCGGAATGTCAAGGTAGTGCTTGTCCTTCTGGGGTGGGTACCGGCGTGTCAGGTCGTCCTCGGAGCAGCCGAAACCGGCAAGGGTATCGCGATGAATGTTCAGTCCGAATGGCAGCGTTCCGGCGGCCAGGACCGGGCCGCGCTGACCGACCACGCATCGGTCCACGCTGACTACGGGTACCCGCAACTGCCGGGCGAGCTTGAGGGCGAGATCGGTCTTCCCGGCTCCTGCCGGGCCGGTGATCAGCAGTCCTGAACGCGGGCCGCCGATGACTGCGGCGTGGCAGAGCCGAAATCCGCGTCGGCCGCCTCCGTGAATGAGCAGCTCACGCAGAACCTTGCTGGCCCATGTCGCGGCTGCTTCTGTGGTCGTGGCGGTCATGAGCATTCTGCTGTCCTCGCGCAACACGATTGGCCCGTCCTCGTACCGGGCGATCCACGGCCGTCCGGGCAGCCACCGGACCGGGAAGGCGCCCCGGCCGGTCCGGTGGCTGGCGCGAGCTTGTGCTGACCGGAGCGCCTCGGCGATCTCCGGCGGTGCTTCGTGCCTGGTGATTACCAGCGTGCCGAACGGCTTGATATCGGAGCTGGCCAGTTCCCCCGACAAAGGCCAGCTCAGCGGTGGCGGGCTTGAGTGGTCGTCAGCGATCAGGACCGTTCCGGGCGCGGTGTCGAGCAGGCGCCGGTGACCAGTGGTGATCACGCTGTCGCTGCGGGCCGCGAGCCATCGCGATGCTGCGGTGTTCACGGCGGCTGCCTCCGGCGCCGGACCTGGCCGAGCTCCTCTGCGATCTGGCTGAAGGAGCTGGCTGCGAAGCGCTCTGTCGCCGCCGCCCATGACCAGGGGACCGTATCTGGGTTGAAGGCCCCGACGAGGGCGCCGGATATTGCCGCGACTGAGTCCAGGTCCCATCGCGCCCTGCGGCGCAGCAGCACGGACATGAGCTGCCGGTAGGGATATCCGGAAAGGCCCAGGCAGATGCCGGCGACGGCGGATGACCTGGCCGCCACGGCCATGCCGACTGTGTCTTCCAGGTAGTCGACGTACTTGTCCAGCCGCGCGAATCGGCGGGCGGCGGCGGTGTGCTCCACGATCGCCTTTCCGACTTCGGTCCCGCCGCCGGCTACGCGGCCGAGCGCGCTTACCGCCGGTCTGAGAGCGGCGAGCGCGTCCTGGGGGCTGTCGCCCGCTACGGCATGGCTGATGAGCATCGTGAACGCCAGGGCGGCCATTACCGCGTCCGGGTGGCCGTGGGTGAGCGTGACGGTCTTGAGGGTGTCGTAGCAGATGTCGCCCAGTTCGTGCGGCTGGTAAATGAACCCGACTGCCGCCGACCTGGGAACGCATCCATTGGTCGCCCCGTCCGCGGCGACGTAGAGCGGTCCTGCCGCCGCCTTGAGCTTGTATACCTGGCGGCCGCCGTGGGGGTTGATGATCCTCAGCTTAGCTTCGAGCGCTTCCCGCGAGACGGTTCCGGTGGCGATGATCGTCGCGGCCAGCGCAAGCGCGAGCACCGTGTCATCAGTGATCCGGCCCCCGAAGACGGCCGGGGGATCGCCTCCGGCCGCCAGCGCGTCGAGCATAGCGACGCTTTCCGCTTCCAGTTGGTGCTCCGGGCGCTTGTCTATCAACTTGCCGGTCGCGTCTCCCACCGCGAGGCCAGCGATCGAGCCACGGATACGGTCAGCGGCGCGGGTTTCGTCGCCCCGCCGCGGCGGGCTGCCAGCAGCCTGCCGGGCTAGCATGGACAGCGCCCGGTCCAGGCTCACCGAGCCGGGCTCGACGATCACGACTCCTGGCCCGGGGACCAGGAGATGGGACGTTATCTTGTGGGGCACGGCCAGGCACCTCAGGCCGGCGGCGCGGGCGGCGGCGATGCCCTGCGGGGAGTCCTCCGCCGCGACGGCCTGATCCGGCCCCACGCGGACTTGCGCGAGAGCCGCCAGGTACGCGTCCGGGGCGGGCTTGCGGGCACGGTCCGGGTGGCGTCCGACAACGGCTTCGATCAGCGGCATGAGATCAAGGCGGGTCAGGGCATCGCGGACCCGGTCAGCCTTGTTATCGGTGACCACGACGCAGCGCACCCGGTCCGCCGCGGCTTCGCGCAGCCAGCCTTCGATGCCCGGCCGGACTGGCAGCGCTCCCACTTCCTCGTGATACCTGGCCCGCACCCGGCGGGTCACATCCTCGCCATCGGGCAGGCTCCGGCCGAGTCGCTGCTCAAGCAGCGCCGACACGGGAGGTTTCCGGGAAAGGTCACCTGGCACCGAGCGGTTGGCTGCCCAGTGCCCGGCCCACGCGTCGGTCGATAGCAGCAGGCCGCGCTCGCGGAACTCGTCCCGCCATACCCGGTAATGGACGTATTCGGAGTCGATGATCACGCCGTCAAAATCCAGGAATAGGACGTCCACGTTATTCCAGTGCCGCAAGGGCGGCTCTTCGCCGCTCACCGGCGGTCGCTCGCCGTGGTCGCGCCTAGCTGGGACAGGCAGCGGCCGATTATCTCCAGCGTCTCGGCGGCGGCGCGAAGCTCGCCGCCGCCTGACTGGCCGGCGGCGATGCGGTCGGCGAACGCCGCCAGTTCCTCGGCGTATCCCTTGCGCGCCCATCCGCGGTAGAGCTGGCCGGCCTCCCAGCCGAGCGTGGCCCGGTCCCTGATGGAGCCGTCCGTGCCCGACCAGGTAGGCGATGTCGTGATCCTCACGCGGTCCTTGGTGTCCACCTCGATCAGGTCCCCGGAGGTGGTATGCAGCCATGCCGTGACCTGGTACGCATGTGATCCGGTGGCGGCGCTGATCGTTGCCAGCGCGTCACCCGACGGGCTGGTGAGCCTCACGCTGACCACGATCTCGCCGGGACGGGACGAGGGCACCCGGACGGCGTCTACGGCCCCCACCCCGCCGAGCAGGTGCCGTGCCCAGTCAAGCGGGTGGATCATCATGTCGTACATGGCCAGCTCAAGCGGGCCAAGATCCCAGCCTTCCCTGGCAAGCACATCCGGGAAGGTGACCGCCACGTCCGCCAGCCGCACTCCCGCGTCATGTGAGGCAAGCCAGTTGTCCACGACCCGGTGGGACGGGGCGTGCCGCCACATGGTCCCGACTGAGACCACAAGCTGCCCTTCCTCCGCGGAAAGCGCCAGCTCCCGGACCGCCCCTGGCTCGGTTCCGAGCGGTTTTTCCACGAAGACATGCTTGCCCGCGTCAAGCGCGGCCCGCGTGAGCTGGACGTGCCCGGAAGGGTCAGTGCTGATCAGGACGGCGTCAACGGGCAACTGGAAGGCGTCGCTCGCGGCGGCCAGAACAGGTATCCCAGGCAGCCGCTCGGACGCGACGGCGCGGACGGCCGGATCGCGCTCGGCTACGGCGGCCAGCGTGAACCGCTCGCAGCCGATCAGGTTCGGCAGTAGGCTGCGGCGGAAATGGCGGCCGAAACCGATGGCTGCGATAGAGATAGTCACGTTACTGCTCCTGGTATAGAGGTGTTTGCCGCGGTCTGGCATCTACTTCGCTGGCTGCCGGGCCTCGATGGTCTGGCCTGTGACGTGGCGGGAATCCGGGGACAGCAGCCAGCGGGCCAGCGGCAGGCTGTCGGTCACGGGAGGTAGCGGCGGATGGCCGCTGGCGCGACCGCGGATGGCCTGCTTGGCGGCGCGGTGCGCTGAGGCCAGATGGGTCTCCGCTGATATTCCGATGATGTTCGCCCGGACCCCGGTTCCGGCTAGCTCACTGGCCAGGCACCTGGTGTACTGCTCAAGCGCCGCTTTCGCAGCCCCGTATGCGGAGAGCAGGTCAACGGGGGTCCGCGCCGCCAGCGAGCCAACGGCGATAATGCTGCCCTGCCCGGAGCGCCGCATCTCGGGCACCAGAGGGGCTAGCAGCCGGATGAACCCAAGCAGCGTGACGTCGAGGACGCGGGCGGCGGCGTTGGCGTCAACCTGCCAGGCCGGGCCTACGGACCCGGAGTCCGCCGCACAGTACACCAGGCCGTCAACCCGGCCTAGTTCGCTGACAGCAGCCGCCGCGAATCGCGCGACCGCCTCGGCGTCGGTGACATCAACGGGCAGGTACCGCAGCCCGCGCGAGCTTGCGCCTGGCCGGCGAGCGCCGGCGATGACCTGGTGCCCTTCCGCGGCGAGTTCGGCCGCCAGGGCCGCGCCGAAGCCGCTGCTCGCACCGGCCACGACCACCGCCAGCGGCGCGGTCAATTCATTCTCCTGTTTCCGGGGCTGTTACGGTGCCGAAGGGGGCAGCGGACGCCAGCGTGAGCGGCAAGCAGTTCCTGTGCTGAGCGGGCATGGGTGATGTAGCCGGGCCTGGCGTAGTCATGCCAGTACGCGAGCGCGCCGACGCAGTGGACTATCAGGTAGAAGCGCACCATTTCGCTAGCGTCGCCGTCAGATGCGCCGTAGCCTTCGAGGAATTCCCGCCATGAGGCGGTATCGGCGGCCCGGAAAGTACGCCACCATAGTTTCCCCAGGTCGCTGAGGGGATCGCCGCCGCGTGACTGGTCGAAGTCGCAGAGCGTGACGCGCCCGTCCCCGCGCACCAGGATGTTGGCGGGCTTGAGGTCGTGGTGAAGTATCCGCGGGACCAGGTCACCGCCGAGGCTGGGGAGGTGCCGATCGAGATAGGCAAGCAGCCGGTCTGCGTCCTGTCCTGGCAGCGGCAGTGATTCCAGCCGGCTCGCCAGGCGCCGTCGCAGGAAGCACGGCCAGGACTCGGCGGCGAGCGATCCCAGCGGGCCGACGCCGGGCGCCGGGATGTCGTGCAGCCGCCTCAGGCACGCGGCGATTTCGGACGCCAGGCGTCTATCGTCCGGTCCGCCATCAAGGGGCCCGGCGAGCGGAAGGGCCTCCAGCCGCGTCATGGCAAGTGTCTGATGCCTCTCGCAGGTCGCGACCAGCCAAGGGCTGAGTCCGGCAGGTGCCAGTGATCGCAGCGCGAGCACCTCGCTGCGGAAGCGCTCGCTCCTCATGTAGCCCTTGACGAGGATCGCCCCGCCTGGAAGCGCGGTTACGGAATTCTCGTAGCCTCCGTCTCCGGTAGGGCTGCGCCGTGGCGTGCCTGGCACGCTGCCGGGACACCATGGCCGCTCGCAGTTGCTCATTGAGGCCGCTCAGGGTTGGCTGCGGCGGAGGTCGCGCGCGGTTGCTTGGCGAATGTGACGCTACCGCCGGACAGCCGGGCGCGGATCGTGCTGGCAGCGAGCCGCCAGGCACCGGTCGTGCGCCAGAACCGGCGGGCGATGCTCGCGGCGGCCAGCGCCGGAACCGGCACGCGCCAGGCGGCGGTGTCGAGTTCCTGGTCCAGGACCTTCCGCATTACCGCCGTCTGGGCGATCGGGAACATCCACCAGGCGATGGCGAGAATGCGATGTGCCATTCCGCGGCGCAGCAGCCCTGGCGTCAGCGCGGCCGCGACCCACGGGTAGACGGTCATCTCGGCGGTGTCCGCGATGCCCATCGCGGACAGGCGCAGGCGGTCGGCGTGGCGGGCGCCTTCACGGTCCCTGGTCGCGGCGAGCGCGGATGGCCAGCTGACAACCCCGCGGGCGATAAACTTCAGCGATCCGAAATGGGCCGCGATCGTGTCGGGCAGGTCCACGCGGTTCAGGACGGGCACCGTCGTGAACCAGGCGCCGCGCAGAAACAGGCGGTAGCCGAGCGGCACATCATCTACGAACGGGAAACCGCCCGCCGCGCGCAGCGCGTCCCTGCGGATGAACATCCCGGCACCGACCAGGTACATCGGCATCCGCCGGCCGTGATCAGCCTGGTCGAGCTTCCACCTTTCCACTCCGAGGCTGCGGCAGGCGTGGTGCAGCGCTTCGGTGAGGATGACCGAGCGGGCGAGCAGTCCTGGGGGCGGTCCGGCGAGGGTCGTGGTGCCCAGCGGAACTACCTGGATGACCTCAACGGTTCTGGCGCTTGCGACAGCGGCGACCCACGCCGCTGTGCTGGCATGGGGCTGGGAATCGAAGTCGAACACCCCGATCCAGGCCTGATCCTCCGCCACTCCAGCGCCGGGTCGCTTTCGGTCCAGCTGAGCGACGGCCCAATTCAGCTGCGAAGCCTTGTTCCCGGCAGGGCTGGGATCGTTCAGGATCGCCATCCGCTCCGGGTCAATGGCCGCAAGGGAGCGCTCGATGATGTCCTTGGTCGTTTCGCCTCCGCAGCCCGGCGGCTGCTCTCGGTCGGTGGTCACGAACCAGATGCTGGCCTGGGGGCACGCGTCGCGGACCGCTGCGAAGGCCGCCACGGTTCGCTGCACGTAAGGCTGCTCGCGCAGCGCTGGCACCAGCAGATGGAGTACCGGCGCACCTCCCGCCGCGTCGCGGTGGCGGGGCGCCGCCTGCGGTCTGAGCGCGGTCTTCGCGGTGGCCCTGGCGCGCAGCAATGTGGCGATCTCCCACGCGAGGTGAGCAGTGACGGCTGCGGTGGCGAGTCGGCGGAACTGGTCAGGGGACAGGGATGGCATCGGGCCGTCCTTCCAGTACGGCTGCGAGGAGCTGAAGCCCGCGCGCATACAAGGCGAGCTGGCGGCCGGGATTGTCACGATGCAGCGGCACCATCGATAGGAACTGGATGGCCTCCAGCAGCTTCACTGCCGTCAGATCACAGCCGAGTCCGGCGAGGATCTCGTCGCCGAGGTCGGCGAGCATGCTCTGCCGCGGGAAGAGGCGCAGCTCCCACCGTCCCGGCCCGCGGGCGCTCAGCGAGAACAGGTCGGCGCTGAGCGAGTCGTAACCGCCTGCGTAGCACTGCCTGAGCTTGGCCAGGTCGTAACGCAGGTCGCCGCCGCGCGAGTTGCTGAACGTGGTGCCCGGGTCCACGAGCTTGAAGAAGCCGTGGTGGCGGGCGAGCAGGATGTTGGAGAACGTCATGTCGCCGTGGATCGTGCAACTCTGTCCCGCCGTTGAGGACAGGGACCGAAGCGCGCGGACGGCATCTGGCCACAGCTCATCGAAGCTGGCCAGCTCGGTACCGTTGATGATCAGGCGCCTGTCGCGCAATCGCCGCCATTCTGGCCATCGTTCCAGGCGCCGTTCCGTCTTGATGATGTACTTCCGCTCACACCACGCTGGCAGCGCCGGGTCCCGCTGGCGGGTCGGTCCCCACAGCCGCGCCTCGACCGTTTCGAGCAGGCTCCGTAGCAGGAAACTCCAGGTGCTCGCCGGCAAGGGCTCGTAAAGCAGAAGCTGCGACAAGCTCGGATAGTCAAGCAGTTCCATCCGGTACCAGCCCTCACCGGCTCCGAACAGCCGCGGCGCCAGCCCAGCCGCCGTGTCTGGAAGCTCCCGGTACCAGCGCGCTTGAGCCGCCATCAGAGATGGCTCCCCGCGCTTGGTCACAGTTCCGTCATCTTCGAAGGCGAAGCCGTGGCCGGCGCGCCCGGCGAGCGCCGAGCGGCTGGCGCGGAGGTAACGCTCGTAGGAGCCCAGGTCCCGCCATCCCTCTACCGTTACCGCTGTCAGCTGACGCCGCGCCCCGTAGCGCGCCAGCAGATCGCTGAGTTCCGGCGACCCGGCTGGCTCCGCGAGCAGAGTCCGCAGCAGATCCGCGTCGCCGAACCTGTACACCCCGGCTACCGCGAGATCAGAGCCGTCGTCCCGGTCCGGCTTGTCTTCATATTCCGAGATCCTGCCTGCCTGATCGACGTGGGCGATGCAGAATTCGCGTGCCGAATCGACCGCGCCCACGCCGACCGCATCCGGCGGGATGTCGGCCAGGTTCTCAATCAGGGTGTCGGCGAGGAGCACGGTGACATCGCCGGGCCGAATCTGCCCGGTCGCGGCGGCGAGCGCGTCGAGCGGCCCGGATGGCCGGAGCTGAACGGCGAACCTGAACTCGACGTCCGCGTGAGCGAAGACGTGGGCGAACAGGCTCCTGACTGGGTCGTCTTGGCCCGCGGCATGGACCACGACTATCCGGCGGACGCCCGCGCCGAGCAGTTGGCGTACCTGCGTCACGATCGCGGCAAGTGCGCCTACCTCAATTAACGCCTTGGGCCTGCCCTGTGCCACCACTGCGATACGGGTTCCGAGTCCCGCTGAGAGGATCACCGCCTGCCGGCAACCTTTACGTTTCCCGCCGCAGGGCTCGCCTGGTAGTCCGTCACCGTCCACGGCCAACCGCCTCTTCCTCCCTTCCTGAGCGGGCATCGGGCGTGCCGATGGCGTGACCGATGCCCTTAGTCGCTTGCTTCAACCGCGCCTGGCGCTCGTGACCCAGCACGACGCTCAAACCCAGCGGCAGCTGGTAGGTAAGCGGGTCAAATGGCGTCTTCGCCGAACTTAACACCTTTGGCGAACTGGCGTCGTTGTCTGCTGACCCGGCGATTCACCGTCATACGAAGCGGCAATTCATCACATTAGCCACTGGATTACCGGGCGAACGTGAAAAACGGCCTCGCTGACCGGATTTATAAGTGACTGAGCATGACGCTGGCCGGCGCCTGACAGGTGGCTGACACGCGCCTGACGGCGGCAGCGCTTGCTAGGCGGCCGGCGTCGAGCCCGTATGCCCGGTGCTAGCCCTGCGGCGGGAATCTCGGCCGGGCGTGTTACCCGGAGGGGTTCTGGCGGATTTGGTAGGCGAGCGTCCTGGCGAGGTGTCCGGGGCGGGAAGGGAGTGGAAGTTGGCTCGATGGTGGCGGTACGGCTCGTCCTGGCGCGGGGTGGCGGCGGGAGTTCGGGCTGGCAGGTGCGCCGGCCGGTGGGCTGGTCGTCTGGGCGGCCGTTTTGAACGGCCGGGGCGGTGGCCGGGGCCGGGCGGGGCGTTGAGGCTGGTCAGGGCCGGAATTGACCCGCACGGGGGTTCGGAGGCTGAAGACTTATGTCTTCTATTACACAATTTCCGCGCGGGCGGCGGGTGAACGTTGATGACGCTGTGGTGCTGGCCGCGTCGGCCCGGCTGACGGAGCGTGACCGGTATCTGATCCGGCTGGTGGGCGAGCACCGGGTGCTGACGACCGGGCAGGTGTGCGCGCTGGGGTTCGGCAGCGTGATCACGGCGCGGCACCGGCTGGGGGCGCTGGCCGGGATCGGGGCGCTGCGCCGGTTCCGGCCGCGCACAGAGGTGGGGTCGGCGCCGTGGCATTACCTGCTCGGCCCGCTCGGCGCGGCGCTGCTGGCCGCCGAGGACCGGGACGAGCGGAAGTGGCTGCCCAGAGTGCGGGAGGACCGGCAGCTAGCTTTGGCCCGCTCGCAGCGGATGGCCCACATCATCGGGGTGAACTGGTTCTTCGCCGCCCTGGCCCGCCAGGCCCGCGAGGGCGGCGGGGAACTGGCCGAGTGGCTGGGCGAGGCTGATGCCGCCGGCCATTACAACAACCACGCGCGGTCGCGGTACGCCGACGTCGCGCTGCCGCACCCGGACGGGTCCGGGACCTGGGCGCAGGATGGCTGCGTGGTCACGTTCCTGCTGGAATTCGACACCGGCAGCGAGAACCTGGCCCAGGTCGCGGGGAAGCTGGAGGGTTACGGCCGGATGGCCGAGGG
The DNA here is from genome assembly GCA_035532295.1 of Streptosporangiaceae bacterium. Lineage (GTDB taxonomy): Bacteria > Actinomycetota > Actinomycetes > Streptosporangiales > Streptosporangiaceae > DASUBV01. Next base: position 11,172 of record DATKRH010000326.1, read on the forward strand.
CCTGGCCGACGCGGAGCTGGCGTGCCCGCCGCTGCTGTTCCGCTTCCCCGGCCCGCGCCGCGAACTGGCCGCCCGCGCAGCCCTGGACCGGTGCCGGGACGCGCCAGCGCTGCGGATCGCCACCACCGCGATCAGCCCGGAGCAGGTCAGCCCGGCGGGGCCGGTCTGGATGCCCCTCACCGGGGCCGGCGGCCCGCAGTTGCGGCTGATCGACCTGGCCGAGGCGATGCCTGACCCGTGGCGGTCCTACCGCGACGACCTGGGCGAGCGCCGGGACCGGGTGCGGCGATCGGACGACCCGGACGAGCCGGACGAGCCGGACGAGCCGTGACGAGCGGGCCGGTCCCCGCCGCAGAGCCGAGGGCGCGGGTGAGCGCCTGGCGCCGCGCTGCCGGGGCGGTCCCGGACTCGCTGCCGGTGGTGCTGCTGGCTGTCATCGCCGGGGCCGGGTCGTTCACCCATATTCGCGACACCGCCGCCGAGCACGGCCAGCGGGGGCCGATGTCGTGGGCGATCGCGGTCTGCGTGGACCTGACGTGTGTCATGGCCGCCCGGGAGCGGCAGCGCGACAAGCGGCACGGCATCAGCGCCCGGCGGGCGTCGTGGCCCACGATCGTGCTCGCGGCCGGGCTGCGGCTGATCCCGCCAACCTCGCCCAGGCCCAGCCGACAGCCTGGGGGCAGGTCATGGCCGCGGTCCCGGCCGGGGCGTTCCTGATCGCGGTCTCCATGCTCGAACGCCGCGCCACCCTCCAGCACCGCGACGACGGCGACCGGCCGGATGGTGTCCCGCCCGCGCCGGGTGCTGGCTCCGTCCCGCCGGTGTCCGGGGCCGCCCGGCCCGTCCTGGCCGGGGAAGGCGCCCGGGACGGGCGGGACGGCGCCCCGCTGGCCCTGCCGCCGGCCCCCGTCCCGGACGACGGGGAGCCGCCGCTGGCCGGGGCCGCCAGGCGGGCCGCCGCCGAGCACTATCAGCGGTTCGGGCAGCCAATCACCCGGGACGCGCTGCGCGCCCGCCTGGGCGTGTCGAACCAGGCTGCCTCCGAGTTGCTGCGCCAGATCCGCCAGGACAGCGAGGGACGGTGACCAGTCCGCCGCCTCGTCCCCCGTCCCGCCGGTCCAGTCCCGGTCCCCGGCGCCGCCCGCCCGCGGGACGGCGCCCGTCCCGTCCCGGCCCGGCTCCTGGCGATGCGGCCGGCGCGGGCCAGGCCGGGCACGCGGACGCGGCAGGCGCGGAGACCGCGCGTGAGGCGGCTGCGCGGATCGCGGCCGGGCTGCCACAGCTGACCGAGCAGCAGCGGGACCGGCTCGCGCTGCTGCTCGGCGCGGTCCGGCCGGGCACGCCGCGCCAGGGCCGGTGATGTCCCGGGCGCCGTTCCTGGCCGGCCGGCGGCGCCGGTCGTCAGGGGGCAGGGCCGCGCGGCCGTGGCGGGCCGCGCCTCCGGACGGGCGCCGCGGCCTGCCCAGTGCCGGGCCTGGCCTGGCCTGGCCTGGCCTGCGCGGGCCGCGGCCGGGCCGGCGGGGAAGGACACGGCGGCGAGCCTGGCGGCCTGGCGATGAAGCCTCTAGCGCCGCGAATCAGGCCAGGTCAGGCGCCCTGATCCAGTCTGGCGTTTTCTTGGTGTCGAGCCAGTTCTCGAATCCTCTGGTGCCGATGTCAAGTAGCCCGGCCCTGGCGGGTGCTGGTGCGGGCGCGCACCGCCCGTTCAGGGCAGGTGCCGTCCTCGCGGCGGGACTCGCCGGCCAGGACCCGGGCGGCCGCGTCGGAGCCAGCGTCCTCCAGGAACCGGCAGACGATTTCGCCGTCGCGGTCTTGTGCCCAGCCGCCGACGATCCTGCCGTCCCACCAGAGAGTCGGGCCGACGTTGCCGGCCCGGTCAAACAGCCGGGGGCCATGCT